>CADCWL010000205.1 GCA_902806405.1 uncultured Thermomicrobiales bacterium | reverse complement strand
GTTCGCGGCGGACCGAGGGGTCGGCGTGCCGGCGGCGATCGCCGTCGGCCTTCCCGTCCGGGGTGGGGTGGATCTCTCCGCCCCGGGCGCGCTCGGGTACCGGGGTTGCCGCCCGTACGGCGCCCGCTCGTTCGGATCGGGCTGGGGACTGGCGCGCCGCTGCTCGCCGCGGCGGTGCGGAGGCGGTCGAGTCGCAGGACGCCCCCGCGGGCGCCATCGCTCGCGTTTGGCGGTCGAGGTCGCCGTCTTCGGCGCGGCCGGTGCCGATCATCCCCGCCCTGCCTGCGCGCTGGGGCCGGGCTACGTGGTCAAGCGGGTCGTCGTTCCCGCCGTGATGCGGCCGGAGGTTGGGGCCATGGCGGGGTGAGCGGCGACCCCATCGCGCGCCGCGGACGGCGACGGGTCAGAGCAAGCCGCGGCGGACCGCCAAGGTCGCGGCGGCGGTGCGCGATGGGACGTCGAGCTTGCGGAGGAGATTGCCGACGTGCTTGGTCGCGGTCTGCGGGCTGATCGCCAAGGCCGCACCGATCTCCTTGTCGGACAGCCCCTCCACCACCAGCCGCAGCACCTCCCGCTCGCGTTGGGTGATGCACGGGTCGTCGGCTGGCGACGGCCCGCCGACCGTGGCGATCGGTCCGGCCTCGGGTGACGGCGGCGACGTGCCGGCGGCGAGCGCGACGGCCTCGGCGATCGCCTCCCGCCACGGAAGCGCCCGGCCCGCCGCCCACGCGGCCGCGAGCCCCGCCGCGCCCAGGGCGTTCCGAAGCGCGCTCAGGCTGGGCGCGAAATAGGCGGCTTCCGACGGGGAAGAGGGAGCCCCGACGGCGTCGCGGGCGGCGGCCGCCGCCCCGAAGAGGCGCGCCGCCCGCTCCGCGTGCCCGGTCTCGGCACCCAGCCGCGCCAAACCCTCCAAGGCGTCGATCGCATCCCCCAGGTTCCCGCGCGTGCGCCCAAGACCGAGGCTTTCGCCGAACAACGACGCCGCCCGGGGCTGATCGCCACCGTCCAGCATCGCGTGCCCCAACGCGGTCAGACCGGAGGCGATGGCCGACGTCTCGCCGACTGCTCGGGCCAGCGCCAGCGACTCCTCGATCCTCGGCGCGACCACCGCTCCCTCTCCGCGGAGGCGCCCGACCTGCGCCAGGTTGTGCAGGGCGGTCATCGTCGCCCGTGGCTCCCCAACGGCGCGGGCGACGACCAGGCTCGCCTCGAAGCCGGCGGTCGCCCGGTCGTAGTCGCCCAGTTCCATCGACTGCACGCCCAGGTTGTTAAGGGCGGCCGCCTCGGCGGGGCGATCCCCGAGCTCGCGGGCCAAGGCCAGCGCCTCGCCATGCCGTGCGCTGGCGTGGGCAAAATCCCCCTCGTACCAGGCCATCGTGCCGGCTCCTTCCAGCACGCGGAGCCGGTCCGCCGGCGGTGGCGCCCCATCCAGGGTGAACGAGGTCTCTAACCACCGCCGCCCCTCGCCGTAGTGGGCGTGCTCCTCCCAGAACGGCACGAGCGCCCCGGCCAGCCGCATCAGGCGCGGCGCGTCGCCCCGGTCCGTCAGCCAGGCGAGGGCGCTCCGCAGGTTCGCGTGCTCGCGTTCCAAGCGCTCCAGCCAAACGCTGCCGTCCGCCCCCTTCGCCTCCGGCCCGGTGCGGTCGGCGAACGCCAGGCACCAATCGGCGTGGCGGCGTCGGATCTCCTCCGCTTCCCCGCTCGCCGCTAGCCGATCGAGCCCGAACTCGCGGATCGTCTCGAGCATCCCAAATCGGGGCTCCGCGCCGCCGTCCCCGTCGTCCCGGACAAGGCTCTTGGCGAGGAGGGAGCGTATGCGATCGAGGGCGTCCCCCTCGTCCTCGGTGCAGACCGTCGCCGCCGCGTCGAGGGAGAAGCCGCCGACAAAGACCGCCAACCGGCGGAACGCCGCGCACTCGGCCTCGTCGAGGAGGTCGTGGCTCCAGGCGATGGCGTCGCGCATCGTCCGCTGCCGGGCCGGGGCGTCGCGGGGGCCGCCGGTCAGCAGCGGTAGCCGGGCCGACCCCGGCCGGGCGAGGCGGGCAAGGATCGCGGCGGGGGAAAGATGGCCGACCCGTGCCGCCGCCAGCTCGATGGCGAGCGGCAGCCCGTCGAGCCGGACACAGATCGCGGCGATGTCGGCGGCGTTGTCGTCGGTCAGCGCGAAGCCGACCCGGCCCGCCCGTGCGCTCTGGAGGAAGAGCGCGACGGCCGGGGACGCGGCGAGTGCCTCGGTGCTCGGCCAATGGCGGCCTTTTGCCCCCGACTCCGTCTCCTCGGGTAGCGCCAGCGGCCGGAGCACCAGTTCGTGCTCACCCCGGACGCGAAGCGTCTCCCGACTGGTGACCAGGATTCGCAGCCCCGATCCCGCCGCCAGCAGGTCGACCACGGTCGGCACCATGGCCAGGACGTGCTCGAAGTTGTCGAGTACCAACACGCGGGGGCGTCGGCCCGCCGCCTCGCGTATCGCATCGAGCGGAGAGCGGGCGTTGACCGCTCCTACCCCCAGCGCCCGAGCGATGGCGGCCGGGACGAGGTCGGGGTCGGACACCGCCTCGAGGGGAACGAAGTAGGCGCCGTCCGGCAGGGCTCCGTCGAGCGCGCGGGCCACTTCGAGGGCCAACCGCGTCTTGCCGACCCCCCCGGGGCCGGTCAGCGTGACGAGGCGAACCTGGGGATCGCGCAGCAGGTCGAGTACCGCGGCGAGCGCGTCCTCGCGACCGACCAGCGGCGTCGGGGGGATCGGGATGGCGCTGCGGGAGCGGGGAGGCTCGATCATGGCGTCGAGACCCGCGGCTCGGAGGATCGCACGCGGCGGCCAGACCCCGCGCGCAAGACCAACGCATCGGTATCCTACCATGCGTCCCCCCCATTTCCGGTACGGCGTTCGGCATCGCGGTCCGCGGACGTACCGGAGCTTCGGCATTCCCAGGAGAGGCGCGCCTCGCTACGCTGCTGGTATCGACCGCTCCCGATTCCCTTCGTCCGTGAACGGAGCGCCGCGAAGGGAGGCGGTGGGGTGGACGAGCGCGCGCCGATCGGCGCGCCGTTGCCGTCGGCGTCGCCGCCGCGCCGGTCGTCGCCGGGATCGGGAGGACACCATGGACGGACCGTCGTTCGACAAGCTCGCTCGGCTCGCCGCGTCGGGCGCCTCGCGCCGGGGCGTGCTCAAGTCCGCGATCGCCTCCGCCTTGGCGATCGCGGGGAGTGGCACCGCGTCGGTGCTCGGCGCCGAGGAGGCGGGCGCGGCGCGGCGCTGCAAGCGGGCCGGGGCGCTGTGCACCTCCACCCGGCAGTGCTGCCCCAGGGAGACGAAGCGGCTCTGCCGGGTGCAGCGAAACGCCGGCAACAGCGATACGACCTGTTGCGGCGGGGCCGGCGCCACCTGCGGCGGCAAGAACGGCGACGGCGATGACCGGGCCCCGTTCTGCTGCGTCGGCTTCGAGTGCCGCGGACAGACATGCCGTAAGGCCTAGCCATTTGTCATCGGCCGCGCGGGGGCGCTCCGAGCGGACCGGGGGAGTCGGCGTCGCCCACCCTCCGCCCGGTCCGCTCGTGCGCCTCGCCGCCGATTGTCAACGCTCGGCCACCGGCTCGGGCCCGTGGGGCCGACGCCGGACGGTGTGGCGGGGCGAGCACGGTGTGGGCAGGAACCGATTCGCCGCGCCCCGGTAGGGGGGGAAGGAATGAGATGAATGGGACCGTACTCGACCGCCTGGCGCGGTCGCTGGCGACGGGGGGCCATTCCCGCCGGACGACGCTGCGGGCGCTGATCGGCGGCCTCGGCGCCGCGATCGCTCTGGAGGGGGACGATGCCGGCGCCGCGACGTGCAGAAGGCGCCTAAGGCCGTGCAAGCGCAGCTCCCAGTGCTGCGGCAAGAACGCCCGTTGCGGGACCAGCCATGGCGCCGGCACCGGCACCTGCTGCGGCGCCCTAGGGGCCACCTGCCGGAGCGACCTCGACTGCTGCACCCGATGGTACTGCCACGCCGACGGCCGCTGCGGCGTGGGCGACACCTAGCGCGGCCCGCGACGCGATCGGCCGGACGGCGCGGGGAGGGGACGAGGTCGCGGTCGTCGTGCTCACGGATCCCCGCTCGGGTCGGGCCGCCATGCCTCGGCGCCGTCGAGCCCGTTCCGGCGGCGTCCGTCGCGCGATCGACGTGGGCGGGGACATCGGGTGCGGTCCCCTCGTCGCAGCCCGGCTACCGACCCGCGGGCACAGCATCGTCGCCCCCGGCGGTGGGGACTACGACGGGGAGCAACGTCCCCGAGACCGAGCCCCGCCGCGACGCGGCGTCGTCCGACCCGTAGAACGCCGTCCGGCGGCGGCCGATCGCGGCCGTGACCTCGCCGGCGTCCACGTCGTGCCAGCGCAGAACCTGGCGGGCGAACTCCAGCCCCGCCTCGAACTCCGGCTGGACCACCTCGTCCGCCCCCGCCTCGGCAAGCGGGCCGACCTCGCCGCCGGCGGTGGCGCGGGCGATGACGTGGATGCCGGGGTTGAGCCGCCGCGCCAGCCGGACGGCGGCGTGGGCTGTGACCAGGTCCGGGGTGGCGATCGCCAGGGTTTCGGCGCGCTCGACGGCGACGGCGGTGAGCAATGCTTCCGCCGCCGCGTCCCCGTAGAACGCCGGCACCCCCCGCGCCCGCAGCTCCCGGACGACCGCGGGGTTGATCTCGATCACGGCATAGGGCACGCCGCGCCGCTCCAGCGCCTCGCCGAGCTCGGCGCCGACCCGACCGTAGCCGCAGAGGACGACGTGTCCGACGAGTGGCGCCCCGTCCGCCGCCGCCGGGCCGGCCTGCCCCCGCTCCTGGGCCGCGACGCCGGGCAGGCGCTCGGCGAGGTCGACCAGGCGCGGGGCGGCGGCGAGGAGGAGCGGGGCGAGCAGGATCGAGCCGACGGCGACGGCCAGCACCAGGCCGTACTGCTCGCCGTCGATCACCCCGTCGGCGAGGCCGACGCCGGCGAGGACGAAGCTGAACTCCCCCATCTGGGCCAGCAGGAGGGCGCCCAGCGCCGCCGTCCGATGATCGACGCCGGCGGCGAGGAAGGCGCCGCCGGTGATCAACAGCTTGCCGATGACGAGGGCGGCGATCGCTGCGAGGACGATGCCGACGTTGTCGAGCACGAAGCGGGGCTCGAGGAGCATGCCGACGGCGACGAAGAAGAGCGTGGCGAAGATGTCGCGGAGCGGGATGACCTCGGCCAGCACCTGGCTGTCGAACTCCGACTCGGAGACGACGAGGCCGGCGAGGAAGGCGCCGAGGGCGAACGAGAGCCCCGCCTCGTGGCTGGCGAGGGCGGTGCCGAGGGCGATCAGGACGACGGAGAGGAGGAAGAGCTCCCGCGACCCGGTCCGCGCCACGGCGTAGAAGACCTTCGGCACGAGCCGCGTTCCGACCACGGAGACGACGACCAGCGCCAGGGCGGCGGTGCCGAGCGAGCGCGCCACCGCCAGCCCGACGTTCTCGGCGTCGCCCGCGAGGAGCGGCACCAGCGCCAGCATCGGGACCAAGCTCAGGTCCTGGACGATGCCGAGCCCGAGGGCGACCCGAGCTTGGGGGCTGTCCCCCTCGCCCCGTCCCAGGAGGAGCTTGAGGGCGACGATCGAGCTGGAGATGGCGAAGGCGCCGCCGAGGAGGAGGGCGGCCGGGAGGGGCCAGCCGATCGCCCAGCCGACCGCCATGCCGAGCGCGACGGTCAGCGGGATCTGGATGCCGCCGGCGAGGAGGGCGACGCGGCGGACGCGCCGAAGCTCGTTGAAGGAGAACTCGACGCCGAGCGCGAACATGAGGAGGGCGACGCCAAGGTTGGCCAGCAGCTCGACCCGCTCCCGGTCGGCGACGAGGCCGGGGGTGTTCGGGCCGATCAGGACGCCGGCCAGGATGTAGCCGAGGAGGACCGGCTGGCCGAGACGCTGGGCGACCATCCCGCCGACGAAGGCGGCGCCGAGGGCCAGCACGAGGTCGACGACGAGGCGCAGATCCTCCACGCGAGACCGCCCCCTCCGCGCCGGGCACCACCGTCGTGGGTCGCGCCGCCGCTGTGCTACGCTGGGCCACCCGGGGAGGAGTGTAGCCAATCGCGGGGCGGCGGTGAGGCCCCGCTGGGGGACGGCGCCCGTCGGTCGGCCAGCGCGCGGCGCCCGCCGGCATCGCGGCGGCCGGGCTTTACGTCGGGAATCGGGCAGGAGCGCGGGGTCGTGGGGATCGTCGGTGGCGCGGGGCCGTGGCTCGTCGCCCAGACGGCGGCCGAGGAAGCGTTCGACGAGCACGCCCTCGTCGTCTACCTCGGCGCGGTCGGGTTGGTGATCGTCGTCTCCGGGCTGGCCTCGGGGTTCGTCGCGCGGGGGCCGCTCTCGCAGGTGCTCGTCTTCGTCGCCCTCGGCGTGCTGGTCGGGCCGGCCGGGTTGGGGGTGATCGACCTCGGGATCGAGTCGCCCGCGGTCCGGGTGCTGGCGACGGTCAGCCTGGTCTTGGTCCTCTTCACCGACGCGATCAAGATCAACCTTGGGCAGTTGCGGACGAACTGGCTGCTGCCGGCGTTGGCGCTCGGGCCGGGCGCGCTGCTGACGATCGGCCTGGTCGGGCTGGCGGCCCGTTTCCTCTTCGACCTGCCGTGGGCGCTCGCGCTGCTGATCGGCACGATCCTCGCCTCGACCGACGCCGTCCTGCTGCGCGACGTGACGCGCGACACCCGCCTGCCCCTCTCCGTTCGCCACACCCTCAGCGTGGAGGCCGGCGCGAACGATCTGCTCGTGCTGCCGCTGACGCTGCTGCTGGCGGTCCTGGCGAGCGGCGCGGAGCGGGGCGCCGGGGAGTGGGGCCGCTTCGCGCTCGGGCTGCTGGTGCTCGGGCCGCTGGTCGGGGTCGGGGTCGCCTTCGTCGGCGTCCGGGCGGTGGAGTGGCTGCGGAAGCGGCGAATGATCGGCCGCGACTACGAGTCGATCTACTCGCTCGGCACCGCCTTCGTCGCCTTCTCGGCGGCGCAGCTGCTGGGGGGAAGCGGCTTCGTCGCCGCCTTCGCCGCCGGGCTGACGATCGCCGTGATCGACGTCGAGCTCTGCGACTGCTTCCTGGAGTATGGGGAGACGACGGCGGAGGTGGCGATGCTGCTGACCTTCGTCTTCCTCGGGGCGGCGCTGGTCTCGGCGGCGACGGCGGCCTTCGGGCCGGCGACGCTCCTCTTTGCGCTGCTGACGCTGCTCGTCGCCCGGCCGTTGGCGTTCCTCCTCTCCCTGGCGCGGTCGGCGGCGAGCTGGGACGGGCGCCTGCTGCTCGCCTGGTTCGGACCGCGCGGGCTGAACTCGCTGCTGCTCGTGATCCTGGCCGTGGCGGAGGGGATCCCGCAGACGGAGCGCGTTTTCGGCATCGTCAGCGTCGTCGTCCTCGCCTCGATCGTGCTCCACGGCACGACGGCGACGCCGATGGGCGCCTGGTACGGTCGCAAGGCGCGCCGCGCCGCCCTGCCGGAGGAGACGCTGGCCGACGCCGGCCTCCTCCTCCATGCCGGCGGCGAGCCGGCCGCCGAGGTCGCCCGGACCCTCCCGATCGAGTTGAAACGCCGCCTCGACGAGGGGTTGCCGACGACGATCCTCGACGTCCGCCGCCTCTCCAACGTCGCCGCCGACGCCCGCCGCATCCCCGGCTCGATCCGGATGCCGGTCGACGAGATCCCCGGCCGTCTGGCCGAGATCCCGAAGGGGCCGCCGGTCGTCCTCTCCTGCGCCTGACCGGACGAGTACACCAGCGCCCGTGGGGCGCGGCTCCTGATCGAACGCGGTTACCCGAACGTCTCCGCCCTCCAGGGCGGCTGGAACGCCTGGCTCGAGATGGGCTACACGACGGAGCGGGGGGCGCCGGAGCGGGCCGACGCGGTCGCGTCCCCGGCGTAGGATCGGGTCGTGGTTTGGGTGGTGCAGCGTGGCCGGTTCGGCTTCTGGGTCGACGACGAGCAAGGGGACCGGCACCGCCGCCCGCATGACCACGTCCGGTGGAGCGACGGCGAAGCCTCGGCGGACGTGAGGGCGTTCGACGTGCTTGCCGGCGAGGCCTTGCCGACCGTGGCCCGACGATTGGTCGAGGACCACGAGGCCGACATCGTGGTCGGGTGGGATCGTCTCGGCGGACTATCGTGCGGGCATCTTGCCCGTCGGTGAAGCCGACGGGGCGACGGTGGGGGTCGCGGTCGAGGTGTTCCGCCAGCGGCAGGGCACGCGAGATCGGGACCGCGTCTCCTAGACCGAGTACATGATCGTCGTGCCGAGGGAGACGGACGACGACAAGATCCCGGGGAACGTGATCCGCTCGTTGACCGACCCGGCGTTCGCGGCGCACCTCGGTGCGGTGGCGTTGGCGTCGGCGCGGGGGACGGGGCAACGCATCCGGGGACCGCGGGAAGGTCGTGGTCCGCGCGTCGACGACTTCGCCGCGCGCTCCGGACCCGCCCCACCCGCCCCGAGCGCGCGATCACGCCTGGAGCACGGGGACCACGACGGCTACCTTCCCGAGCTTCGCCGTGTCGTCGAGGGCATGGGTTACGGGATGAAGGCTTTGGTCAGGTCCGCGGTCGGCGCGTCCGCCTCGGCAGCGATCCCGGCCTGGCGCGCTGCCGTCCCGCTACCCCAGCACCGCCCTCAGCGCCTCGACGAACTCGTCCACCTGCGCCGCTTCCCAGACCAGCGGCGGCAGCAGCCGGAGCGTGGTCGGGCCGGCGGGGAGGGCGAGGACGCTGCGGCCCTGGAGGGCGCGCAGGGTCGGGGTGACGCGCTCCTTCAACTCGATCCCGACCATGAAGCCGCGGCCCCGCACCTGCCGGATCTTGGGGCTGCCCAGCCCCTCCACCCGTGCCACGATCTCCGCCCCGAGGGCGGCGGAGCGGGCGTAGAGGTCGCGCTCCCGTAGGATCGCCAGCGTCGAGAGGGCGGCGCGGCAGGCGAGCGGGTTGCCGCCGAAGGTGGTGCCGTGGGTGCCGGCCGGCAGCGCGCTGGCGACCGCCTCGGTCGCCATCGTCAGCCCGATCGGGAAGCCGTTGGCGAGCCCCTTGGCGGTCGCCAGCACGTCCGGCGCGACGCCGGCGTGGTCGATCGCGAAGGGGGCGCCGGTGCGGAAGCCGGTCTGGACCTCGTCCGCGATCAGGAGGGCGCCGCGCTCGGTCGCGACGTCACGCGCCGCCCGCAGGTAGGCGTCGGAGGCCGGATAGACGCCCCCCTCCCCCTGGATTGGCTCCAGGATGACGGCCGCCGTCGTGGCGTCGACGGCGTTGGCGAGGGCGTCGGCGTCGTCGAACGGGACGTGCGTGACCTCCAGCGCGAGCGGGGCGAAGGGCGTCCGGTACTTCGGATCGGCGGTGGCGGCCAGCGCGCCGAGGGTGCGGCCGTGGTAGGCCCGCTTGGCGGCGACGATCTTGGTCCTGCCGGTGGCCACCCGGGCGAACTTCAGCGCCGCCTCGATGGCTTCGGCGCCCGAGTTCGAGAGGAAGAACCGAGAAAGCCCGGCGGGCGCGATCCCGGCCAACGCCTCCAGCAGCGCGGCGCGGACGTCGCTGTAGAAACTCTGGTGGCCGGTCGTCAGCGTCCGGAGTTGGTCGGCGAGGGCGTCGGCGTACGCCGGGTCGGCGTGCCCGAGGATCGCGACGCCGTAGTTGCTCATCGCGTCGAGGTAGCGTTGCCCCTCGGAGTCGAAGAGGTACGCCCCCTCGCCGCGGACGAGGGCGATCTCGCGTTTGGCGTAGAGGGGGGGCTGGAGGTCGCGCTCGAGCCGCTGGATGGCGGCGAGGTCGAGCGTGGCGGCGGCGGATGTGGTGGTCATCGGTGGTCCTCCCGTGCGTGTGGGCCGAGGGTCGCGGAGCGGGTCGTTTCGAGATCCAGTTCGTCGCGGAGCGGGATGCCGTCGTCGCCGACAAGCGGGATCTCGAGCTTGAGGCGGCGCGCCCGGGTCACCGCGTCCCGATCGAGGGCGACGAGGACGAAGCCGCGCTTCTGGTAGAAGCGGAGGGCGGTCAGATGGTCGTTGGTGGTCACGAGCCAAAGCCGACGCCGACCGGCCCGGCGCGCGGTCGCCTCGGCCCGGCCGAGCAACGCCGAGCCGACGCCGCGTCCCGGCCGGAGGCTATCGAGGCCGACGATCTCGCACCCGGCGTCGGCCTCCTCGTAGGTCAGGAGGGCGAGCGGCTCGCCCTCCCGCACCGCCACGAACCCCGGCAGCTCGGCCGGGCGGTGGACGGTGCCGTGGACGGCCATCTCTGCGCTCCCCCACCGCTCGTGCAGAAAGCGCCGGACCCACTCCCGGTCATCGTCTGCGACCAGGCGGACAACCGTCCCGGACAGGGCGCGCCGATCGGTCACGGCGCGCACGGGTCGTCGAGCGGGGGCGGACCGAGCGCCGCGAGTTCGGCAGCAACCGACCAGCCGATCGTGGAGCGGTGGACGTGCGCGACCGGACGTGGGGTGGCGCCGGGCGCTGCCGCCGGACGGCGCACCCGAACTGTGACCTGCTCCTGCCGTGCCGGCGCCCGTGCCTCGTCGGCGCTTCGCTTGAACCGGAGGGCCTGCCGATCGTAACCGGCGCGCTCGGCGAGCAGCGGCACCGGGTGCTCGTCGGTGCCGTCGATCTGTGCGCGAATCTCGTCCGACGTCGCGCGCTCGATCACCTTGCTCCTCCCGTCGCCACGGAGGCCGCCCGGACCACCGTCCCCTCCCCGGCCAGCGCCCGCCCGATCGGCCGCTGGGCCCGGCCGTCGGCGAAGACGACGCGGCCGACGCCGCGCGCGACGGCGCCGAGGGCGGCCTCGACCTTGACCGTCATCCGGCCGGCGGCGGCGGCGAGCGCGGCCTCCGGCGCGGCGGCATCGATCTCCCGAACCAGGGTCGACTCGTCGTCCTTGTCGGCGAGCAGACCCGGCGTGTCGGAGAAGAAGAGGAGGCCGTCGGCGCCGAGCGCGATCGCCAGCTCCAAGGCCAGTTTGTCGCCGTCGACGTTGATCGGCACCCCTTCCTCGCCGAGTGCCGGCGGGGTGAGGACGGGCAGATACCCGGCGTCGAGCAGGAGGCGGACGAGGCGGGGGTCGACCGCCTCGATCGTGCCGGCGTGGTCGTCCCGCAGCACCTTCGGCTTCCCCTCCTCCGTGCCGCGCAGGGTCGGTTTGCGACGCCCGGTCGCGATCCCGCCGTCGATCGCGCTCAAGCCGACCGCGTCAACGCCGGCCGCGCGCAAGGTGGCGACGAGGCGCTTGTTGACCTTGCCGGCGTAGGCCATCAGCATCGCGTCCATCGTCGGGGCGTCCGTGTAGCGGCTGACCCGCCCGCTGGCCGAGGTCACCATCCGCGGCGGCATCCCCAGCTCGCGGCTGAGGCGGGAGAACTCCGCGTTCCCGCCGTGGACGACGACGGCCGGCTCGGCCAGCCCCGCCAGGTCGCGGGCGAAGTTGGCGTACCCCCCCTCGCCGATGGCGGCGCCGCCGCCGATCTTGATGACGAGCATCGCGTCTCCCCGATCACACGTCGTAGCTCATGAACTCCAGGAGGCTGCCGTCGGGGTCACGGAAGTAGACGCTCCTCCCCGGTCCCGCCGCCCCGGCCCGCGGGACCGGACCCAGCTCGACCGCGACGCCGTGCGCCCCCAGGTGCGCGACCGCCTCCTCGATCGGACCGGCCCAGGTGAAGCAGAGGTCGCTGCCCCCCGGCGCGACCGGGATGCGGGCGTTGGGGGTGCCGTCCACGCCCGGTCCGTGGACGTTGAGCCGCTGGCCGTCGCCGAGGCGGTACGCCCAGCCCTCGCCGACGCGGACGGGCTCGGCCCCGAGGACCTCGCGGTAGAAGCGGTTCGACCGATCCCAGTCGGAGACGGCGACGACGACGTGGTCGAGGCGGATCGCGGGTTTCTCGCTCACGTGTGCGGTCTCCTAGATCGGGTGCAGCCCCGCGAATTCCAGCCCCGTCGTCTCCTCGAAGCCGCACCGGATGTTGAACGTCTGGACGGCTTGGCCGGCGGCGCCCTTCATCAGGTTGTCGAGGGCGGCCAGGACGACGAGGCGGTTCGAGTTCGGGTCGCGCTCGAAGCCGACGTCGCACCAGTTCGAGCCGGAGAGGATTTTGGGCTCCGGGTAGCGGTGGACGCCGCCCGCCTCCTTGACCAGCCGCATGAACGGCTCGTCCTTGTAGGCCGCCCGGAAGATCGGCCAGATTTCCTTCTCGGGCAGCGGCTCCTTGAGGAAGACGTGGGAGGTGGCGAGGATGCCGCGCACCTCCGGCGTCGAGGTCGCGGAGAAGGCGACGGCGGGGACCTCGCCGCCGACGGTCAGTTCCTGGATCAGCTCGGCCGAGTGGCGGTGGCCGGTCGGCTTGAAGGAGCGCATCGCGCCGGCCCGCTCCGGGTGGTGGGAGCCGAGGCTGGGGCCGCCGCCGGAGCCGGAGGAGCCGGTCTTCGCCTCGACCACGACCGGCTGCCGGGTGTCGACGACGCCGGCTTGGTAGAGCGGGTAGAGGCCCAGGATCGCCGTCGTCGCCATGCAGCCGGCGCTGGAGATCAGGTCGCTCTCCGCCAGCTCTTGGCGGTGCAGCTCCGGGATGCCGTAGACGAACTCGCCCAGCAGCTCCGGGTGGTCGTGATCGTGCCCGTACCACTTCGGGTAGTCGGCCGGGTCGCGCAGCCGGAAGTCGGCGCTGAGGTCGACGATCACGCCCGCCCTGCGCCGCAGCTCGGCCATCTTCCGCATCGCCACGCCGTGGGGTAGCGCCACGAAGAGGACGTCGCACGGCTCGAGCCGGTCCACGCTGGAGAACTTGAGCTCGGTCCGCTTGCGGAGGTTCGGGTGGACGGAGCGGACGAACTTGCCGGCGCTCCGCTCCGAGGTGACCTGCTTGAGGGTGACGCCGGGGTGGTCGAGCAGCAGGCGGACCAGTTCGCCGCCGGCGTAGCCGCTCCCCCCGACGACGGAGACGTCTGGCATGGGTGGAACTCCTTTCGTTCGGGCTGAACGCGACGAAGCCAAGAGCGACGAGCTATGAGCGGACGGACGATGGGTGGGGGGGCGAATAGGGGCGGGTCGCCCGGTCTCGCGAAGCATCCCCATTCTCCCCAAGCGCCCTCATCGTCCCGCCCCCGTCGTCAGCTCCGCGCCATCGGCCCCGCCCGCCCCCGCGCCGATCCCTTCCCGCGGCAAGGTCACCGTGAACCGCGTCGCGCCCGGCGCCGAGGTGAACGAGAGATTGCCGCCGTGCTGGCGGACGACGACCCGGTAGCTGGTGTCGAGGCCGAGTCCGGTCCCCTCGCCGACCCCCTTGGTCGTGAAGAAGGGCTCGAAGATGCGGCCCTGAACCTGCGCCGGGATGCCGCGGCCGTTGTCGGCGATCTCGACCATCACGCCGTCGCCGGCGGGGGCGGTTCGGATCGCGATCCGCGGCTCGCCGTGGGTCCCCTCCTTGACCGCGTCGACGGCGTTGTCGAGCAGGTTGGTCCAGACCTGGTTCAGGGCGCTGGCGAAGGCGGTGATACGGGGCAGATCCGGCGCGTAGTCGCGCTCGACGGCGACGCCGCGCAGCTTGTAGGCGAGGATCTGGAGCGTCGTCTCGATCCCGTCGCGGACGTCGACTTCCTGCTCCGGGGCGCGGTCGAGGTAGGAATACTCCTTGATCGAGCGGACCAGCTCGAAGACGCGGGCGGCGCTGTGCTCGACCTCCGCCGTCAGTCCGTCGGCGACGAGCGAGGCGCCGAGCCAGCCGAGCGCGTCCGCTAGGGCCGCCGGGGCGATCCGCGCCGTGACGCCGTCGAGGTCCGTCTCGGTCAGGCCGGCCTCGACCAGGGCCGGCGCCAGGTCGTAGGCATCGACGACGCCCCGGTCGTCGAGCCAGGCGGCGAGGGCGTCCTCCCGGTCGCTCCGCTCCAGCGGGCCGAGGCCGACGACCGCGGTTGCCCGCCCGGTGCAGTCGCGGGCGAGACCGACCAGGAATGCCGCCTGCTCGGCGTCGAGGAGGCGCCCGACGGCGAGGGCGCGCGCGTCCCGGTCGTGCAGCGCGGCGCGCAACCCCTTGGCGGCGCGGGTCGCCGCGGCGGCCGGGTTGTTCAACTCGTGGGCGAGCCCGGCCGAGAGTTTCCCCAGGGCCGCCAGCTTCTCCTGCTGCCCGGCCATCGCCGCAAAGTTCTGGACGCCGGAGGTGATCCCTTGCAGGAGGTGCATCGCGACCGGGTAGCCGCCGCTCAACAACTCCTGCACCGTCGCCTTCGGGATCCGCACGAAGCGGCTGGGGACGAGCGCGCGGGCGGTCACCACCGAGACGTCGCCAAAGACGGGCAGCCAGCCGGCCCAGGTGCCGGCGGCGGTGCCGGACCCCACGACCGTCTCCCGCCCCCCTATCGACCGGAGGATCTGCACCTCCCCGTCGAGCAGCACCCAGAGCGCCTCGACGGGCTCCCCGTCGGTCACGAACGGCTCCCCGGCCGGGTAAGCGACCTCCTCGGCGTGGTCGGCGAGCCAGCGGAGCTGGTCGTCCGAGAACGCCTCGAAGAGGAACGTGCGCCGGAGGTCCTCGATCGTCACCGCGCCGTCTTTCCGCCCACGGCGGCGCCCGCGATCGCGTCGACCGTCGCCGCCGTAATGAGGCCGTAGACGAGGTGGGGGATCAGGTCGGAGAGCCAGCCGGAGAGGCCCCAGGTCCGGGGGTCGGAGGCGCCGCTGACGGCGATCGGGACGTCGCTCGCCGCCATCGCCGCCAGGCCGAGCACGGTCCCCGCAACCGGCAGGGGGAGGCCACCGAGGCGCGGCCGGAGCAGCCCGTAGAGGGTGCCAATCCCGATCCCGGTCCCGTAGCCGAGGAGGGCGCCGAGCGCGCTCTTTTTGCTCTCGGCCTGCTCCTCCGTGGCGCCCGCGCCGAGGTCGATCCCGACCTTGCCGGCCATCGTTGCCGCCACCGTCGCCGGCACGTTGCTGGACGGGCGACCCCGGAGGAGCATGTCGCCGTAGGTCGTGACGTCGAGCGCCATCGTGCCGGCCGCGCCGGCGATGGCCCCGCTCAGGAAGTTGCTCGGCATCTCGTTTCGCCCCCATGCTCAGATCGTAGATCGTCGGCCCGCGCCGTCGTCCGCATCGTGGACCGTGACTTCGCAGGGGCGCAGCGAGCAGCGCCCCTAACGAACAACCAACCCGACCGATCCCACCGCCTCGGCGTTCCGGCCATCATCCGCCATGGGCGCCGCCCTCGCACCCCGCGCCCCGGCCCCCGCCTCCCGTTCTGCCCCGACGGCCAGCACGTAGTCGACGATCCGGGCCGGGATATCGACGCCGGTGGTGTCGATGCTGTTCCGGAACTCCATCGTGTAGTTAACCTCGTTCACCAGTAAGCCCCGCTCGCTCTCCAGCAGGTCGACGGCGACCACCCCGCCGCCGACGGCCGCCGCCGCTTCCCGGGAGAGGCGGTCCAGCTCCGGCGTCACCGGGCAGTTCGTCGCCGCCCCGCCGCGGGCGGTGTTGGTGATCCAGTGGGTCGAGTCGCGGTAGATGGCGCCGATCGTCTCGTCGCCGACCACGAACGTGCGGATGTCGCGGCCCGGCTTGCGGACGTACTCCTGCAGATAAAAGGCGCCGTGGTGGAAGGAACCGAGCGTCACCTTGTGCTCCAGCAGCGCCTCGGCCGCGTCGCGGTCGTTGACCCGGGCCAGCAGCCGGCCCCACGAGCCGACCGCCGGCTTCATCACCAGGGGGTAGCCAAGCTCCTCGCAGGCCGCTAGCGCCGACTCCGGCGTGAAGGCCAGAATCGTCCTCGGCGTCGGCACCCCGGCCCGGACCAGCGCCGCCGAGGTCAGGATCTTGTCGCCGCAGACGTTCGCCACGCTGTAGGTGTTGACCGTCGGCACCCCCCAGTCCCCCAGCAGCTTCAGCGCGTAGAGGGCGCGCAGGTGGTTGACGCACCGCTCCAGGATCACGTCGCAGCCGAGCATAGCCGGGTCGGGTGCCTGGACATCGAGCGCGAAGACGCGGTCGTCGAAGCGGCGGACCGCGGCGCCGCGGCGCTCCAGCTCGGCCAGCAGCAGCTTCTCCTCAACGCGGACGCGGGAGAGGAGGACGCCGACGGTGGGGGTGGGCACGAGGGTGGTCTCCGGGTCGTGTTGCCGAATACGCTTCTGCGACGTCTTGCCGCCCAGGGGGGACAAAACCCCGGGCTATTGGAACGAAGCCCCTTGACGAAAGCTGGTCGGGGGAACGCCGGCCGGATGCGTCACGATCGGTTCAGCCCCATCCACGGCGCTCCGTGGTTGTCGCCCGGGGTTGGGAACCCGAAGCGGCCAGACCGCGTCGCCCCGATGCATCCCCCGGCTTCGCTCACATCCTCACCTTGCCACCGCCGCCACCTGGCGGACGGCGCCTCTCCCCGCCGTCCGCACCGCCTCCGCCACGATCTCGTCCGCGATGTCGACCTCGGTCGTGGTCATGAGGCCGCGGAACTCGCCGCCGGTGTTGACCTCGATGATCTTCAGGCCGTCCGCCGTCTCGATCAGGTCGACGCCGGCGAGGCGGGCACCGACGGCGGCGCAGGCGCGGAGGGCCAGCCCCTCGATCTCCGGCGTGATCGGGCAGGGGACGGAGACGGCGCCGCGGGCGGCGTTGGTCACCCAATGCTCGGCCGTCCGGTAGGAGGCGGCCAGCACGCGGTCGCCGACGACGTAGGCGCGGATGTCACGGTCCGGCTTCGGGACGTACTCCTGGACATAAAAGATAGCGTGGTGGAACGAGCCGAGCTCCTGCTTCTGCCGCAGCACCGCCCGCGCCTGGTCCGGCCCGTTCACCTTCGCCAGCAAGCGACCCCAGGAGCCGGTCACGGGTTTGAGCACGGCCGGGTAGCCGACCGACTCGCAGGCGCGCAGAGCCGCCTCGACGGAGTAGGCGAGCAGCGTCCGCGGCGTCGGCACCCCAGCCACCTCCAGCGCCAAGGTGTTCTGCGCCTTGTCGTCGCAGAGGTGGACCGCGTCGGCGGAGTTCAGCGTCGGCATGCCCCACCGCTCCAGCGTCCGGAGCGTGTAGCCGGCCCGGGAGTGGGCCACGCTCCGGTCGAGGACGACGTCGACCGCCAGACCGGAAGCCGCCGCCTCCGGCGCCGCAAAGTCCAGCACGAGCTCGCGATCGAAAAGGGGCGTGACCTCGATCCCTCGTGCCCGCGCCGCCGCGAGGATCAGCTTCTCCTCCGCCCGGAGGTGGGAGACGAGGAGACCCAGCCGCAAGGGCCGATCGTTCGGGGGTGGTCGTTGGTGGCCGATGGCCGATCGCTCCGTCACAGCGCCACCAGCACGTCCGTCAGGACGGCGATCGCGCGGGCGTAGTCGGCGAGGGGGAGCCGTTCCTCGGGGGTGTGGTCGAGGGCGGCGTCGCCGGGGCCGTAGGCGACGATCGGGCAGTTCCAGGCCGGGCCGACGACCGTCATGTCCGATGTGCCGAGCTTGAGGGTGAAGCGGGGCGTGCCGCCGGCGGCCCGGATCGCGCGGAGGAAAGGGGGAACCAGGGGGGATCGCTTGTCGGAGCGGTAGCCTTCCTGTGACCCCTCGACCTCGAGCGCGGCGTCGCCGGCCAGCTCCCGAAGGCGGGAGAGGAGGCCGGGGACGTCGACCCCCGGCGGCAGGCGGAGGCCGATCGAGAGGGTCGCTTCATCGAAGAGGCCGTCGCTCGTGGTCCCCATCGCCCGCAGCGTCGGCGTCGTCTGGGTGAAGGTGCCGGCCCCGTGGTGGACGGCGTTGCGGGCGCCGACCTCGACGACGACGGCGTTCCAGAAGGCGACCGCCTCCTCCGCCACCGACTCGCCCGGCCCCGCGGTGTGGCGGCCGGCGCGGCGCAGTCGATACAGCAGGGAGAGGGTACCGCGGTAGCCGAGGCAGAGCGCGTCCCAGCCGCTCGGCTCGCCGATCAGGCAGAAGTCGGGGGCGGGCCAGGCGGCGACGGCGCTCGCGCCCGGCGAGCCGATCCGCTCCTCGCCGACGGCGCCGACCACGACCAGTTCCGCATTCGCCCGCGCCGCGGCGACCGCCGCCGCGGCGACGAAGGCGCAGAGCGGCCCCTTAGCGTCGACCGCGCCGCGGCCGTGGAGCACGCCGTGCTCGATCCGGACGGGAATCCGCCCCGGGACGGTGTCGATGTGGCCGAGCAGGACGATCCGCCGTGGCCCGGCCCCGATCCGGCCGACCGCGTTGCCGGCGGCGTCCTTCTCGGTGCGAAAGCCGCGGGCCGCCATCTCCTGACAGAGCGCGTCGACGGCCTCCCCTTCGCCGCCCGATAGGCTCTCGACCGCGACCATGCGGCGTAGCAGCGCCACGTCCTCCGGCCTCGCCTCCGTACCGGTCGCGGCGACGGACGCGGCGGTCGTCTCAGGCGGAGAGGACAACGCCATCGCGCACCTCCCGGCCGTCCCGCCCCCAGTGGGGCTCCCCGAACCCGATCTGGACCCCGGCGACGCGCGCTCGCGCCGTCCTCACACCCGCCGCCAGCCGGACGGCGGCGGCGGCGATCGCGGCGGCGACCGACTGTCCCCGCGCCGTGGCGAGGGGAACGGCGTGGCGGTACTCCGGCACCGAATCGATGTCCCAGACGACCGGCGCGCCCGCCTCCCAGGCAATCTCGACCCCGGCCATCGAACCGCCGATCGCCCCAGCCGCCGCCTCGGCCAGCAACAGCGCGGCCGGTGGAAGGGCCGCCGCCTCGCCGACGGTCGCCACCGCCCGGCCGTCGACGACAACGACCGTTGTCCGCGCAGCGGCCTCCGGCGCACCGGCCTGGACCAGCGCCAGCGCCTCGCGCGGGGCACCCAGCACGGCGCGGTGCTCCAGGACCGCCTCCGCCACGTCGGCGTCGAGCAGCACCACCGGCGCCGCGCCCGCCGTCAGCGGCAGGAGGGTGCCGGGGTAGCCGAGTTCGGCGAAGGCCGCCAGCGCCGCCTCCGGGGAGCAAGCGAGACGCGTCCGGGGCCGCGGCAGCCCGGCCGCCGCCAGGGCCGTGGCGACCGCCAGGCGGTCCCCCGTCGCCGCCAGCCCGGCGTCGAGCGTGAGGGCGCCGAGGGCGCGGCACGCCGTCAGGATCGCGGCGGCGGCCACCCGGTCCTGGCAGCGATCGACGACGATGCCGACCGGCGAGAACGGTGTTTCCGAGGGGGCGGGGGAGGACGGGGGCGGGCCGATGGGGAGCGGGACGTCGGCGGGCGGGAGCGGCGTCGAGGCGGCGCCGGCCTCGGCCAGCGCCGCCATGAGCTGCTTCTCCTCGACCCGTACCCGTGCGCACAGCACGCCGACCGTCGCCATTTCGTTCCCGTCCTCCCGGTGTCGCGCGATAAGCCGTGGGCTATGAGCCAGAAGAGGCGAGGTGCCGCGGTCCCCGTTGCTGATCGTGCCGCGCTGGCCGCCCGGGGTCGTCAACCCCGGGCCGCACCGACGAACCCGGCTACAGCCGGCTGGGGATGGCGAGCAACCGCGGAGACCTCCGTCGAGCCTCCGGCAGGGGGCTTCGTCGGCATAGCCCGGGGTCCAAAACCCCGGGTGCCCCCGACCCGGCATCCCACACCCCGCCTCGCGTGTTGCCCGCCGTCGGCGCCGCCCTCGACAACGGGGGGCGACAGGCCGGTCTCGCCCTCCCCCCATCCCCCGCCTACTCCCCCCAATCCTCCCCCTCCTCCGGCGCCAGCCCCAGCGTCACCGGGCTCACGCTCAGCACCTCCAGCTCCGACCCGCAGTCGGGGCACGGCACGATCTCCCCCTGCTCCACGTTCGTCAGCTCGACCTCCGCCGCGCACTCCGGGCAGGTCGCCGTCGTCGACGTCGCGCTCATCCCCATTCCTCCTCGTCCCGTTCCTCGGCGGAGCCCCCGCCCCGTCCGTCGCCGTGCCTTCCCGCTTCCGTCTCCCCTCTGCCCGCTCCTCGCTCACGCCAGCGCGTGCAGCAGCAGCGCCTTGTGGACGTGCAGCCGGTTCTCCGCCTGCTCGAAGATGATCGACTGGGGGCCGTCCGCCACCGCCGCCTCCACCTCCTCCCCCCGCCGCAGCGGCAGGCAGTGCATGAAGACGGCGGCCGGCTTCGCGGCGGCCATGACCGTCGTCGTCACCCGGAAGGGGGCAAGTGCGGCCGCCTTGGCCGGATCGGCGCGCTCGCCCATGCTCTCGTGAGCGTCGGTGTAGACCGCGTCCGCCGCCGCCGCCGCCGCCAGCGGGTCGTCGGTGAGGGCGACGGTGGCCCCGCTCGCGGCGGCCAGCCGGCGCGCCCGCGAGACGACCTCGGGGTCCGGCCGGTGGGCGGCCGGGGCGGCGACGGCGACCGAGACCCCGAGCGCGGCGGCGCTCAACATCAGGGAGTGGCAGACGTTGTTGCCGTCGCCGAGGTAGGCGAGCTGCACCCCCGCGAGCCGCCCGAAGCGCTCCCGCAGCGTGAACAGGTCGCTCCAGGCCTCGATCGGGTGGAACCGTTCGGAGAGGGCGTTGAAGACCGGGACCGACGCCCCCGTGGCGAACGCCTCCAGATCCTCGTGGGCGGCGAAGCGGGCGGCGACGCCGTCCACGTAGCCGCTCATGATCCGGGCCGTGTCCGCCAGCGTCTCGCCCCGGGTCAGCTGCAGGTCGGCGGTGCCGAGGAAGGTGGCGTGCCCGCCGAGTTGGTCGATCCCCGCCTGAAAGGCGTTCCGGGTTCGCGTGCTCGGGTGCTGGAAGATCATCCCGAGCGTCTTGCCGGCAAGATACGGGTGCGGCTCCCGCCGCCGCCGCAACTCCTTCAACCGGGCGGCGGTGTCGAGCAACAGCGTGATCTCCGCCGGCGCCAGGTCGGCGTCGGAGAGCACGCTCCGGCCGCGGAGCCGGTCGTCGGGCCGCCGGTCGATCACCTCTTCGGCCCCGACCCCCGACGCGACGATCACGTCGTCCTGCCTGCGCTCGATCGGTGCGTCCGGCGCCATCGTCGATCCCGTCATGGTGTCCGTCTCGTTCTTGAGCGTCCGCATCCGCAGCGGCCCGCGTAGTCCCCCCGTTGGGGAGGGGCGCGCCGCGCCGCGCGACCGCGCTGCCCGGTCGTGGCCCCATGGGCCACCGGCGCAGCAAGCAGTGCGCCTTTGCGCACCCTGCCCGCCGCTTCCTGCCCGCGGGTTTCCACCCCTAGAACCCCGCGCCCGGCGAGCAGAGGGTGTGGAGCAGGATCGCCTTGTGGAGATGGAGCCGGTTCTCGGCCTGGTCGAAGATGATCGACCGGGGCCCGTCCGCCACCGCGGCGTCGACCTCCTCGCCGCGGTGCATCGGCAGGCAGTGCATGAAGACCGCGTCCGGTTTGGCCGCCGCCATCACGGTCTCGGTCACCTTATAGGGCGCCAGCGCGACGGCGCGGGCCGGACCGTCCTGCTGGGCCATGCTGACGTGGACGTCGGTGTAGACGGCGTCGGCGTCCGTGACCGCCGCCAGCGGGTCTTCCGTCACCGTCATCGTCGCCGCCGCGCCACTCGCGTGCCCGAGCCACTGCGCCTGGGTGACGACGTCGGGGTTCGGCTGGTATCCCTGCGGAGCGGCGACGGCGACGGAGACCCCCATCGCGGCGCCGGCCAGCAGCAGCGAGGAGCACATGTTGTTGCCGTCGCCGAGGAAGGCGAGCTTCAGGCCGGCCAGGGAGCCGAATTGTTCCTGGAGGGTGAGCAGGTCGCTGAGGGCCTGCATCGGGTGCGCCTTGTCGGTCAGTCCGTTGATCACCGGCACCGAGGCGCCGGCGTCGAGCTCGACCAGGTCGTCGTGGAGGGCGACGCGGGCGACGAGGCCGTCGACGTAGCGGCTCAGAACCTGGGCGGTGTCGGCGATCGTTTCGCCCCGCTTCATCTGGAGGTCGTTCATCCCGAGGAAGATCGCCTGGCCGCCGAGTTGCGCCATCCCCGCCTCGAACGAGACGCGGGTCCGGGTGCTCGGGTGCTGGAAGATGAGGCCGAGCGTCTTGCCGGCGAGGTAGCCGTGCGGCTGCCCCTTGCGGCGCAACCGCTTGAGCCGCGCGGCCGTCTCCAGCACCTCGCCGATCTCGTCGCGGGTCAGGTCGGTGTCGGAGAGCACGCTCCGGCCGCGGAGGCGAGCGCCGATGCTGAACGTCGGCAGCGCGGTCGCGATCGGCCCGCCGAGCGAGAGCGTCTTCGGCGCGAAGGCGTCGGCCAGCGGGTCGACCGTCGGCCGCACCGGCTTCAGGTCCGGCGGCGCGCTGAGGCCGAACGGCTTGCCCTCGGGGATGGATGGGCTGGAGGTGGCGGCTTCGGACCAGGACATGGCGGACTCCCTTCGGTTCCCGACGTCGGTCGGACGCCCGGTGCCGGCGGGCCGTGCGGCCCGGACCGACCCGAAGGGGCGAGAGGCGTCTGCTCCCGCGGTACCACCCTCCTTGCGCGGGGCCAGGGCCCCGGCATCTCTCGGCTGTTGGGGGCGTGGGGGCCACCCACCCGGGCCTACTTGCCCGACCCGGACGACCCGGGTCGAGCTTTCTTCGGCCGGCCGCTCGGGGGCGCGTTCCGGGACGGTCCGCCAATCCCGGGCTCCCACCGCCCCCAGGTCGCTCCGGCGTCCCGATCCCGTACTGTTCCCCGTCTCCGCGGGCTGGTTCCGTGCGACGAAAGCGTCAACGGCCACGCCGGCCGTGCGGTCGGAAAGCGCCGATCGATCCGCGAGGGGGCGGCCGTCAGCGCGTCGGACGGATCCGACGCGCCTGCCGCCCCGGCGGGTAGCGGGAGGGTGACCCCCGGCCCCGTCCGGTCACTATCGTCATCGCCCGACCCCCATCTCCTGCTCGCGCATGCGCCGGTCGCGCTGGGCCGCCACCTTCTGGCCGAGGCCGTAGAGGCGGATGAAGCCGTCGGCGTCCGCCTGGCGGTAGACGTCGTCGGCGCCGAAGGTCGCCAGGTCTTCCCGGTAGAGGCCGTAGGGCGAGCGGCGGCCCACGGCCTGGACCTGCCCCTTGTAGAGCTTGAGGCGGACCTCGCCGGTCACCGGCTCCTGCGTCTTTGCGACGAAGGCGTCGAGCGCCTCCCGCAGCGGCGAAAACCACTGGCCATTGTAGACAAGGTCGGCGTAGGTCTGGGCGAGTTGATCTTTCTGGCGCATCGTCGCCTTGTCGAGCGTCAGGTGCTCCAGCTCCGAGTGGGCAGCGGCGAGGAGGGTCCCGCCGGGCGTCTCGTAGACGCCGCGGCTCTTCATCCCGACCAGCCGATTCTCCAGCAAGTCGACCCGGCCGACCCCGTGGGCGCCGCCGACTGCGTTCAGCTCCTCGACCATCGCGACCGGGCCGAGCGGGCGGCCATCGACCGCGACCGGGAAGCCCTGCTCGAAGGCGATCGTGACGTAGGCCGGCGCGTCCGGCGCGGCCTCAGGGGCGACGGTCAGTCCGTAGGCGTCGGCCGGCGCCTCCTCCCAGGGGTCCTCGATCAGCCCCCCCTCGTGCGAGAGGTGCCAGAGGTTGCCGTCGACGGAGTAGATCTTCGCCTTCGTCGCCTCGACCGGGACGTCGTGCGCCTCCGCGTAGGCGATCGCGTCCTCGCGGGAGCGGATGTCCCACAGTCGCCAGGGGGCGATCACCGCCAGGTCCGGGGCGAGCGCCTGGTAGGTCAGCTCGAAGCGGACCTGGTCGTTCCCCTTGCCAGTGCAGCCGTGGGCGAGGGCGTCGCACCCCTCCAGCAGGGCGATCTCGACCTGATGCTTGGCGATGACGGGCCGCGCCATCGACGTCCCGAGCAGGTACTTCCGCTCGTAGACCGCGCCGGCGCGGAGCGTGGGAAAGGCGTACTCGGCGACGAACTCCGCGCGCAGGTCGAGGACGTGGCATCGGCTCGCACCGCTGGCGAGCGCCTTCGCCTCGACCCCCGACAGGTCATCCGGCTGCCCGACGTCGGCCGCGACGGCGACCACCTCGCAGCCGTACCGCTCCCGCAGCCAGGGGATGATGCACGAGGTGTCCAGCCCACCGGAGTAGGCGAGCGCAACCTTCTTGGGGGGCGCCTCGGAGGAGCCGGTGGCGGAAGGGGAAGCGTTGGAAGTAAGGGAACCGTCCCAACTTTGCATGGCATCTCTCCGGATCGCGCCGTCGAACCACGTACCGCGCACCCGCGGGGGGTGCGGCCGAACTACGCCGAACGGGGGTTGCCCGTTCGGCCGGTACGTGGACGGGGGTGGCGCGTCGGGAGCGGTGCCATCGCGGGGACGGTCCTCTCGCGGGATCGGGAGGTGCAAGCGGGCGACCCGCTTCACGGGCCGGCTTCGACCTTAGCGGAGGCTACGCGGGTTTGTCAAGGGCTCGGTGCCGGGGCTCCGGCCGCGGGCGGACCGGCGGCGGCGGCCGCTGCCGGGCCCCCTCTCCGGCGCGGGCGGAGCCGCGCCGGGCGGTCTCCGCCGATCGACGTCGCGTCGTACCGGCGCTTGCCCGCCGCGGGACGCCGGCGAGCGCCCCGCCCCGTCGTCGCGGAGCCGGGCAGCGGACCCCCCTTAACATATGACCAATTAGTCACACATAGTCCTCCTGTGACCGACGACTTGGACGCCGCCTTCAAGCCCCTTGCGGACCCCCATCGCCGCCTGCTCCTCGACCGCCTGCGCGAGCGGGACGGGCAGACGCTGACGGAGCTGCACGGCGGTCTGGCGATGACCCGGTTCGGTGTCATGAAGCACCTCACGGTGCTGGAGGAGGCGGGCCTGGTCTCGTCCCGCAAGGTTGGGCGGGAGCGGTTCCACTACCTCAACCCGGTCCCGATTCGGCGGCTCTACGACCGCTGGGTAAGCAGGTACGCCGAGCCCTGGACGCGGACGCTGACGGGGCTCAAGGACGCATTGGAGGAGGAGAGCGTGGCCCAGACCCAACCGCGGACGCCGGTCGACGAAGCCGTGACGCCCCCCGCCCACGTCTACCGGGTCTTTATCCGGACGACGCCGGAGCGCCTCTGGCAGGCCCTGACCGACGGGGAGTTGACGCGGCACTATTACTTTGGCAGCCGCGCCGAATCGGACTGGCGCCCCGGTTCCCCCTACGCCTACCGCACCCCCGACGGCATCGGCCTGATCGAGGGGGAGGTGCTGGAGGCCGACCCGCCCCGCCGCCTCGTCACGACCTTCCGTCCCGCGTGGGGACCGGAGACCGACGGCGCGCCGACCACGACCGTCAGGTGGGAGATCGAGCCGGTCGGCGCCGCCTGCCAGCTGACGGTCGTCCACGAGGGGCTGGACATCGGCACCCCCCTCGGCCGGGGCATGAACGACGGCTGGGCACGGATCCTCTCTGGCCTCAAGACCTTCCTCGAGACCGGCGACCCGCTCGTCATCGGCGGCTAAGGCGGGGTCCGGCGGCAAGGCCGCACGACGCCCCAGCGACCGACCAACGCTTCTCGACCACGGCCGACAGCGGCTCGCGACCGGCGAGCCGGCGGCCAACCACGTCCCGGGAGGACCCGTCTCATGCTGCTCGCCGACAAGCACGCGCTCGTCTTCGCCGCCACCGGCGCCATCGGGGACGCGGTGGCGCGCACCTTCGCCAAGGAGGGTGCCCACGTCTGGCTCTCCGGCCGCGACGCCGCGGCGCTCGACGCCCTCGCCGCCGCGATCCGGGCCGAGGGCGGCACGGTGGCGGCCGAGGTCGTCGACGCGACCGACCCGGCCGACGTCTCCGCCTACGTCGATTGGGTCGCCGCGACGGCGGGGCGGATCGACGCCGTCTTCAACGCCATCGGCGGCCGCCCGGCGGATCTTGGGTATCCCGCGGCGTCCGAGACCCAGCCGTTCGACCTGTTCCTGAAGCCACTGCGGGTCATCCTCGGCTCGACGTTCCTCACCTCCCGCGCCGAGGCCGCCCGCATGGCCGAGCAGGGCCACGGCGCGGTCGTCACCCTCTCCGCCTCGCTCGCCGACGGAAGGTTTGCCGCCATGGCGGGGATCAGCGCCACCCAGGGCGGCATCGAGGCGATGACCCGCTCGCTGGCCGGGGAATTTGGCCCCGCCGGTGTCCGCATCAACTGCCTCCGCGCGACGGCGATGCCGGAGACCCGCACCATCCGGGAGACGGCGGCCGGGCTGGCCCACCTCGGGAACGCCATAGGCGGACCGCCGGTCGGGTCGGAGGTGGACGTCCGACCGCTGAGCGTTGCCGAGACGGCGGCCGCCGCCGCCTTCCTCGCCTCCGACGCCGCCAGCGGGATGACCGCCCAGGTCGTCAACGTCTACGGCCGGCTCGCCGCGTGACGGCGCGGCGCGGCTCGCCCGCGCCGCACTCGATCGGATCGCATCGTCCCGTCGAGGAGGGCGCGCGGTCGGGGCCGGAGACGTCGTGGCCGTCGAGTTCCCCGGCCCCGATGCGGTGCGACGATGCCTTCGACGGCGGCCCGTTCGGCCGAGAGGTCGTGCCGGACGGTTTGCCCGGCCACGAGACGGTCCCGGACGCCGCTGGCGGCGCCCCCGACGCCCGCGCCGGCGGAGGCAGCCCGCGCCTCTTGCCGGTGCCGAGGAGATCGCCGGCGGCGTCGCCCACGTCCGGGCCCCCGGCGGCCGGGCCGACGATCCGGTCTCCATCCTCTCCGGCCGCTTCGCCGGCTGGCACGACGACCAGGGCAAACCGTTCACCCTCTGGCAGGACGCGAGCGCGGGGGCGCACGGGGTCGGGGTTCGGCGCGCGGCGGTCGGCAATGGGCGGTGGGGGGGGCGGCGATCGCGCTGGGGTGGACGGTGGGCGGCAAGGCGCCGCCGACCGTTGTGGCCTCACCGTCGGCCCCCGCCGTCAGCTCGGGAACCTGGGAATCCCTCGTGGGCGGCAACGGCGGCGAGACGCCTCGGCCTGCCCGATGACACCATCGCCGCCCGGGCCGACGGCGCGGCCATGTGGGATGATCGCCACCTGGTAGGCGACGGGGAACCCGCCGCCGTCGAGAAGGGGACGCGGTATGCCCGCCTTCACCGGCTTCCCGCCCGAGGCGCTTGCCTTCTTCGCTGGCCTCGAGGCGGACAACTCAAGGACCTACTGGGAAGCGCACAAGGCGACCTGGGAGGGGTCGGTCCGGGAGCCGATGGAGAACCTCCTCGACGACCTCGCCGCCGAGTTCGGCCCGTTCCGCCCGTTCCGCCCATACCGCGATGTCCGCTTCTCGAAGGACAAATCCCCCTATAAAACACAGTTTGGGGCCGTCTCCGATCGGGCCGGCGGCAGCCACTACGTCCACCTCGCGGCCTCCGGGCTCTTCGCCGCGTCGGGGATGTACGTGATGGCGCCGGACCAACTGGAGCGGTACCGGACGGCCGTCGACCATGACCGCCACGGCACCGAGCTCCGCCGGATCGTCGACGCGCTGGCAGAGGCTGGCGTGGCGGTCGGCCCCGGCGGTGACGCGCCCCTGAAGACGGCGCCCCGCGGCTACCCCAAGGACCACCCCCGGATCGGCCTGCTCCGCTGGAAGGGCGTCGCCGCCGGCCGCGAGTTTGGCGCCCATGCCTGGCTCCAAACGCCGGAGGCCGTGGCGCGGGTCGCGACGTTCTGGCGCGCCGCCGCGCCGCTCTCTACCTGGCTCGGGGCCCACGTTGGTCCGAGCCGGGAAGTGGCGCGGGAACCCGGCCGGCGGGGACGGTGAGGATCCGTCGCGGCGCCGCCGCGACGCTCAGAGGACCGCGTCGCCCCCGGCCGGCCGGACGGCGGCGATCCCGTCGAGAACAACCTGCCAGACGCGCTTCTGCGCCGGGTCGAGTGGCTCCGGCCGGAAGCCGAGACCGAGGTAGAGGCGGATCGCCGGCAGGCGGGGCGGATCCGTCTCCAGCACCGCGTCGCGGCAGCCGATGGCCCGGAAGCGGCGGAGCACGGCGAGCGTGACGGAGGCGCCGAGGCCGCGCCCGCGGTGGGAGGGGTGGGCGCCGACCCAATGGAGATACCCGGAGCCGGGATAGCGGGCGGGCAAGAGCCGCGCCGAGGCGGTGGCGACCGGCCGGCCGTCGACCGCGACGACGAAGGTCGTCTCGACGTCCGGTGCGTCGAGCAGGGCGCCGCGAACGCGGTCGACCGTCCACTCCGGGCCGAAGGCCGAGGCGAGGACGTCGGCGATGCCGGCGGCGTCGGCCGCGACCGCCGGCCGGAGTGTGTGGCCGGTGGGCAGCAGCGGGAGGGGCGGCAGGTCGTTCAAGGCTGGTCGCCGCATGAGCAGTTGACGTCCCTCGTGCGGCCCGTCGGTCCCGACGTCGGCGCCGGTGATGCCCGAGCGCACGTGCGGCGGGACCGCTCTATCGCAGGTCAACGCCCCGCCTCTGCCGCGGCCCGGCGGAAGGCGTCCTCGCTCCGTTGCTGGGCGAGGCGGATCGCGTCGTCGATCGGGATCTCGCCGTAGAAGGCGCGGCCGAGGGTGGTGTTGAAGGCGTCCTCCACCTCCGGCCAGGTCGAGATCGAGGGGACGCGGCGGATCTGGGGGATTGTGTCGAGGTAGACCCGGGAGCTGGCCGGCGGGTTGAAGCGGTCGAGTGGCGTGCCGGAGGCGACCCCGCCCTGCGTCCCGAGGAAGGCGGGCGACTCGGCGACCGCCCGCAAGGACGGGACGGTCCGCCCCGTCGTGCCGGCGATCGGCTGCCCCTGGGGGCCGTTGGCGAACTCGATGAAGGCCCAGGCGGCCTCGGCGTTCTCGGAGCCGGCGGCGAGGCAGTAGGCGTCGGAGTGGAGGATGCCGGCCGGTCCCGCCGGCCCGGCCGGGAGTGGACCGACGTCCCAGGTGAAGCCCTGGATCTCCCGGAGGCTCGGCACCGACCGCCGGCTCTGGAGCAGCATCGCCGTCGTCCCGTTCGCGAAGCGGTCCTCGTCGCTCTCGGCCAGCACCTCCGGCTCGGTCGGGACGACGCGGTGGACCAGGTTCAGGTCGATGAAGAACTGGATGCCGGCCCGCGCCTCGGGGGTGTCGATCGTGAGCCGGGTCGGGCGGTCGAGGTCGTCGACCAGTTCGCCCCCCGCCTGCCAGATGAAGGGGGTGAAGCGGATCAGGCTGTTCTCGACGCCGAGGCCGTGCTGGTCGGTGATTCCGTCGCCGTTGTTGTCCTTGGTCAGCGCCTTGGCGGCCGCCAGGAACTGCTCCCAGGTCCAGCCCGCGGTCGGGTGGGGCACGCCGGCGGCGTCGAAGAGGTCGCGGTTGAAGTAGACGACCAGGCTGGAGATGTTCTGGGGGACGCACATCAGCTCGCCGTCGTAGGTGAACGCCTCCAGCGGCTGCGGGTAGTAGTCCTCTGGATGCGCCACCGCGCTTCCGCGCAGCCGCGGGCCGAGCGGCTCCAGCGCGCCGCGGGCGGCGTACTGGCCGTAGCGGCGGTAGTTGATCAGGAAGACGTCGGGCGGGTTGCCGGCGGCGTAGGTCGTCGTCAGCCGGGCGTAGAAGTCGTCGGCGCTCGGGACGTGGGCGATCTCGACGTCGACGCCCGGCTGGGCTGTCTCGAACGCGGCCACCACCGACTCGTACGCCGCCAGTTCCGCCGGGTCGCCCCAGAAGCTGAAGGTGACGGAGCCGCTCGGACCGCTCTGGGGCGCCGGCGCGGCGGCGACGCCGGCACCGAGACCGATCCCCATGCCGGCGACGGCGACGAGGGTGACGAGGAGCCAGGCGAGGGGGCGGGGGGTCGTCATCTTTGGCGTCTCCCTTCGGTCGTCGGTCGGCCACGGGTGTTCAGGGGGTGGGGTTGGGAGCAGGGGCGGGCGCCGCGCGGGCGGCGCCCGCCCCGCCGCCGAGCCAGCCCGCACGCGTCACGAAAGGATAAAACCCGGTCGCGACCCGGTGTCTTGATACCCCGTGGAAGCGGGTAGCCGACGCGCCACCCCGACCCGAGCGTCCCGCCTTCCGCCGCGATCGGAACGCGCCCCGGTCGGGGTGGCATCGGGAGCCCGATCGGGACGGCGCCGCCGATGGCCCGGCCCGTCTCGTCCGGTCCGCTCGTGGGACGGGCACCGGACGGTGGGCGACGTACCCGCCGGCCGCGGCACCGATCCGCCGCCTGCCTGGTCGCGCGGCGGACCCACAGCACCGTCCTCGTCCCGCTCACCGCCCGAACCACCCCTGGCCGCGGAAGGGCTGGAGGAAATAGCGCTGGCCGAGGAGGAAAACCAGCACGACCGGGGCGGTGACGAGCGCGGCGCCGGCCATTAGCAGCGGCCAGTTGGTCGGGTCGAGCTGGTGGAGGGCCTGGAGGGCGTAGGGAAGGGTCTGCTTGTCGAGCGACTGAATGTAGAGGAGCGGCTCGACGAACGAGCTCCAGTAGTGGAGGAAGGCGAGGATGGCGACGGCGACGATCGTCGGCCGCGCCAACGGCATCGCGATCCGGGCCCAGACCCCAAGGGCGCCGGCGCCGTCGAGGCGGGCCGCCTCGTAGAGCTCGGCCGGGACCCGGAGAAAGGTCCACAAGAACAGCAGCACGTAGAACGGGGAGGTGCCGCCGAGGGCGGGGACGACGAGGGCGAGCCGGTTGTCGAGCAGGCCGGCCTCCTTGAACATCAAGAACCGCGAGAGCCAGACCGCCGTCAGCGGCACCCCCATCGCCGCGAAGGAGAGGAGCGTCAGGCGCAGCCGCCACGCCTGCGGCAACTGGGCGAGGGCGAAGCCGGCCCAGGAGGCGACGACCACCGTCAGCGGCACGGCGAGGGCGACGACGAAGGCCGAGTTGGCGGCGTGGCGCCAGAGGTCGATCAGCTCGAAGACGGCGGGGTAGTTGCCCCACGCGGCCGGTCGCGGCAGCCACTCGACGCCGCGCGAGAGGGGCCGCCCGAGCGGGCGCAGCGAGGCGGCGACCAGCAGCCAGAGCGGCACCAGAAAGAGGGCGGCGACGGCGACGATCGCCAGCGGGCGCAGGGTCGCGCGGGCCCCGTGCCTGCGGCCGCCGTTACTCCGCATCGGCGAACCCCAGCCGCCAGCGCCGCGCGACCCGGTACTGGCCGAAGAGGAGGAGCGCGGTCAGCCCGTACATCGTCCAGGTCATCGCCATCGCGTAGCCGTAGCGGAGGTACTCGAAGGCGTTGGTGTAGATCCACATCGGGATAAAGGTCGTCGCGTAGTTCGGGCCGCCGCCGTCGCCGAGGATCAGGGCCGGTACGAAGGTGCTCTGGAGGCTGAAGATCGTGTCGCGGAAGAGGAGGATCAGGAGGACGGGCGCCAGCAGCGGCAGGGTGACGCCCCGCAGCGTCTGCCACACTCCCGCGCCGTCGACCGCCGACTGCTCCAGCGTCTCGGCCGGGATGTCGCCCAAGGCGGCCAGGCAGGCGACCAGCCCTTCCCCGATCTGCCAGACCAGCATCAAGATCACCGCGGAGCGTGCCCCCCACTCCTCGACCATCCAGGCCGGGCCGGGGAGTCCGACCAGCGCCAGCAGCCCGTTGACCGGCCCGTAGGCGGGGTTCAGCAGCCAGAGCCAGAGGAGCGCCCAGGCGACGTCCGGGACGACGGTCGGCAGGTAGACCGCCGCCCGCCCCGCCCCTACCCCGCGGCCCGGCCGGAAGAGGAGGAACGCCAGGCCGAGCGCGCCGAGCAGCCGCAGCGGTACGGCGAGCGCGACGTAGACGCCGGAGTTGAAGACGGACGTGCGAAAGATCGGGTCGGTCGCCAGTTCGACCAGGTTGTCGAACCCGACGAACCGGGCCGGCTCCAAGGCGTTGTAGGCGGTCAGGGCGAGCGGCAGCCCGACCAGCGCCGGCACGACGACGAGCAGCGCGAGGCCGAGGAGGTACGGCGCCAGCATCAGCCAGAGCTGGCCCCGGTAGCCGGGGCGGCGGGGGCAAGGGGCGGACCAGGCGCGGTGGCGGGCGAGGGAGGCGGTCACGCGACGGGTGAACCGGAAGAAGGGGGGGGCATCGGGTCTCCGGGAACGCCCTTACCCCCTACTCGCGCTCCCTGGCAAGGGAACGGGGCGCTCGCGGGCCGGGGCGACGGCATCGTGGCGGGAGCCTAGCGCACGGGATCGGGGGGTGTCGAGACGGCGGGGCAGGGATGCGCCACCCCACGGGCAGTCCGCGCCACTCCAGGGGCAGCCCCCGCCACAGCCCAGACCGGTCCCGGTATCGTCTCTGCAATGCATGCCCCGTCGCCGGAGGCGGAGCGGCAGGGCGGCGGGGCGGCGAAGCGGCGGCACCGCGGAGCAGGAGGCGGGGCGGTGGCGACGAGGAACACGGTCGGGGGCCGGGGCGACGGCCTGCCGGCCGGCGCCTTCCAGCGGATGGACGAGGAGGCGGACCGGCGCTTCTACGACGCCCCCCGCTTCGTCCAGCACATCGACGACGGCGCGATCGGGGCGGTGACGGCGGCTATCCTGCGCCACATCCCGCCCGGTGCCGACCTGCTCGACCTGATGAGCTCCTGGGTCTCCCACCTGCCGCCGGCGGCCGACTTGCCGCTCGGCCGCGTCGTGGGTCTCGGCCTCAACGCCGACGAGCTGGCGCGCAACCCGCGCCTGGACGAGCGGACCGTCCGGGACCTCAACGCCGACCCCCGCCTCCCCTACCCGGACGCGACCTTCGACGCCGTCACGATCACCGTCTCCGTCCAGTACCTGACGCACCCGGCGGAGACCCTGCGCGAGGTCGCCCGCGTCCTCCGCCCGGGCGGCGTCCTGCTCGTCTCGTTCAGCAACCGGATGTTCGCGACCAAGGCGGTTCGGATCTGGCAGGAGACGCCGGAGGAGGACCGCCCCGCCCTCGTCCGCCTCTACCTCGCCCTGGCCGGCGGCTTCGCCCCTCCCGCGGTCGAGCTCCACCGGCCGCCCCGCTCGTGGCTCGGCGGCGGCGACCCGCTCTGGACGGTCGTGGCGCGGCGGGCGTGACGCCGTTTTCCGGTCGTGGCCCGCGCCCTCGCGCGGAGTGATCGGGCCGACGAACGGTGTGCCGTCCCCTCCAGCAACGCGTCCAGACCGAACTCGATCGCGCCGCCGGGCTTCCTCCGGTCGAGCGGGCTCACCTGCTGGAGTCCGGCCGCGCCGTGCCATAAGCCCCAGAGGGCGACGGCGGCCTCCGCGGCGAGTTCCCCGTTCGCGACGTTCCGCAGGAGCCCGATCGCGACGTCCCACGGGCCGGCGTGGGCGGGGCGGACCGCCGCGGCAATGGCGTGCTCGGCCCTGCCCGCCCTGTAGAGCGCGGAACGCTTCCGGGCACAGCCGAGGCACGCCGTCGCCCTCTGGGGCTTATGGCACGGCGCGCCCGGCGTCCTCCCGCGAGGCGAGGAGCAGGCCTGCCCCCTCGTCAGCGACGGCGGCGAGCAGGGCGTCGCCGACGAGGTGGTAGCGGAAGAGGGCGTTCGGCGCGAGGCCGAGTGCGGCCGCCACGCCACGCACGGCGGGCCCTTCGGCGCCGTCACGCTCAAACCCCTCCCACGCCGCGTCGAAGATCGCTCGGGGGCTCGTCTTCGGTGGGTAGAGCATGATGGATAGTGTCCATCTTGACATTGCTGCAGCGAACGTGTACGGTGATCACCATAAAGATGTTCTATGTACACCTTGGGCGGGGCACCGCGCTGGCGGCGGCCCGGCGCTCGCTCGGCGTCGCCCCGGTTGGGGGCGAACGGGGGTCACGGAGAGGAAGCCACCATGGTTGATGAAGCCAAGATGGTCGTCATCACCGGCGGCAACGCCGGCCTCGGCTACGAGACGGCCAAGACGATCGCGGCCGCCGGCGACGACTGGCACGTCCTCGTCGCCGGCCGCGATCCCGCCAAGACCGGCGAGGCGGTGCGTCGGCTTGTTGCCGAAACGGGCCATCACCGGATCGAGGGGATGACCCTCGACCTGGCATCGTTGGCGTCGGTCCGTCGGTTCGCGGCGGCGCTGGACGTCCGCCTCGCCGGGGGCGAGCTGCCGCCGCTGCGGGCGGTCGTCTGCAACGCGGGCATCCAGGTGGTGAGGGGTATGACCGCCACCGAGGACGGGTACGAGACAACTTTCGGCGTCAACCACCTCGGGCACTTTCTGCTCGTCAACCTGCTCCTGCCCCGGCTCACCGTGCCCGCGCGGATCGTCTTTGTCGGCAGCGGCACCCACGACCCCGCGAACCGGCTCGCCCGTCTGACCGGCATGCCGGCGCCGCGCTGGCGCGACCCGGAGGCATTGGCCCGGCCGGATCGCTTCCCCGATCCCGCGGAGCGCGGGGAGGGCGCCGCCACCGTCGGTCGGCGGCGGTACACGACCTCCAAGCTCGCCACCATCTATGCCGCCTACGAGCTATCGCGCCGCCTCCAGGCGGCGAGGGATGGGGCGATCGGTGCGCCGGTCACGGTCAACGTCTTCGATCCGGGGTTGATGCCGGGGTCCGGTCTCGCCCGGGATGCCGGTCCGGTGGCGCGGTTCCTCTGGCACCGCGTCCTCCCGGCGATGCGCTTCGTCGTTCCCGGGGTGAGCAGCACGAGACGGTCCGGCAGGGCCCTCGCCCGCCTCGTCCTCGACCCGACGTTGGCGGCGGTCACCGGCCGGTACTTTGCCGGTCTCCGGGACCAGCCCTCCTCCCCCGAGTCCTACGACGAAGCGAACGCCGCGGCGCTCTGGGAGGCAAGCGCCGCGCTGGTCGCGCTGGCGCCGGCGGATGCTCCGATCGTGGCAACCGGGAAGGCCACGGCGGCGTGAGGACGGTCGTGCCGAAGGACCCGCCGGGGACCGCCCGCCGTGGGGGCTCCAGGCCGCATCGGGCGGTGGAGTCCGCCTATCGGCAAGCCCCCCATCCCCTTGCCGCCGCGTCGGCCGCGAGGGGGCGGGCCGTGGCAAGGGGCGGACTGGAGCACTGCGACGCGGCGGCCGTGGCGACCGGCATATCCATGGCCGGCGACGGCGCGTTGTGCTCGTGGGTCAGCGGCCGGGCGCCGCTCGGCACGGTGGCGGGCGTAGGAGAGGAACGCGGCGGTCACCGCGTCGCGCTGCGGGTCGTGATCGGCGGCGACCAGAACGGCCGTGGCGCCGTACCTCGGGTACCGGGCAAGAACCCAGATCGGGGCCAAGGCGCGGTCATCGACGACCCCGTACGACCGACGGCGGCCTCGTCCGTTCAGACCCCTTTGGCCATAACGGGAGATTGATGCGTCGGCGGGCGGACCGTCGATGCCCGGCCCGGCCCGTTGTGGTGCCAGCCGTCGCCTCCGTCGCCTTCCGGCGTCCCCTACACCGCGTCGACGGTCGCCCGTGCCCGCCGCTCGGCGGGGGAGAGGACGTTGCCGCGATTGTCCTCCTCCGGCTCCTCGTCCTCCTCGGCCAGCTCCTCCAGTTCGTCGTCGTAGGCCTCGTCCTCGTCGTCGAACTCCTCCTCGGCCTCGTCCTCCTCCTCCTCGTCCGCGGCCGCCGCCGCGTACTCCTCCTCGAACTCCTCGTCGTCCTGGGGCAGGACGTCGTAGGGGGCGGGGCGGTAGTCGGGGAGGGCCTCCGCGACGAGGGGGTGGGCCGGGTTCAGCTCGGTGGTGACCAGCTCCTGGCCCTGGCCGTTGATTGTCTGGCGCTTGGTCAGGATCCCCTTGCGCAGGAACTCCATCACCTTCGCCTCGATGTGCTCCGAGGGGAGGAGCGCCCGGTCGAGGAAGCGCCAGAGCGTCCGGCTCATGTGGCTCTGGGTCGGAACGAAGCCGTCGTGCAGCTGCGAGACGTAGGAGGCGATCGCCCGGATCACCTGCTTGTCGACGTCGGCCGACTGCGCGATCTGGAGCGGGTCCTCTGCGCCGGCAGCGGCGACCAGGTCCGGGCTGACCGAGCCGGGCACGCCGCAGATGACGACCCGCTTGCCGAGCCGGTTCCGGAGCGTGGTCACGACCCGGATAAAGTCCTTGTCGCCGGTGAAGAGCAGGAACGTCTTGATGTCCGGCCGGGTCAGCGCCGTATTGATGATGTCGACCACGAAGTTGAGGTCGGAGCGGGACTGGATCTTCTCCCGCCCCTGCCCGTCGGTCGTCCGCTTCGCCGGGTAGTGCTGCGCCTCGAAGCCGGCCACGTCGAGCCGCATCCGCACCTGCGGCGGGTGCTGGTCGAAGTCGGCGTAGGCGCGGGCGACCCCCATCAAGCCGTAGCGCAGCGCCTTATCGCGCCAGGCGAGCGGGTCCGGCTCGCGGCCGAAGGAGTTGATCGTCGAGTAGCGAATGTTCTCGAAGTCGACGAACGCGGCGACCTCCGAGCCACCCGGCGTGACCGGGACCATGCCGCCGGTCGCTGCCGGCTCGGGGGACCCACCGGTCATCGGGGGCGGGGGCGACACAGGACCTCGATACTCACCCATCTGGGAACCTCCACACGCGTCAATCGCCCGGCGGGCGCCCGAACGCGGACGCACCGCCGCACCGTGCCATTAACCGAAACCCGTTCGGACACCGGGCGCTATCTCCCGGACCACGCAGGCCACAGCGGGGTCCGCCGCGCGGCCGGCGCCAGTCTAGCACGGGGGTTTGGCGCGCCGGACGGCCCCCCGCTCCGCGCCGGCGTGGGCCGCGGAGCCGCGTTCTCCGCCCCCCCGTTCTTGCCGGAACGCGCGGTAGTGTCGTTGGTGAGGGGCACAGCGACAGCGTGCGAGCCTCGATCCATCCACAACGCCATGCCCGCGCGACACGGGGTAGGCACGGGGTCGGGCGCGGGAGGCGTGGCCCCGTGCCCCGCCGGCACGCGATCGGCGGGCGGGTGCCGGCCACGCACCGAGCGTGACCCGCCGGCAATCGGCCCCATCCGCGGCGCCGCGGGCGTCCACGCCGGTCCGCCGGAATCCGCCACGCGACCCGGGGCGGCGGTGACGATCCGGAAACGGGGGTCGGGCCGAGCGTGTGCTCTGCGGTGGCCGCTGCGCGGTCGCCGCGTGGCTCGGGTCGCCCAGGTCCCGAGTTGCGAGCCGAACTGACGGAGCCGCTCCGGGCTTGGTCCCGATGGGCAAGCGCGGCAGGGTCGCCCGGCCCCCACCGTCCCGGTCGTCAGGCGGTGCGCCCATGCGACCGATCCGCCCCGATAAACTGCGGCGTCCCGCCCCTCCGGCACGTGCGGTCGACGGGGAACTGGGTGACGAATGCGGCTCGCGTCGACGCGTGGAAAGGGGGTGCCGCCGTGCCGACGATCGGAGGCGGAGCGCCGGATGCTGGCACGCGTCACGGGGGTACCGTTTATGAGCGCGAACGCGCAAACCGACGGGCCGGTCTGGCCCGCCGATCTACTCGACGCGTCGGAGGTCCGCGGGTGGATCGCCACCGCGCTCCCCGACGGGGGCGACCGCCGGGACGTGACCGGGCCGGTCGAGATCTACCAGGTGAAGGCGTGGGGCGTCACCGCGCGCTTTGTCCTCGGACCTCCGTTTAACAACCCCTCCCGTTCCGCTGGCGCGGAGGCCGACGTTCTCCCCGCCGAAGACGTCGTCTTCAAAGCCTCCGCCCTGCCGCTCGTCTCGTCCGCACCCGCCGTCTCCCGGCTCCTGGCGGCGCGGGCCCCCCGCCACGTGCCGCGGCAACTGGCCTGGACGCGACGGGGAACCCAGACCGGGACCCTGTTCCGCCCCTTCGCCGGCCGATCGATCGGCTCCGAGCCATCCCGAGCAGGGCTGGAAGCGATCGCCCGCACGATGGCACGCATCCAGGACCGGGTGGCGACGGCGGCGCCCGAGTCGTTGTCCGACCTGCCGCGGCTGCCGGTCGGGCGCCTTCCCGCCTTGTGCGACGATCTCGTGGCGGACGTCCGCGATCACCACCTGGCGTCGTGGCGGGCCGACGATGGGGTGATCGCGCGGCGGTTCGGGTTGCCGGACGACCCGCTCGGCGTGCTGGTTCGATACCGCTCGCGCGTGCGGGTCTGGGCCGAGGAGCTCCAGGCCGGGGGCTGGCCGGACACCGTCGACCACGTCGATCTCCAGACCGGCAACGCGGTCCGCCTCGCCGATGGCGCCGTCCTGATCTACGACTGGGAGGAGGCGACCGTCGGCTGCCCCTTCTTCTCGATCGACCGCCTGCTCGGCGACGCCCGCGACCTCGACCGCGGCACGGTAGAGGTCGGCGCGGACGACGTCGACCGGGACGACTTCGCCCTCGCCGCGAACCTGAGCGGGGAGGGTGGCGCGCTCGCGGGTAGCCCGACCGAGCGGGCCGTGCGGGCGGCGTACCTCGACGCCGTCCCGTGGCGGACGCGCGAGGATCGGGAGCGGGCCTTCGACCTCGCGCTCTGCCTCTCGCCGCTCAAGTTCGCGCACGAGTGCAAGGCGTTCGCCGTCGCGCTTGGGCACGAGCGCGCCTCACCCGCCCTGATCGCGTTCTGCCTCTCCCACGCCGTCCAGCGTTGGCAGTCCCTGGAGGTGGGGACCGCCGCGGGATGACCGGCCGGGGCCCCCGGTGCGCGGGTGCGCCGGGGGCCCCGGTTCACCCCGCCGCCGCGCCGCCCAGGATCGCGGCGCCGACGACCCCCGAGTGGTCGCCGAGGCCGGCCTTGACGATCTCGACGCCCTGGGCCGGGGTCGGCAGCGCCTCGCGGCGGGCGGTGCGGACGGCGGCCTCGAAGAGGAGGTCGACCGCCTCGATCACGCCGCCGCCGAGGACGATCCGCTGCGGGTTGAGGAGGTTGATCGCCGAGGCGAGGCCGAGCCCGAGGTAGCGGCCCGCCTCCACGATCGCCTCCGTCACCAGTTCGTCCCCCGCCTCGACGGCCCGGGCGAGGACGCCGGAGCGGAGCGCGGTCCCCCCCTGGGGCGAGGCCTTCGGGTCGAGGTCCGGCACCAGCTCCCGCAGCAGGGAGGGGCGGCCCCGCTTCAGGTCGCCGAGGAGGGAGCGGGTGATCGCGGTGCGGGAGGCGTACGCCTCCAGGTGGCCGTGACCGCCGCAGCCGCAGAGGCGGCCGCCGGCGTCGATCACGAGGTGACCGATCTCGCCGGCGGTCCCGGCCGCGCCGGTCATGAGCGCGCCGTCGCGGACGAGGGCGCCGCCGATGCCGGTGCCGACGAAGACGCACAGAAAGTCGGCGATCCCGGTGCCGGCGCCGAAGCGCTCCTCGCCGAGGGCCGCGATCTGGACGTCGTTGGCCAGCGCCGCCGGCAGGCCGAAGTGGTCGGTCAAGCCCTTCGCCATCGGCAGGTCGACGATCGCCTGGCTCAGGTTCGGCGTCCCGAGCAGCAACCCCCGATCGGCGTCGACCTGCCCGGCGACCCCGACGCCAACCCCAGCCAGTTCCTTCGGCTTGAACTTGGCCGCCTTTAGCGCCCCCTCGCCGACGTCGAAGACCCGCGCCATCAGCTCCTCCGGTCCGTCGCTGGCGGAGGTCTTCTTCTTGGCGGTGGCGACCACCTTTCCGTTGGAGAGGTCGACCACCGCGGCGAGCAGCTTGGTGCCCCCGAAGTCGATGCCGAGGGCGTAGGTCGATTTCGGGGACATCGCGCTCCTCCTCTCGTCGCCGGGAGTATAGGCGGCAGGGAGCAAGGTGCGGGTCATGGGTCACTCCGACATGGGACATCGGGAGGAGTGGGTGCCCCGGTGATCGGCTCAACCATCCCCGCACGTGGTCACCCAGCCGGAGGAGGAATCTCACCCAGGCCCACGCCACCGCGGAGGGATCCCTGCTTCGCCGGAATGACCGCGAGGCGTCGGTGGGGTCCCGGGGCTTGCTCGGTCGGGGACGCGCTGCCGGTGAGGAGGGTGGTCGAGGGGGCGGGGCAATCGGGCGCGGCATCCCGCGCGGCGGCCCGGCTTAGCCTCGGTCGAGCAGCCCCAGCACCGGCGCGAACGCCTCGATCGATTGGACCGTGTTCGGGTCAAGGACGAGCTGGACGTGGGCGATGCCGGCGCGGGCGTAGGCGCGCAGCGCTTCGGCCAGCTCCTCGGGGGAGCCGGCCAGCGGCGGCGCGGCGTCGTCCTCCGGGTCGCCGCTGGGGCGGCCCTGGGCGCCGGGGAGGGCGACGAGGATGGCGCAGGTCCGCTCCACCGTCGCGGGGTCGCGGCCGACGTCGCGGCAGGCGGCGTCGACCGTCTCCCGCAGCCGCGCTAACCCCTCCGGCCGGTTGCCGTTCCAGGCGTACCAGGCGTTCCACGATTCGACGTGGGGCAGTGCGATCCGCAGCATCCGCGGCCCCTCGGAGCCGATCATCAGCGGTGGCCCACCGGGGCGGGGGCCACGCGGGCGCAGCTCGCAGTCGCGGGCCTGGTAGAACGTTCCGGCGAAATCGACGTGCCCGTCGCGCAGTAGGGAGTGGACGATCGTGAACGCCTCCTCGAAGCGGCTCACCCGGCGGTCGAAGGGGAAGCCGAAGGCACGGTACTCCGGCTCGTTCCAGCCGGCGCCGAGGCCAAGGATCAGGCGGCCGCCGCTGATCTCTTCGATCGTGTCCGCCTTCTTGGCGAGCATCGCCGGGTTGTGGAAGCTCGTGCAGGCGACCAGCGGCCCCAGCTCCACCCGCTCCGTGATCGCCGCCAGCGCCGCCAGCAGCGACCACGCCTCCCATGGCCCCTTCGGCTCCTCCCCCGGTTTGCGGTAGAGCAGGTGGTCCCCCACCCAGAGCGAATCGAACCCGGCCTGCTCCGCCGTCCGTGCCATCGTCGCCAGGTCTTTCCAGGGGGCGACGCGCTCCACCTCGGGGAGCTGGAGGCCGACCTTGAGGGGGCGCGTCCGTGCCGGAACCGTCATCGCTTCGTCCTCCTACCTGGCAGCCCGGCCGGCGGCCCAGGCCGCGGCACCCTCGACATCGACGACGGTGACGATCCGCACCGGCTCCTCGACGGGTGCCTCCTCGCCGGGGTCGCGCCGCGCCGCAACCTATCCGGCGATCGCCTCCCGCGCCATCCGTACCGCCTCCTCGAACGTGTCGCACCAGGCGTAACGGACGGGCAGGGCGGGGCGGGGACGTTGTCCACGGCCCCGTCCGGCTCCGCGTCGAGGACCGCAGGGGAGCGGGCCGTCATCGTACCCCGTTCCTGGCGCCGGGGGACCATACCGTGGCATCGCGACCGCGGCGCCCCCGGTTCAAAACCCTGGGCAATCCCGACGACGCCCCGTAAACGGAACTGGACCGGCTGCGATCGGCTTGAGGGGGACGCGTGATCCTCCTTCGTTCGGGGGCGTCGTTCCCCCAGCCCGGGGTTGTGAACCGCGAGCGCCGCCGGCACGACGATCCGGTGTGGACGCGTCGGAGCGAAGCCTGCCGTTGCCTCGATCACCGGTCGAAAGCCGGCCTCACCCCGCCGCGTCCAGAAGCTCGATCACCCGCCCGAACCCCTCGATGCTCTCCGGCGTGCAGGGGTCGAGGCCGCAGACGAAGTGCTGGATACCGGCGTCGCGGAAGCCGCGGAGGGTGGCGGCGACCTCCTCCGGGCCGCCCTCGATCGGGTCGCCGCGGCGGCCGAGGTAGCCGGGCAGCGCGATGTTGCCGCCCGCCGTCCGGACCAGCGTCGCCGGGTCGCGTCCCACCTCCAGGCACGCCTCGTCGACCGCGGCCATCAGCGGCGGCAGCGCCGCCGCGTCCTTGTGCCAGACCGTGTTCCAGGCGTCGGCGTAGCGGGCGGTCAGGCGGAGCATCCGGTGGCCACTCGTGCCGACCAGGATGGGGGGACCGCTCGCACGGGGGCCGCGCGGCCGGTTCACGGCGTTGCGGGCCTGGAAGTAGGTGCCGTCGACGTCGGCGTGGCCGTCGCGGAGGAGGGGGTGGATGATCTGGATCGCCTCCTCGAAGCGGGTAACGCGGTGGTCGAAGGGGTAGCCGAACATCTCGTATTCGGGGAGGTGCCACCCCGCGCCGAGCCCGAGGACGAAGCGGCCGCCGGAGATCTCGTCGATGCTCTCCGCCATCTTGGCGACCACGCCCGGGTTGCGGAACCCGGTGCAGGCGACGAGGGCGCCGATCCCGATCCCCTCCGTCGCCGCCGCCAGGCCGGCCATCATCGTCCAGCATTCCCAGACGCCGCGGGCCTCGCTCTCCGGCGGCAGCTGCATGATCAGGTGGTCGGCGAACCAGGCGCAGTCGAAGCCGACGTCGGCAGCCGTCCGCGTCATCGCCAGCATGTCCGCGAAGCGCGGCGTGCCGCCGAACGCCGACCCCTCCGAGATCGGCACCATCAGCCCGAGCTGCATCGGGCGCTTGCCGGCCGGCCAGTGCCCGGTCGCCAGCAGGCCGGCCGGATCGGTGTCGGCGAACGGCGATCCGGCGGTCATCGCTCCCTCGTCGCGGCCCGTCATCCTTTGCCCCCTCCTGAATGGTCGTGCCGCGATGCTCCGGACCGAGTCACGCGACGTCTCCTCGCTGGCGCTGTGCCGCCCTGCCGCCCCGCCGCTGGACGGGAGCGCGCGTTGCTGTCAACCCGAGGCACGAGGGATTGTTCCCGTGCCCGTGCCCGTGCCCGTGCCCGTGTCCGCGTCGGGAGATCCTTCGTCCCTCGGGATGACAGGGGAAGGGGGTGCGGCCGGGGCCGAACCGTCGGCCACGCCTCTGCCCCCACCCGCAACCTCCGACCACTCACTCCAGGTTCATCCGCCGCAGCCGCCACGTCGCGAGCAGGACGGCGAGGACGCAGGCGACGGCGACGGTGATGAGGGAGGCGCGCAGGGAGGTGGCGTTGGCGATCGTCACGTCCGGGTCGTCGAGGAGGTCGACGAAGACCGACTGCACGTAGTGCCGGATGCTCACCACCCGCAGCCCCGGCAGGAAGCGCCCGAGCAGGCTCTCCCAGGTGAAGGTGTAGACGATCCCCGCCAGCAACGCCCGCGGCACGACCAGGCTGACCGCGAGGAAGACGGACGAGATCAGGACCGTGCCGACCGCCGCCGCCGCCAGCATCGCCCAAACCACCGGCCCGAGCGGCCCGTCGCCGATCCGGGACGAGGGCGCGTCCGCCCGGGCCGCGATCAACGCCGTCACCGCCAGCCCCGCCAGCACCGCCGGCAGGGCGACGAGGAGGACCCCGGCCAGCTTCTCGAGCACGATCCGCAGCCGGCCGATCGGCTTCAGCGTCAGGTAGGGCAGCGTCCGGTCCTCGACCTCGTTCCCGAGCGCGGCGGTGGCGAGGATCAGGACGGTGATCGGCAGCAGGGTCGGCGCGATCAGAATCTCGAGGAACAGGTCGACGAGGAACTGGCGCGGCGTGCTCTCGTCCGGGTTGATCAGATAGATCGCGGCGAAGAGGCAGGGGATGAAGGCGAGCGCCGTCACCACCCGCACCGCCTTGCCGCCGAGGAACTGGCGGACGGTGAGCGCGAGGATCGGGAGGGGGCGCCAGAGGACGGCGATCATGGGCGGTTGGCTCTTGACGGCGGGCGTCGAGGGACAGGCATCTGTGACGCCGAGGCGACGGGCATGGCGCGGACATCGGTGGGAGAGGCGGGGCGTCGGGGTCTGGACGCTCCGGGGTGGCAACCCCGGGCCAGCCGAACGAAGCCCCTGAAAGGGGGCTGGAGCCCGCGGTCGAAGGGCGATGGTGCACTCGTCGCCCCGTTGAGGAGGCTTCGTTGGCGGAGATCGGGGTTGTGAACCCCAAGCGTTCGGATCACCGACGCCACCTTGGGTTCCGGCTTCCCAAACCTCAGCCCCTCTGGGAAACTTCGTTCCGCTCGCCCGAGGTGTTGAACCCCGGGCAACCAAACCACCCCCGATCCCTGCGCCCCGCCACGTCGTCGACCTACGCCCCAATCCACCACCGCCGCCTACCGCTCAACCAGGTAGGCGAAGACCGCCGTCAGCGACTCGTCCGCCGCCTGCAGCTCCAGCAGCCGCACCCCCTCCCGCCGGGCGACAAGCGGCACCGCCCGATAGAAGGCGCGGGCGTCGTTCGTCTCGGCCACCAGGCGGCTGTCGCCGTCGAGGCGGACGGAGCGGGTCGAGGGCTCGGCGATCAGGGCCGCGGCGAGGCGGCGCGGCTGGTCGGCGCGGATGTTGACGGCGTGGTCCCGCTCGTCCATCTTGTCGCGGATTGCGCGGTAGTCGCCGGCGGCAGCGAGCTTGCCGTTGACGATGACGACGATGTTCTCGGCGAAGCGCTCCACCTCGACCAGGACGTGGGAGGAGACGAGGATCGTCTTGCCCGCGCTCCCCAGCCGCTTGATCAGGGCGATCAGGCCGGCCCGCTGGATCGGGTCGGTCCCGTTCAGCGGCTCGTCCATCAGCAGCACGTCCGGGTCGTGGACCAGAGCGGCGGCCACCTTGATCCGCTGCCGCATCCCCTTCGAGAAGCCGCCCAGGCGGCGGCCGGCGGCGTCGGTCATCTCCACCGTCGCGATCGCGCGGTCGGTCGCGGCGTCGACGTCGGGGAGTTTCTGCAGGATCGCGTTGAGGCGGACGAACTCGCGCGCCGTCAGGTGCGGGTAGAGCTGCTCCTGCTCCGGCACCAGGCCGAGCCGGCGGTAGGTTTCCGGCCGCCCCCGTGCCGCCTGGCCGAGGATCTGAACCTTCCCCGCCGAGGGGGCGAGCAGCCCGGCGATCATCTTCAACAGGGTCGACTTGCCGGCCCCGTTCGGCCCCAACAGCCCCGTCACCCCCGGCGCCACCCCGAACGAGACGTCGGAGACGGCGACCACGTCGCCGTACCACTTCGAGACGTGCTCGACCGTCACCGACGGCTCCCGGCCGGGGAGGAAGCCGGGCAGCGGTTGGGAATGCGCGTGGACCACCGGTTCGGTCGTCGCCGCGACCGTGGGGGCGGCGGCCGAACCGGCGGCCCGCGGCGTCCAGGTCGGGCGGGCGGGGCTACTCATCGGGCACGTACCGCCAGTACATCACGGCGCCGCAGATGAGGACAACGGCGACCATCCCGCCGGCATAGACCCAGGCCGAGAGGCCGAGTTCGTCGCTCGGGCCGCCGGTTCCTCCGTGGAACAGCTCGTCGGCGAAGCCGCCGACGGTGTTGGACGGGCTGAGGAAGACGACGAAGCGGCGGATCCCGTTGTCCAGATCGAGCGCGAAGAGGAGGCTGCCGGCGAGCGCCTCGGCGATCATGAAGCCGAGGACGATGATCGCCACCGCGATGCTCTTCCGGCCCGTGAACGACGAGATCAGCAACCCAATCGCCCCGAGGTACGACGCGATCAGCACCCCGGCGGCCAGGATCCGGCCGAGGTCGTCAAGGTTGTCGCGCATCGCCCCCAGCGGCCCGTCCTCGAGAAGTTGACGGCCAAGCCAGAGGATGACTGCCGGGATCAGCGAGACCGTCAGCGTCAGGATCGCCGTCGCCACCAGCTTCGCGAGCAGGTAGTCGGCGCGGGTGATCGCCCGCGAGAAGTAGAGGGCGAGCACGTTCTCCTGACGGTCGCCGCAGAGCATCTCCGGGGCAACCGTGGCGACGAAAATCCCCTCGATGATGAAGATGAAGGCGAAGAAGTCGTCGTAGGTCGCGAAGGCGCTCGCCTCCGGCAGGAAGGCGCGGATGCCGACGTCGATGATCACCGGCAGGACGACGGCGACGTAGAGGAGGATCGGGATGATCTTGGCCCCGACCCCCTTCTTGATCCCGAGCGCCCGCTTCATCGAGTAGCGGACCAGCGCCCAGAGCGCCTGCACCCGGCCGAGGCGCGGCCCCTCGTAGTGCTTGTAGCCGCGGTCGTAGATCTCGCCGTAGCGGGAGGGCGCCGGGGTGGGGCCGGCCTGCTGGGCGAAGTCAGGGAGTGCCACGTCAACCCTCCTTCGCCGCCGACGCGACGGCGCCGGCCCCGTGCCCAATCGCCGCCGCCGCCCCGTTCCCGGCGTCCGCCCCGACGTTGCCGAGGTAGACGTCCTCTAGGGAGCGGGCGTGGGCGCGCAGCGATCGGAGCGGCAGGCCGAGCTCGGCGGCCGCGTCGCGGACCGCGTCGTAGGCGCGATCGTCGGCGCCGCGGACGACCAACTCGCCCCGCCCGTACTGCTCGCCGGCGGGGGAGGCCGTGACGCCGGCGGCCGCCAGGAGGCGGACGAACGGCGCCGGGTCGTCGTCCACCCCGTCGAGCCGGACCAGCAGGTCACCGTCGATCTCGCCGAGGTCGCCGAGCGGCTGGGAGACGACGAGGCGGCCGCCGTCGAGGATCACGACGTGGCGGCAGACCCGTTCGATGTCCTCCAGGATGTGGGAGGAGACGACGACGGCGATGCCGAGCCCTTCGTGGATGCGGACGATCAGGTCGAGCATCTCCTCGCGCCCCTTCGGGTCCATCCCGTTGGTCGGCTCGTCGAGGAAGACCAGTTCCGGGTCGTGGACGATCGCCTGGGCCAGCTTGACCCGCTGCTTCATCCCGGTCGAGAAGCCCTTGATCAGGCGGTAGCGCTCCTCGTCGAGGCCGACCTGGTAGAGCACGTCGGCGGCGCGCTGGCGGGCGTCGCGCGGCGGCAGGCCGCTCATCTCCGCCATGTGGGCCACGAAGTCGGCGGCGGTCGCCCCAGACGGCAGGGCGTCCGACTCCGGCATGTAGCCGACCCGGCGGCGAACATCGACCGCCTGGTTGGCGGTGTCGTAGCCGAGGACGCGGGCGTCGCCGTCGGTCGGCTTGGCGAGGCCGAGCAGGAGCCGGATCAGCGTCGTCTTGCCGGCCCCGTTCGCGCCGAGCAGCCCCACGCTGGTCCGCGGCACGACGAGGTCGAGCCGATCGAGGGCGACGAGCCCCTTGTAGCGCTTGAGCAGCCCCCGCGTCTCGACGACGGGGGCCGCCTCGGGGCGGGCGAGCGGGGCGCGGGCGGCGGCCACCGACAGCGTGGCGGCGCTCACGGGGCGCTCCGGTGGGGGCGGGTCGGCACGTCGTCACCTCGTCCGACGGAGGCGGGCGATCCCGGCGATGGGCCACGCGAGGAGGCCGGCGGCAGTGTAGCAGTCCCCGGCGGCGGTTCATCGCCCCGCTCGTCTCGACCGATCGACGGCTCCGGTAGCGGACGTCGCAACGAGGCGCGTCCTCTCCAGCCCCCGAGAACGCCTCGGCCGGCGGCGCGATCGTCGGGGCGGCGCACGCGCCGCCCAGCGCCGAACCGGGAGAGCCGCCTCTTGGCCACCCCGTTCCGCACGCCGACGAACGCCGTCTTGCCCCCGTTCTTGACGCGATCACGTCGTTGAGCGGACGGGACCGATGCGGCATCATGGCGCCGGTTCGATGCCGCTGGGTGCCGCCGGCCCCAGTTCCGCCGGAAGGAACCGCCGCCCGTGCCGACCGACGCGTCCGTCGAGCAAGACGTCTCGGCGTTGGTGGTCGCGCTGCTCGACGCGGCCGACGCGCCCGGTGCCGCCGTCTGTCTCCTCGTCGACGGTCGCCCGGTCCTCGTGAAAGGGATCGGCTTCGCGGACCGGGCCCGCACCCGACCCCTCCCCGCCGACGCGCCTTTCGCCCTCTACAGCGTCGCCAAGATCCTCCTCGCCGTCGCCGCCCTGCGGCTGGTCGAGGGAGGCCGACTCGGCCTCGACGCCCCGCTTCCGTCGCTCCTGCCGGGCCTTCCCCTCGACCCGGGCGTGACCCTCCGTCGGGCGCTCAACCACACCGGCGGCCTGCCCGACTACGGCGGGCTGGCGGCGTACCATGCGGACCTCCGGGCCGACCCCGGCACGCCCTGGACGCCTGAGGGGTTCCTGGCGCGGACGCTGCCGCTCGGCCTCCGCTTCGCCCCGGGGGAGGGCTGGGCGTACTCCAACATCGGCTACCTGCTGGTCCGTCGGGTCATCGAGCGCGCCACCGGTCAACCGCTGCGCGACGCCCTTGCAACGCTCATCTTCCGCCCCCTCGGTCTCCGTCGGACGGCCCTCGCCGATGGATTCGCCGACGTCCAGGACCTGACCCCCGGCCACAGCGTTGACCTGGACGACGACGGCGCACTCCACGACGTCGCCCGCCGCTACCACCCCGGCTGGGTCTCCCACGGGCTCGTCGTCTCCACCGCGTTGGAGACCGCGCAGATTCTCGAGGCGCTCTTTGCGGGCCAGCTGCTCGGACCGTCGACGCTCGCCCAGATGCTCGACGCGGTCCCCGTCCCGGTCGACCACCCCCTGATCGCCCACCCCGGCTACGGCCTCGGCCTGATGATCGAGCGCGGCTCCCCTTCCGGCCCCGTCGCCGGCCACGGCGGGGGAGGTCCTGGCTATTCGACAGCCGCCTTCCATTTTTCGGATGTCGCCGGGCACCGGCTGACGAGCGTCGCGCTGGTAAACCGGGACGGTCACGATCTGGGGATGGGGATCGCCTTCGCGATGGCGCGAACGGTCGCCGATCGGTTCGCATAGCGAGCCGTCACGCCCGATATGCTCGTGTCGACGCCGTCGCCGTCAGCGTCGTCGACACCGAGCACGAGGCGGTCGCCGACGACGGTGCCGCCAGCGAGGTCGACGGCCTGAACCGGAAACCGGGCCTGATCCGCGGCTGCGGCGGCGACGACGGTGACACCCCGACCGACGCCCCGAAGCATGACTTCACCTGGGGGGACGAGAGCGAGCTCATCGCGTTCACCCCCGCCTTCGGTCAGCTCGCGGTCGCCGACGAGGGGATCGAGGTCGCGGTCCACAGCGCGGGGACGGTGCCGGAACTGCGGGAGCGCCGCGGCGGGGAGAGCCCGCGCGACGGCTCGGTCCTCTCCGCCACCGCCGTCGCGGCGACGTGGTTAGAGGGGCACGGCGCGCCGGGCGCCACGATTCGGGCCGACCATCGCGTCGTGGCCGACGGTAAGCCCCACTCGATCGCGGAGTCGGCCGGCAATGTCAACGGTGGCCTGCGCCTCGTCGCCGACGGCGAGGTCGCGATCGCGGCCGCCGCCGCGGGCATCCACTGGGAGGAGGACCTTGGCTTCTCCTCCCGCTTCGGCCTTTGCCGCAACCCCCGCACGACGGCCGGGGTCACCGCTGACGGCCGCATCCTGCTCGTCGCCGTCGACGGCCGCCAGCCGGGCCACAGCGTCGGTGCCGGCTTCGCCGAGGAGCCACCATCGTGCGGGCGCTCGGCGCGGTCGAGGCCGTCAACCTCGACGGCGGCGGCTCGACCGCGATGGCGTCGGCCCGGAGCCCGTCACCAGCCCCTTCGATGCCGACGAGCGGCCGGACGCGGACGCGATCGTTCTGCTGCCGTAGGGCGACGGGTTGCGCTGCATCCCAACGAGACCGAGTTGACGGCGCGCGAGCCACCGCGCGGCCGACCCGTGCGAACCCCGGTTCGTCTCCGGTCCGCGGCTACCTCCGACATCGCGCTCGGCCGCGAACGAACCGCGGCGGTCGCGCGCGGGCCGTCAATCGCCGGCGCCACGGAAGGGGTGGCGCGCCCGGGCTTCGGCATCCGTGTCACCGCTCGACCAGACGGCCCCGGCGCCGGAGTTGCCGCGTCCTCTTCCACGACCTGCTCCGCTCCAGCCCTGATGTAAAGTGTCGATCGGGAGGCAAACCGCCACGCTCTCCCGCCGACAACGCCCGCGTGGCCGCCGATCGGGCGCCGCCGCGACCTCCCATCGCGGGCTGCTCGCCCTGACCGCCCAGGAGCGTGAGAGATGAGCCAGGCGCGCAAGGGCATAACCACCGAGCTCTTGGGGCATCCGGACGACGCGCGATTGCTGTTGATCAACGCCGACGATTTCGGGATGTATCGGGCCATCAACGAGGCGGTCGTTCGCGCGTCCAAGGAGGGGATCGTCCGTTCGACGAGTCTGATGGTTCCCTGCCCCGGTGCCGCCCACGCCATCCAGTTGCTGAGAGAAAACCCGGATGTCCGCTTCGGCGTTCACCTATCGGTCATCCGCGACATCGAAGGCTACCTTTGGGGACCGCTTACGCCCAAGGAAGAGGTTCCGACCTTAACCGACGCAGACGGACACTTCCACGTCACCGCGCGGATGTTCGAGATGCTGGATCGGGCAAATCTCGACGAATTGAAAGTTGAGTTCAGGGCACAGATCGAGGCCGTGCTGGCCGCCAACCTCCGGCCGACCCACCTCGATTGGCACTGCCTGCACAGCGGCGGCCGGGCCGACGTGTTCGACATGACGCTGGGGCTGGCGAAGGAGTACGGGTTAGCGCTCCGCGTCGCATCGCATCCCTTCATCGAGCGGGTCCAGCGCAGGGGCCTGCCCACCGCCGATTACGACCTGCTGGACAGCTTTCGGGTGGGCATCGAGGACAAACCGGCCCGGTACGCCGAGATGCTGCGGGCGCTGCCCGCGGGTCTCAGCGAGTGGGCGGTGCACCCGAGCCTCGGCGACGAAGAGTCGCGGGCCATCGATCCGGACGGCTGGCGGGTGCGACGGACGGACTTCGCGTTTCTCGTCTCTCCGCAAGCGCGCGAGATCGTCCGGCAGGAGGGGATCACGCTGATCGGCTACGAACCGCTGCAACAGGTGTGGCAAGGCCGATCGTCCTAGGGGAGCGCTGCTCCGTCCGCGGTGGGATGGGCGCCCTGGACCTGCGGGGCGGGGGAGCGCGTCCTTATGGCCGGGAGCGCCGACCCCGACACCGCGAGGATCCCATCGCAGGGGATCCGGCTCCCGGGCAGGAGCGGCGATTGGCACGCGCGAGGCGGAAGCCGTGGACCGGACGGTCCGCTCGTTCGTCTCTGGGTTTCTCGTCGACCGGGAGCGGCCGCCGACCGTCGCCGAGACGGCGGCGGGCCTCGGGCGCGAGGAAGCCGTGGCGCGGGACGCCCACCGGCGCCCGGACCGGTGCCACGGGATCGTCCTGGGGGCGGACGGCGCGACGACCCGGATGGCGCACCCCTGCTCCGGGGTGCCGACGCCGTTCTGGGTCCGCGCCGGCGGGGATGCCTGGCGGGCAAAGTGCCGCTGGCACGCGCTCCCCGTCCCCGGCGGTGGGGACGGGGAGCCGCTCCGGCTGACGGTCACCGCCGACCGGATCCGGCGCCGGGGGAGGTGATCCGCGTCCGGCAGTCGATCCGCGCCTGGGTCGACACCCTCCTCGTCCGGCCGGATGGGGGCGTCGACGATTAGTGAGCGGCCCGCCGTGCTGTGCGGTGACGTCCTTCCCCTCGATCGGACGCGGGCCTTCGCCAAGGCCCGCTTCGACGACCGGCTCGACCCCGGCGACCGCGGCCGCTTCCGCGCCGCGGTCGCGGCGCTCTTCCACCGGGTCGGGCTCGATCCCGTTTTCTGTTCCATCGAACCGAGCCAATTACGTCCGAACGCCGACCGCCCCAGCCACCTGGCCGGACGGCTAGGTGGCCGACTGGCCACCCTGGCGATGGCGCCCGTTGCCGCCCCCCCTAAGCTTTGCCCCATGACGAACGCGGCGCCGATCGCGGCGCGCGGGACGGCCGGAGGCAAAGGACGCACAATGGACGAGCAGGCACAGAACGGCGAGCAGGAGAAGCAGATCGAGGAACTGGTCGAGCAGCTCGACGAGAACCGGATCGACCGCCGGGAGCTGGTGCGGCGTGCAAGCGCGCTCGGCGTCTCCGCCGCCGCCATCGGCGCGGCGCTGACCCGCGTCGAGGCCGCGGCGGCCCAGGACGGTGCCGGAACGGAGCAAGCGGAGCAAGGAGAGAACGCCATGACGGAGGGCACGGCCGCCAACACCCTGGCCCAGCTCTCGGACGACCTCGCCGCCGCGGTCGAGCTGGCCGGCGCCGCGGTCGTCACGGTTAACGCGCGTCGCCGGATGCCGGCCAGCGGCATCGTCTGGAGCGCGGACGGCCTGATCGTCACCGCCAACCACGTCGTCGAGCAGGACGAGGAGATCACCGTCGGCCTGCCGGACGGGCGGACCGTGCCAGCCGCCCTGGTCGGCCGCGACCCCGGCAGCGACCTGGCGCTGCTCCAGGCCGAGGCGACCGGCCTGACCCCCGCGCCGCGGGCCGAGAGCCCGGCCCGGATCGGCCACTTCGTCCTCGCCGTGGCGCGACCGGGGCCGAGCGGGGCGATGGCCTCCTTCGGCGTCGTCAGCACCGTCGGCGGCGCCTGGCGGACCCCCGTCGGCGGGACGGTCGAGGGGTTCGTCCGGGCCGACGTGGCGATGCTGCCGGGCTTCTCCGGCGGGCCGCTGGTCGACGCTCGGGGCACGATCCTCGGCCTCAACTCCTCGACCCTCGGCCGCGGCGGCGGACTGACGGTGCCGACCGCGGCGATCGACAAGGTCGTCGCCGCGCTCCGCTCCCACGGCAAGGTCCGCCGCGGCTTCCTCGGCATCGGCGCCCAGGCCGCCCGCCTGCCGGCGGCCCTCGTCGCCGCCAACAAGCTCGCCAAGGAGCAGGGTCTCCTCGTCGTCTCCGTCGAGCCGGAGAGCCCGGCCGAGCGCGATGGCCTCCTCATCGGTGACGTGATCGTCGCCCTCAACGGCGAGACGGTTGCCGAGGTCGAGGAGCTCCAGGACCGCCTCACCGGCGACTGGGTCGGCCAGTCCCTCCCCGTCCGCGTCATCCGCGGCGGAGCTCCCCAGGAGCTGCGGGTCACGATCGGCGAGCGGAGCTAAGGGGGCGGGGGGCCACCGATTGTGCTCGGGAACATCCCCGTCGCAACGGTCTACACCCCTTGCCCCGTCATCCCCACGAAGGAGGGATCTCTCCCAGGCGGCATAGCGGTGGAGAGACCCCTCGTGCCTCGGGATGACGGCGAAGCGCGGCTCCTCTCGCACGCGCTCGCGCCCCGGTAACGTTCGATTCCGGCGCCGGCCTCCGACCCCCGACTTCCGATCCGTCTTCGACCCAGCAAGGAGCCTGCAACGTCCATGGTCACCACCCTCCCCGCTCCCCCCATCGCGCCGAGCGCCGGCCTCGCCGCCGGCTTCGCCGTCTCCGAGGCAGCCGCCGCCATCGCCGATCGGGTCGGCCCCTCGGTCGTCGTCGTCGGCCAGCGCGGCGGCAACGGCGCCGGCGTCGTCTGGCGGTCGGACGGTCTGATCGTCACCAACCGCCACGTCGTCCGCGGTGACGAGGCGGAGATCACCCTGGCGGACGGGCGGCGCTTTCCCGGCCGCGTCACCGCCCGCCACCCCAACCGCGACCTTGCCCTGATCAAGGTCGAGGCGACCGACCTGCCGGCGGCCGAGGTCGGCGACTCCTCGACCGTCCGCCCCGGCCAGATCGTGCTCGCCATCGGCCACCCGATCGGCTTCAAGGGCGCGGTCACCGCCGGCATCGTCGTCGCCGCCGGTCAGGCCGCCACCCCGGACGGACCGCGGACCGGGGACTGGCTCCAGGCCGACGTGACGCTCCTGCCGGGCAACTCCGGCGGACCGCTGCTGGACGCCCGTGGTCGGGTCGTCGGCATCAACACGATGGTCAGCGGCGCGCTGTCGCTGGCCGTGCCGAGCCAGGCGGTCGAGGTCTTCGTCGCCGGCGGCGGCGCCGGCCAGGTCCGCGGCTTCCTCGGCGTCAATGGCGTCGTCGTCCCGCTGCGGCGGACGGACCACGCCGTCGGCTTCCTCCTGACCGAGGTCGCCGAGGGAACCCCGGCCGACCGCGCCGGCCTGATGGTGGGCGACGCGGTCGTCGGGGTCGGCGGCGCCCGCGTCACGGACCAGGAGTCGGTGCCGGCCGCGCTGCTGCGCCTAACCCCCGGTGCCGCGGTCGAGATCGCGGTCCTGCGCGGTGGCGAGCCGCGCTCCTTCACCGTCGTCCCGACGGAGCGGGCGTGACCGACCGCCGGGTCGCGAGCCTCGCCCCTGGGGCGGCCGACTCGGCCGCCCCCGAAGGCAGCTCCGGCGCGTCCCCCACGGTGGGGGACGCGCCGTTGCGGGTCCTGGTCGTCGCCGCCTACCCGGCGGTGCGGGCGGGCCTCAGCGCGCTGCTGGCGGCCGAGCCCGGCCTGCATCCCGCCACCCCATCTCCCCATCCCGTCGGCGGGGGCGGCTGGGCCGCCGCCGACCCGGTCAGCGCCGAGCCCGACCCGGCCGCGATCGTGGTCGATCTCGGCGCCGCCGCCGAGACCACCGCCGACGACCTGGCGGACGCCTACCCAGGCGTCCCGCTCGTCCTCCTCGGCGGCGACCCCGCCGTCGACGGGCCCGGCCTCGGCGGTGGCCCGGTCGCCTACCTCGCGCCGGACGTCGACGGCCCTTCCCTGGCGGCGGCGGTCCGCGGCGTTGTCTTGGGCCTGACCGTCCTCGACCCGGTCGTCGTCGGCGCCGCCGGCCTCCGCCCCGCCGGCCCGGCCCACCCTGTCGTCCTCGACGGCGCCGGCGAGGGGTTGACCGCGCGCGAGCGCCAGGTCCTGGAGTTGGTCGCCACCGGCCTCCCGAACAAGGCGATCGCCCGCGAGCTCGGCATCAGCGAGCACACCGCCAAGTTTCACGTCGGTTCTTTGCTCGGCAAGCTCGGCGCCGCCAGCCGGACCGAGGCGGTCACCCTGGCGACACGCCGCGGGTTGCTGACGGTCTGATCGCGCAAAGAACGGGGGTGTGGCGGTCGAGCGACCGCCCTGCCCCCTTTTGCACGTCCGGCGACCCTTGACCGCCACCCGTCGCCGCGCCGGCTAGGACACCGCCCGGAGCGTGGACACGAGCGGACGGTCGGCGGTGGGAGCGCAAGGCCCCGCTCACGCGCGTCTTCCAGAATGTCCGCCACGGCAAGCCAGGCCTCGCGCAGCGCCTCCTCCGCCGTTTCGCCACGGGCGGAGCAGCAGCGGATGTCGGGCACGTGGGCGATGGACGCGTCGTCCTCGGCGCTCCAGAAGACGACGATGGGGTCTTCCGTCACGCCTCGTCCTCCCCGACCGCCGAAGCGAGCGGATCGGTGACCGGGATGAACGGCTCTACCTGATACCGTTCGGCTCTACCGTTCGTGTCCGGTTGCAGGTCAGGGTGGGTTTCCGTCACGAGGTGAAGATATCGGCGGTGGCTGGTGCCGCGCTCCGGACGAGGACGAACCCCGTCGCCTCGGCCAACGTCGAGCGATCGGAGAAGCGCACGCCCTTCGGGTTGATGCGTTCGCCCAGAAGAGGCTCGCGCTTCCGCACCATTCTCCCGCCTGACCGTGGCGACCCTGGGACCGGTGAAGGGGGTGTTTCCGAACCGCGTTGCGCCGACCGCCGCCCGGCGCGCGCCCCCTGCCCGAGGTGCGGTGCGCCATCGGCGTGGATCGTGCGGGCCGGGTGACGGGCGACGACCGGTCACGGCGCGAGGAGAAGCCGCGGAGATGACGGAACCGGCGCTCCACCCGCAAGAGGCGGCCACCCACCGCGCCTACGACGCCGTCGTCGTCGGCGCCGGCCCGAACGGCCTCGCCGCCGCCGTCGAGCTGGCCCGCATCGGCCGGACCGTCCTCGTCCTCGAGGCGGAGGCGACGATCGGCGGCGGCACCCGCTCCGGCGAGCTGACGCTGCCCGGCTTCGTCCACGACCTGGGCTCGGCGATCCACCCGCTCGGCATCGCCTCCCCCTTTTTCCGGCAACTGCCGCTGCGGGAGCACGGCCTGGAGTGGGTCCACCCCGGCGCCCCGCTCGCCCACCCCCTCGACGACGGCACCGCCGTCCTCCTCGACCGCTCCGTCGCCGCCACCGCCGCCGACCTTGGTCCGGACGGCACCGCCTACCGGGGGCTGATGTGGCCGGCGGTCGAGGATGTGGACAAGATCCTGAACGCCACGATGGGCCGGTTTCGCCCCCCGCGCCACCCGTTCGGGCTGCTCGCGACGGCGCTGAACTCCGTCCGCTCCGCCCGGCGCGTCGCCGAGCGTGCCTTCGCGGGAGAGCGGGCGCGCGCCCTCTTCGCCGGGAACGCGGCCCACTCCTTCCTGCCGATGGAGCAGCCGCCGAGCGCCGCCTTCGGCTTCGTCCTCGGCACCCTCGGCCACGCCGTCGGTTGGCCCTTCCCGCGGGGCGGCTCCCAGAAGATCGCCGACGCCCTCGCGTCCTATCTCCGCTCCCTCGGCGGCGAGATTCGGACGGGTGTCCGCGTCGGCTCCCTCGCCGAGCTGCCGCCCGCCCGCGCCACGCTGCTCGACCTGGGGCCGGCCCAAGTCCTCGCGATCGCCGGCGAGCGGCTTCCCGGCCGCTACCGCCGCGCCCTGGAGCGCTACCAGCCCGGCCCCGGCGTCTTCAAGCTCGATTACGCGCTCGACGGCCCGATCCCCTGGACCGACCCGGCCTGCGGGCGTGCCGCCACGGTCCACCTCGGGGGCACCCTCGCCGAGATCGCCGCCGGCGAGGCCGAGGTCGGCCGTGGCGGCCACCCCCGGCGCCCCTTCGTCCTCCTCGCCCAGCAGAGCCTCTTCGACCCAACCCGCGCGCCGGCGGGAAAGCACACCGTCTGGGCCTACTGCCACGTCCCGAACGGCTCGACCGTGGATATGGCCGACCGGATCGAGGCCCAGATCGAGCGCTTCGCCCCCGGCTTCCGCGACCGGGTCCTCCATCGCGCCGAGAGCAGCCCGGCGGTGCTGGAGCGCCAGAACGCCAACCTGGTCGGCGGCGACATCAACGGCGGCCTGATGGACCTCCGCCAGCTCCTCTTCCGCCCCGCGCCCCGTCCGAACCCCTGGTCGACCCCCGTGCCCGGCCTCTACCTCTGCTCCTCCTCCACCCCCCCCGGCGGCGGCGTCCACGGCATGGCCGGCTACTGGGCCGCCCGCGCCGCCCTCCGCGGCACCCTCTGCGACGGCACCGAGCCCGCCCCGGCCGACGGCGCCGTCCCCGTTTGACGGTGAGGCGGCCGCCCCCGCCCCAGCGCTGCCCTCCCCGACGACCGACCGGGATCGCCTCCCGGTGCGCCGGTTAAACTACCGCCCGATCCGACGCACCGGCGCCGGCCACTCCCCCTCGCCCGGAGCATCGCGCGTGCAGGAACGGATCCCCGACCGCCAGGCGGCCCTCGCCCTCCGCCGCTTGCGGGCCCGCCTGGAAACCCGGTTCGCCGCCGAGCGCGAGGCCGATCCCGCCGCCTGGGACGCCCTCGCCGCCCGTCTTGAGACCTACTTCGGGCGCCTCTTCGCCTGTCTGCTTCCCCTCTACGGAAGCCGCTACGACTTCTTCTACCACCTGGAATCTCTGCTCGTCATGGCCGTTCGCTCCGCGCTCGAGCGCCCCCCGGGGTTGCGGGCGCTGGACGCGGCGCGCGAGGCCGACCCGGCCTGGTTTCAGGCCGAGGGGATGGTGGGGGGCGTCTGCTACGTCGACCTGTTCGCCGGCACGCTGACCGGGGTGCGCGAGAAGATCCCCTACTTTCGCGAGCTGGGTTTGACCTACCTCCACCTGATGCCCCTCTTCGCGGCCCCCGCCGGCAACTCCGACGGCGGTTACGCGGTCTCCTCCTACCGGGAGGTCGACCCCGGCCTCGGCACGATGGCGGAGCTGGCCGACCTCGCCGCCGAGCTGCGCCGGCACGGCATCTCCCTCGTCCTCGACTTCGTCTTCAACCACACCTCGGACGAGCACGCCTGGGCGCTGGCCGCCCGCCACGACCCGGACGGCGAGGACGGGGACGGCAACGCGAACGGCGACTCCTACCTCCTCTTCCCCGACCGCACCCTTCCCGACGCCTACGAGCGGACGCTGCGCGAGATCTTCCCCGAGCAGCGCCCCGGCTCCTTCACCTTCCGGCCCGAGATCCCGCCCGCCGGGCGCTGGGTCTGGACCACCTTCAACGCGTTCCAGTGGGACCTCAACTACGCCACCCCGGTCGTCTTCGAGCGGATGGCGGGCGAGATGCTCTTCCTCGCCAACCAGGGGGTCGAGGTGCTGCGGCTGGACGCCGTCGCCTTCGCCTGGAAGAGGCTCGGCACCGCCTGCGAGGGCCTGCCCGAGGCGCACCTGATCGTTCGCGCCTTCAACGCCCTGGCCCGGATCGCCGCCCCCGCCCTCCTCTTCAAGTCGGAGGCGATCGTCCACCCGGACGAGGTCAGGACCTACGTCGCCCCCGAGGAGTGCCAGCTCTCCTACAACCCGCTGGCGATGGCCCTCCTTTGGGAAGCGCTCGCGACCCGGGATGCCCGCCTCCTCCGCGAGTCGCTGCGCGACCGCCTCCGGCTCGACCGCGGCTGCGCCTGGGTCACCTACGTCCGCTCCCACGACGACATCGGCTGGACCTTCGACGACGGCGACGCCGCCCGCCTCGGCGTCGACCCCTTCCTCCACCGCCGCTTCCTGAACACCTTCTACAGCGGCCGCTTCCCCGGCTCGTTCGCCCGCGGTCTCCCCTTCCAGGAGAATCCCCGCACGGGGGACGCCCGCGTCTCCGGCACGACCGCGTCGTTGGCCGGCTTGGAGAAGGCGCTCCGCGAGGAAGGACCGGCCGAGGTCGAGCTGGCGATCCGCCGCGTCCTCCTCCTCTACGGTGTCGCCCTCTCCCTCGGCGGTGTCCCCCTCCTCTACCTCGGCGACGAGCTCGCGACCCTCAACGATTACGGGTACGCCCAGGACCCGGCGCGGGCCGACGACAGCCGCTGGGTCCACCGCCCCGCGATGGACTGGGCGCGCGCCGAGCGCCGCGCCGACCCGATCACGATCGAAGGTCGGGTCTTCACCGCCCTCCGCCGCCTGATCGCGACCCGGCGGGCGATCCCCGCTTTCGCCGGCGGCGACACGGAGATCCTTGATCACGGCAACGACGCCGTCTTCGCGTTTGTCCGCCGCCACGGCGGCCACCGCCTGCTGGCCCTCGCCAACGTCACCGACCGGGAGCAGACCGTCGCCGCCAACGAGCTCCGCCTCCACGGCCTCGCCTATCGGTTCACCGACCTGGTGACCGGCGAGTTGGTAGGGACGGACGCGGACCTGGCACTGGCGCCGTACCGGTTCGTCTGGCTGGCGGTGGGGTGAGGGTCGGCGATCGGGGAAGCGATACGGTCGCCGGGCGGACGTCGCCGGCCACCGGCCGTGTCCGGCAACCGACTGGGCCGGCGGGTTCGGCGCGGCGTTGTTGGCCCGGGGCGCGCGGACGCCGCAGTGCCCTTCCAGGATTCGGGTTAGTGGCCGCCGGCGCCGTCGACGGTCGGGAGCGCGCGGCGGCCCGCTTCGTAGTCGCCGATGCGACGCCGGAAGAGCCACCACATCAGGAGCGCGGCCGGCGCCGACGTGATCCCGAACGCGATCCAGACCCAGCCGAGGCCGCCGCCGAACCAGCGGACAACGACCCAGGCGAAGCCGACGGCGAGCCACATCGTCGAGGCGCCGACGATCAGCGGCGTCCTGGTGTCGCCGCTGCCGCGTAGGCCGCCGCTGCTGACGAACCAGACCGCCCAGAACGGGAGCACCAGGCCCAGCGCCCGTAGGGCGTTGACGCCGGCGCCGATCACCGCGGGGTCGCTCGAGAAGATCCGCATCAGCCGCTCGGCGAAGCCGAAGACGAGCGCCCCCCCGACCCCGAGCCAGGCGACCGCCCAGCGGAGGGAGATGAGCCACGCCGTCCGCGCGTCGGCGGGGCGCCGCGCGCCGATGCTCTGGCCGACGAGCGCGGTCGCGGTGATCGAGAAGGCGACCCCCGGCAGGAACGCGGTCGAGAGCGCGGTGAAGGCGATCTGCTGGGCAGCGAGCGCCGGCGTGCCGATCAGGGCGACGACCGCGATCAGGGTCATGAACGCGCCGGAGGTGAGCACCTGCTCCACGGCCGCCGGGACCCCGAGCGCGAAGATCTGGCGGGCGACCGCCGGCCGCGGCCGCCACCCCCATCCGCCGCGCAGCGAGAGCGCCGTCCGGCCGCCGACCATCACCGCCAGCATGAAGGCGGCGCCGACCGTGCGCCCCGCGGCGGCGCCCCAGGCGCTGCCGGCGACGCCGAGCGCCGGGAGGCCGAACCGGCCGAGGATCAGCGCGGAGGCGACCGCGACGTTGACGACGTTGGCGATCGCCGCCGCCGCGAGCGGGGTCCGGCTGTCGCCGGCGCCGCGCAGCACCGCGCCGCAGACGAACGAGAGGAAAAGCGCCACACCCGTCGCCGCGATGATCTGGAGGTAGGTGGTCGCCGCCGCCGCCACGTCCGGCTCGGTGCCGAAGAGGCCGATGATCGTGGGCGCGGCCAGATAGATGGCGGCCGAGACGGGGACCGCCAGGACCAGGCCCCAGACGATCGCCTGGCGCGCCAGCGCGTTTGCCCGCCGTCGGTCGCCCGCACCGATCGCCTGCGAAACCAGGACGGTGGCGCCGATGTCGATCGCGGAGAGGATCGCGATGATGAAGAAGACGATCTCGAAGCCGGTGCCGACACCGGCCACGGCGGCCGCGCCAAGCCGGGCGACCAGCAGGGTGTCGACCGCGCCGACCGCGGTCTGGAGCAGGTTCTCGCCGATGATCGGTGTCGCCAAGCCCAGCACCCGGCGCTGCGTCATCGGCTTGGGATCGGTTTCGTCCGGCCGGCCGCCGGGCGACACCTCGGTCCCGGCCACCTGTGGCGCGTCGTCGATCGCCGTTGCCACGTCCCCTCCCGGTATCGACGTCGTGCCCGCGACGCCAGCCGCCGGCAAGGTGGATGCCCCTGGCCGGCGGGCACGCTCCGGCGCGGAGAGAAAACGGGGGGCGCACGGCGACCGCGTCAGCATGCGTCCGCCCGATCCCGAAAAGCACGCCTTGCCCCGCCGTCATCCCGCTTCATCCTGCGTCATGCCGGAGGGCGAGGGACCCTTCGCCCGCGACGCGGGCGCGGGAACGATTCCTCCTTCGCCGGGCCGACGGCCGGGAGGGGATAACGCCGAGACGCGACGACGACCGGGTGAGGACGGTGCAGCGGAGCACCCGAATTCGGTTCTTCTCGGACGCTGCCCGCCGGCCCCCCAACGCCGCGCGCTCGCTATCCGCCCGCGATCACCTCTCCCAGCCGCCGCACCCCCTCCCCGATCCGATCCTCCGGCAGGGTCGAGAAGTTGAGGCGGAGCGTGTTCGCCTGGGGCGCGGTGGGGTAGAACCAGGCGCCCGGCAGGTACGTCACCCCCCGCTCGGCGGCGGCCGGCAGCAGCGCGGCGGCGTCCATCCCCGCCGGCAGGGTGACCCAGACGAAGAAACCGCCCTCCGGCTCCGACCAGCGGACCCCCGGCGGCATCCGCTCCCCCAGCGCGGCCAGCAGGGCGTCGCGGCGGGATCGGTAGACGCCCCGGGCGGTGGCGAGGTGGCCGTCCAGGAAGCCGTCGGCGGCGTGGAAGACGGTGCGGGCGGTGATCCGCTCGTTGTGGATGTCGGCCCCTTCCTTGGCGGAGTGGAGGGGAGAAATCAGACGGGTCGGGGCGGCGATCCAGCCGACGCGCAGCCCCGGCGCGATCGTCTTCGAGAAGGTCCCGAGGTAGACGACCTCCGGGTCGAGGGCGCGCAGGGGCGGTACCGTCTCCCCGTCGTAGCGCAGCTCGCCGTACGGGTCGTCCTCGACCACCAGCAGGCCGCGGTCGCGCGCCAGTCCCAGCAGCGCCTCGCGCCGCGACCGGGAGAGGGTGACGCCGGTCGGGTTCTGGAAGGTGGGGATCGTGTAGAGCAACTTCGGCGGCCGGGAGCTTCCGGCCAGGGCGCGCTCCAGGGCGTCGATCCGCAGGCCGTCCTCGTCCATCGGCACCGGCAGGAGCGTCGCCTCGTAGGCGGCGAAGGTCTGGAGGGCGCCGAGAAAGGTCGGGGACTCGACCAGGATGGCGTCCCCCGGGTCGAGCATCAGACGGCAGACGAGGTCGATCCCCTGCTGGCTGCCGTTGGTGACGAGCAGCCCGTCCGGCTCAACCGCCATCCCCTGGCCCGCCATCCGCGCCGCGACCAGTTCCCGCAGCGGCCGGTAGCCCGCCACCTCCCCGTAGTCGAGCGCCGCCGGCGCGTCCGCCCAGGCCTGGACCGATGCCGCGCGCAAGCGATCGACCGGCATCAGTTCCCGCGCCGGGGACCCGCCGCCGAAGAAGACCATGTCCGGGTGCCGGCCGACCAGGGCTTCGATCTCGCCCCAGAAGGACGGCGCGAAGCCTGCCGCACGGCGGGCAAAGTCCGATTGGGCGGCGGCCGCGGCGGTCGGCGGTGTCAACGTGGTCTGCCCCCTTCCCGTGGAAGACGCCCGCACCGCCGTCCCCCCACAAGGGCGAGGGGCCGTCGGCGCGGGCGCCGTCGCCGTTGGACGCTCCGGCGGAACGCTCGCCAATGTACCACCCCCACCTTCGCCACCAAGTCCCCTCCCCCCTGGGAGGGTGAAAACCTCGGAGCAAGCGCGTTCGTACACGCCTCCTGCCACCCCGTCACATCTTGCGCCGCCCCCCCCACCCTTGCTATCCTGCCAGGTGTACGTACACCCGTGGCGACGGCCCGCTGCCGTCTTCCCCCGCGCCGCGGCTGAGGATCCGGTCCCGCACCATGGGACGCGAAGACGAGGGGGACCGATGACCGATCTGGGGCAGGGCGGGTGGAGCGCGGCGTCGGCCGCCTCCGGCGTGCGGGGAGCGGCGGACGGGTGGACGCCCGTCCGCCGCGGCGCGACGCGGGACGGCCTGCTCGGGGTCTACGCCGAGCGGGCGATGGACCGGGGCCTCGACCCACGGCAGTTGGCCGCCGCCCTGGCGGTGCGGGACGGCGGTGCCGCGGCGGTCCGGGCTGAGGGGTGGGCGCCCCTCCGCGCCGCGCCGGCGTCCCCCGCCCCGCCGCAGCGGGTGGGGCGGGGGAC
>CADCWL010000204.1 GCA_902806405.1 uncultured Thermomicrobiales bacterium | reverse complement strand
ATGCCGATGCGGAGCAAACACGGAATCAGGCGGTTGTACTGCCCGACGAACCGCTGGGCGTACTCGGCATAACCGTGCTGCAGGAGCAGCACGGCCCGAGGGGCGGGGGCGTGCCAGGCATAGCCCGTAACGCCGGTCCCGATGTCCCAGGCTTGGCAGCGGATCGGCGCGGCGCCGGGGTCGAAGCGGCCCATGTCGGCCGCCGTGCTCGGGTCGGTGCGGCAACCGTCGTCGCCCCGCGTCGGGGCGCGCACCATCCTGGTGCTGGCCACCCGATACACCGCCCAGCCCGCCACGCCGACGGCCGCGGGGCCCAGAGCCGATGACCGGCGGCGAGCCCTCCCCGTTCCGGTCTGTCGCATGTCCGTGGTCCCTTCTCGACGTGACGCCCGGCGCACGGAGCGATCCAGCAGGCCCGGCACCGGGGAGCGGGCGACGTGAGGCGGTAACCCGATCGTTGCCCCCAGGGCCGCCGATCGATTGTTGCCCGCGGGCGCCCGCCTCGGTTAAGACCTGCCCGCCGGCCGCGACCGCCGCTACAGCTCCCGCCGCACCCGCTCCTCCGCCAGCAGCGCCAGCGCCGCCTCGTGGCGCGCCCGGTTAGCAGCTTCGTTGAGCCAGCGGGAGACGCCGGAGGGGTGGGGCAGGGACAAGACGAGGAAGGGGTGGCCGGCCCGCTCGGCGGGGCGCAGCGTCCCCACCAGCTCGGCCAGGGGCGCCGGGCCGAGCAGCGCCGTGGCGGCCAGCCGACCGAGGGCCAGCACCAGCTCCGGTTGGACCAGCGCCACCTCCCGATCGAGGTGTCCGCGGCAGAGCGCCACCTCGGCCGCCGAGGGCGCCCGGTCCCCCTTGCCCCCCGTGCTCGGACCGGGGAAGCACTTGGTCAGGCTCGTCAGGTAGAAGCGGCCGTGGAGCGCCCCGTCGTCGAAGCCGGCGCGGGCCAACCAGGCCCGGAGCGTGCGCCCGCTTGCGCCGGAGTAGGGCGCGGGCTGCTCGTGCGTCAGCGCCGCCGGCGCCTGGCCGACGACCATCACCCGGTTGCCGATCGCCCCCCGAAAGATCGGGCGGGCCTTCGGGATGAAGCCGGCCGCGACGCAGCGGACGCAGGCCGAGACCTCGGCGTGGAGGCGGGCCAGGGCGGCGACGCGCGCGGCGTGGTCGCCCGGCGTCGTGGCGGGTGGACGGGAGGGTTGGGGGAGCGGGATCCGGGTGGTCGCCATGGATGGCGACCCTACCACGCCCCCGCGCCCCCGGACCAACGCGCCTCGGCCGCGGGGGCGGCTTTCCCGCCGGGTCTTAGCGCGTCCGGGAGCGGGGGTCGAGCGCGTCCCGCAGGCCATCGCCGACGAAGTTGAAGCTGAGGACGGCGAGGGCGATCATCAGCCCCGGAAAGACGCCGATCCACCAGGCGCCGGAGTCGCGCATCTCCGGGAAGGCGCGGTTGAGCATGTTGCCCCAGCTCGCCGTCGGCGGCTGGATGCCGAAGCCGAGGAACGAGAGCGTGCTCTCGAGCAGGATGGCGCTCGGAATCGCCAGCGTGGCGGCGACGATTAGCGACCCCAGCGCATTCGGCATCAGCTCCCGGAAGACGATCCGCGGCGCCGAGGCGCCGACCGCCCGCGCCGCCTCCGCGAACTCCCGGTGCCGCAAGGAGAGGAACTCCGCCCGGACCAGCCGCGCCACCGCCATCCAGCCGATCGCGCCCACGGTCAGCGACAGGACGAGCACGCCGCGCCCGGAGAAGGTCGAGAGCGCCGCCATCAGGAAGAGCAGCGGCGGGAAGGCGAGCAGGACGTCGGCGCTCCGCATCACCAGCGTGTCGACCCACTTCCCGGCGTAGCCGGCGATCCCGCCGAGGACGGCGCCGACCAGGATCGCCAGCCCAGTCGAGAGGAAGCCGACCGCCAGGGAGACGCGGGCGCCGTAGATGGTCCGGGAGAGGTAATCGCGCCCCAGGTTGTCGCTGCCGAAGGGGTGGGTCAGGCTCGGCGTGGCGGGCTGGCCGAAGCGGGCCAACTCCCGATCCTGCAGGTTGGGGTCGTACGGGGCGACCACCGGCGCCAGGATCGCCATCGCGAACAGCACCGCCAGGACGACCAGCACGGCGACCGCCGCCCGGTGCCGGCAGAACCGCCGCCAGGTCAGCGCCCAGGGCCCCGGCCGCCGCTCCTGGGCCGGCGCGAGCGCAGGCGCGGCGGCCGTCCTGGCCACCACCCCTCCCCGGGTCGCCGCCGCCGCATCGGTCGCGACGCTCATCTGGTGCATCGGTGCTTCCTCCCCGCGATCCCCGTGATCCCCGCGGCGCCGGGGTGTGGTTGCCCGGGGTTTCAACCCTGGGTTAAACCCACGAGGCCCGCCGGGGGCTGAGTACGCGACCACGCTGAAGGTATCGGTTGCCGGCGAGTCGTTCTTGGCGCACCGACGGGAGGACGCGATCGGGAGTCACCGACACGGCCACCGTGGCCGCGGATCGATCCAGAGACGGCGGAATTCGGCACCCGTCGGAACGGGTACCGCTATCGACCGCCCACCTCCCACCGACGCCCGCCGTCCCCTTCCCTCTTCCGTCTACCCACTGCCCGCTGCCCTCTCTCAGTCGTACCGCACCCGCGGATCGACCACCGCGTAGAGCACGTCCGAGAGGAGCGTGCCGAGGACGACCATCGCCGACGAGAGGAGGACGATCCCCATCACCAGCGGGTAGTCGTTGTTGGTCATCGCGTCGACCGCGAGCAAGCCCATCCCCGGCCAGGTGAAGATCGTCTCGACCACCAGTGAGCCCTCGACCAGGACGACCAGCACGTAGCCGAGCAGCGTCACCATCGGGATCAGCGCCGTCCGCCAGGCGTGGCCGAGGATCACCGCCCGCTCCCGCAGCCCCTTCGCCCGCGCCGTCCGCACGAAGTCCTGGTTGAGCGCCTCCAGCATCGCCGCCCGCTGGAAGCGGGCGTTGCCGGAGAGACCGATCACGGTCACCGCCAGCACCGGCAGCGCGTAGTGCGTCGCGGCGTCGACGAAGCCGGCCCGGAACCCAGG
>CADCWL010000203.1 GCA_902806405.1 uncultured Thermomicrobiales bacterium | reverse complement strand
CGACGACCGCGTCCACCCGGGGCTACCTGCGCGCCTGCATCGACGCCGCGTCCGCCCTCGGCGCGCGGACCGTCGCCGGGCCGATCTACGCCCCGGTCGGCCAGACCCGGCGGCTGGACGCCGCGGAGCGGGCGGGGGCCCTCGACCGGCTCGTCGCGGGCCTCCGCCCCCTCGCCGACTACGCCGGCGAGCGCGGCGTGACGCTGGCGCTGGAGCCGCTGAACCGTTTCGAGACGAGCCTCGTCAACACCGTCGCCCAGGCGCTGGAGATCGTCGACCGCGTCGACTCCCCGGCGCTCGGCCTCCTCCTCGACACCTTCCACATGAACATCGAGGAGAAGGACCAGGCCGCCGCCGTCCGCCTCGCCGGTGACCGCCTCGCCCATTTCCACGCCTGCGGCTCCGACCGCGGCACCCCCGGCGCCGACCACATCGCCTGGCCCGGCATCGCCGCCGCCCTCGCCGAGACCGGCTACGCCGGCCCCGTCGTCATCGAGTCCTTCACCCCGGACAACCAGAGCATCGCCCGCGCCGCCGCCATCTGGCGTCCCCTCGCCGTGAGCCAGGACGCGCTGGCGGTGGAGGGGCTGGCGTTCCTGCGGGGGCTGTTCGGGTAGACGCGGCGCGGCGTTCAGCACGGTTCCGAGAGAGCGGAATGGGCGGGGACGTGTCGCGGCTGCGGAGGCCTTGCTGAGCACTGGGTCGAACGGACGACGGCGAACTGCCCCGATCCGCTACGGAACGCCGGCACCGTTCGAGGCCGAGAAGGAGGCGTCGTGGATTGCCTGGGCCGTGCGTTCGTCGCCGGAGCGATCGTCCTGCAGGTCGCGGCGTTTGGTCTCACCCTGGCCGTTATCTGGTCGGCGGGGGTTCTCGGGGAAGCGGCAATCATCAGCGCCGACGACGCGTTGATCCTGTTCGTCCTGAACGTCGCCGGTTTGGTAGGAACGGGGGGTCTCGCGATGCCGCTGTGGCTTGGTGGCCGCGCACGGCGTCACCAGGCACGGGACTTGGCAACCCTCCAATCGTCGCCGTCGACCGGCAGCGACGGGTCGGTCCGCTAGGGGAGGCCGTCTCCCGCCGCGCGGGGGGCAGGTGACCCTGATAGGATCACCTGCCCGACCTTGGTTCGCCCCGGCCGCATGGCCGCAACCCTCTTGGGTCTTCGGGAAGTCGTCCTCTAACGGAGGGATCACATGGCTAGGCTGTTCTTGGCATTGCTGCTGGCCGTTCTGGCGCTCCCGGTCCTGCCAGCCACCGCTCAGGACCCGACGCCCGAGCCGGGACCGGAGGCGTCGAAACTGCTGCCCGACGCGAGCGCGCTCGGCGACGATTGGCGCCTCACCGAGACTGTCAGCCCGAATCTCTTGGCCCGCTACTCATTCGAGATGACGCCCGACGTCTTCCGCGAGGGCGCGGCCAGCGTCTACGTTGGTCAGAACGGAGGCCGTGTGGTCATCGTGTCTCTACTGATCACCGAGAATCGGGTGGCGGTCCGCCAATCGTGGGAGGACGCCGGCGAGCTTCTCGACGCAGTAAACAACCGGTTGAGCACCGACTACGAACGGGACGCGGCGCTCGAAACGATGGCAGCCCCACCGGAGTGCGCCGAGGCAAAGCGCGCGGAGGGGACGGAAAACTTTGTCCTGCTTCCGGCCGGCGCGACGATGTGCGCGGTCGATCCTGACGGGATCGTCATTGCCGTCGTCTTCGGTGACCTGAACGGGCAGACGGGCGTAGACGCTTCGGACGCCGTTATCGCCGCCGCGCTCGGCACGGGATCAACCGGCAGTACACCTGCCGCGTAGGGTCGTTCCGTCTCGAAAGCACCACGTTGCCGGGCTAACGCTCGCGGCGCGACCCGGGCCGGCTTGCCGCGAGGACTGGACGCCGCCCTGTTCGGTCCTCGCGACGCCGCAGGAATCTCGACTCGCCCGCCGTCGGCGGCCAGCCGCGTGCCCGCTCGTAGCGCTCGTTGACGGCGTCCCACTTGACGACGTTTCACCAGCGGCTAGGTAGGCGAGGCGGTGGTTCTGGTAGGTCAGGTAGTAGAAGTGCTCCCGGACGTCGACGGCGAGGATCGGGGTGCCGGGCACGTCGACCAGGTCGCCCATCAGCGGTGAGTCCTGGTTCGGCGCGCTGGTTACAACCAGCACGCCGTCGGTCCCGAGCACGACCCAGGCCCAGCCAGAGCCGAAGCGGGCCCCGCCGGACGCCTCGACCTCCTCCCGCATCGTCGCCGCATCCCCGAACGCCTCGGTCGGCTCGCCACCCCCGTCCGGTCCCATAATCTCCCAGCACACCGTGTGGTTGACGTGGCCGCCGCCGTTGTTGCGGACCAGCGTCCGCTGCGCCTCCGGCACCGCCGAGAGGTCGCCGATCAGTGCCTCCGGCGACAGGTTCTGGAGGTCGGGCAACCCCGTCACCGCCGCGTCCAGGTTCTTCCCGTACGCCGCGTGGTGCCGGTCATAGTGCAGCTGCATCGTCAGCGCGTCGATCATCAGCTCGAGCGCGTCGCAGCGGTACGCCAGCGACGCCAGGGTGAACGGACCGCTCCCGGTGTCCGCCGTCGCCCCGCCGGTCGGCGTTGCCTGGGCGCCCGCCCGCCGGGCGCCGAAGCGGGGCAGACCGAGCGGGCCGGCCACCGTCTCCGCGCTCGCCATCCCGCCGACCAGCCCGCGCCGCGTCAGAGCCGTCTCCATCTCGGACGATCCTTTCCCATCGTCGGCCGACACCGGGCCGACCGCCTTCGTGCCGCCGGTGGGACGCCGACGGTCCCGCCACCTAGGGAGAGAGGAGGTGCACGCGCCGTGCCGGGAAGGGAGGCCTCCGCCTTTCCGGCACGGCGGACGCGGGACGGTGCGGGTCGAACGGTTCTCGGCGGGGATCGGCTCGGTGCATCCGCCGCCCCCCCGCGCTACGCGATGATCGACACCGTGCGCAGCACCGCCGCCGCCAGCGGCCCGTCCCCTTCGACGGTGACGCGCGATGCCGCGTGCTCCGGCGCTATGCCTCGCGTGAAGAGACGCCAGGCCAGATCCTGATCCAGGGTCACCGTCGCCGTCGCCGGCATGGCGGACGGATGCACCAGCCGCCAGCCGGCCTCGGATCGCGCCGCCGACCATTCCCCCCCGGCCTCCCCGGTGACGACGAGGCGGACGCGCGCGCCCGAGCCGGCGCTGTCGCCGTGCAGCGCGCGGGGCAGCGCCCGGGCGAAGGTGGCGAGCACCGGTGCCAGCCAACGCCGCTCGATCAGCCCCGGCCTCCCGACCGCGTCGCGGACGTGCTGCTGGTGGACCCATCGCTCGGTGTACTCGCGCGCCAGGTCGAGCCACACCGGCGCGGGCTCCGGACCGGCCCAGTCGACCGGCGCCCCGATCGCCGTCAGGTCGAGATCCCGGAAGTACGCCTCGGTCGCCTCGCCGGTGACGCGGAGCAGGTCGATCAGGAGGCGGGGGCTCATCCGCCGCGTTCCTGCCACCCAGGCCGCGTTCTGCCGATCGATCGCCGCGACCAGGCCGTCCCACGTCCCGAGGTCGAGGTCTGCCCCGAAGGCGGGGTTCGGGAAGCCGTCCCGTCCGCCGGAGAGGCGCCCAACATCGTCCCCAAGGAGGTGCAGCGCGACGTCCTTGACCGACCAACCGGGGCAGGCCGTGGCGGCCCGCCACTCGGCATCGTCGAGACCCGAGAGGAGCCCGAGCAGCGCCGCCCGCTCTCCGGGGAAGAGGTCGATCACGTCGACCGGGTCCATGCCGCCCCCTTCGTTCCGCCCAACGCCCCGTGGCCCATGGTCACCGGTGGACGCCCTGACCTACCGCCAGTGGTCCTCCTGCCGCACCACCCGCGCCTCGATCCCCCATCCCGCCAGCAGCGGCGCGACGCGGTCGCGCAGGACGACCAGTTCCGAGGCGTCGTGGGAGGCGCCGAGCAGATTCAGGTCGAGGCCCGGCAGGGCGGTGCGCACCGCCGCCCGGTTGGCGACGGACCACTCGCTCCGGTGGGGTGTCCACCAGGTGCCGGTCAGGAAGGTATCGGCGCCGGTCGCCGCCGCCTCGGTCAGCGACCCGAGGTCGTCGCCGCCGCCGGCGAGGACGGCGACGCGGGCGACCGTCCGGCCGGCGTGGCGAACCTGGGCGGCGTCGAGCCGGGGCAGCTCACAGAGCGTCCGGACGCGCTCGGCGAAGGCGCCGAACGGCTCCGGCGCCTGCTCCCCGATCACCCCGGCCTGCCCACCGACGTACGGCGCGAAGACCCCCGCCCGCCGCAGGCCGAGCCCGTCCGCCAGGGCGCCGCTGGTCGAGATCTCCGGGTGGCAGTCGAGCGGGGCATGCAGCACGGAGACGCCGACGTTCGCCGCCCGTAGCGCGTCGAGTTGGGCGACCGGCACGGCGAGGAAGCCACGGTTGGCCGTCTCGAAGTCGGCGACGTGGTGCGTCAAGAGCAGCGCGCCGGGCGCGCCGCGCCCCCGTTCCTCGGCGATCACCCGTTCGATGAGGGTCTCGTGCGGAAAGACGAGCAGGTACGCGCGGTCGATCGGCCCTGACGGCCCCGACGCGGGCTCGAGCATCGTCCCGTTGAAGGTGGCCGCGAACGCCGCGGGCGCCCGGGCGAGCAGCGCTTCGCGCTCGCCCGGGCCGAAGACCATGTCCCAGCCGTCGTGCTCGTCGAAGGCGGCGGGGCGGAACAGGTCGCCGAGTCGGGCGGCTATCTCGGCCAGGTCCATCTCGGGGTCCCCTTTTGACGCGTCCCGCCGTTGGGGGTGTGTCAGCCCCGCTCGGTGGGAGGGTAGCCGATGGTGCCGGGCAATCGGCTCGCAATCCGTCCCGCATCCGTTGTTGACGGCGGAGGAGATGGCCCTGCGCCCTCCTGCGGCAATGGGGGGATCCCGGGGGCGCTCCGCACAGAGCGCCCCCCCTGAGATGCCCCGGTCCACGATGCGCAGCACGCGATGCTCCCCACGGGAGGGCACCGTGCCCTCCTCGACGCCGGACGACGCCGGCGCGCGGACGCGACGCTCCATCCCGTCGTACCGCGGAAGCCGAGCCCCGAGCGCACGTCTTTACCGCCCGCGCCGTGCCGCGTATGCTGCCGCCGGCCCTCCCCCGCATCGCCCCGCGTCCGGGGCGTCGCCACCGACCATTCCGCCCCCCGATCGAGGTGATGTCGAACGAAGTCGAGGAGGCACCGTGGTCAACGCCCCGCGCGTGTTCCGGATCGCGATCATCCCCGGCGACGGCATCGGTCGGGAGGTCGTGCCGGAGGGCCTTCGCGTCCTCGATCGCCTCGCGGCGGGCAGCGGCGGCCGGCTCGGCTTCGCCTACGAGAGCTTTCCCTGGGGTTGCGAGCACTACCTGAAAACCGGCCGCATGATGGACGAGGACGGGCTGAAAAAGCTCGCCGGCTTCGACGCCATCTACTTCGGTGCCGTCGGCTGGCCGGGCGTGCCGGACCACGTCAGCCTCTGGGGGCTGCGCCTCGCCATCTGCCAGGGCTTCGATCAGTACGCCTGCGTCCGCCCCGTCCGCCTCCTCCCCGGCGTCCCCAGCCCCCTCCGCGGCGCCACCGCGGAGACGATCGACTGGGTCGTCGTCCGCGAGAACAGCGAGGGGGAGTACGCCGGCATCGGCGGCCGCAACCTGGCGGGCCGCGGCCCGGGTCGCCAGGTCGCCGTCCAGGCCGGCCTCTTCACCGAGGAAGGATGCGAGCGGATCGTCCGCTACGCCTTCGACCTGGCCCGGACCCGTCAGCGCAAGAAGGTCACGAGCGTCACCAAGAGCAACGCCCAGCAGTACGGGATGACCCTCTGGGACGACGTCTTTGCCCGCGTCGCCGGGGACTACCCCGACGTCGAGACGGAGCAGTGGCTGGTCGACGCGATGGCGGCCCGCTTCGTGCTCCGGCCGGAGACGCTGGAGGTCGTCGTCTGCAGCAACCTCTTCGGCGACATCCTCTCCGACCTCGGCAGCGCGCTGGCCGGCTCCCTCGGCCTCGCCGCCAGCACCAACACCGACCCCGAGCGCCGCCACCCGAGCATGTTCGAGCCGGTCCACGGCAGCGCCCCCGACATCGCCGGTAAGGGGATCGCCAACCCGATCGCCGCGATCTGGACCGCCTCCCTGATGCTCGACCACCTCGGCCTCGCCGAGGAGGCGGCCCGCGTCATGCGCGCCATCGAGGCGACCACCGCCGCCGGCGTCCTCACCCCCGACCTCGGCGGCACGGCGACGACGACCGAGGTCGGGGACGCGGTCCTGGCGCATCTGTAGCCTGCCGAGTCGGTGATCGCTCACCGCGACGCCCACCGCCGGTGACCCTCGGACCGATACGCGAAGCCGGGGGCGCCGGCCGCCGCCGCTCGTCGTGAGCGCCGCGACCCTTACCGTCCACCCGTTTCGAGGGCGGTCCGATACCCCTCCATCCTCTCTCGCAGCGTCGCCGTCAACCCGCCGAGCCATTCGGGATGCGCGGGCTCCGGCGGCAGATCCAGCGCGCGGGCCGTCCGAGCGTAGGCGAGCAGACGCGCCAACCGCGAGAAGGTAGGGAGCAAGGCGAGCTGCGCTTGGTCGAGCGTACAGGCATCCGCGTACCCGTCGAGGAAGGCGCGGACCGACGCGTCGTCGACCCCGGCACCGCCGTCGAAGAGGTCTCGGTGGGCGAAGGCGATGTCGGCCACGAACCAGCACCGAGCGCAGTCGTCGAAATCGAGGATTCCCACACCGCGGTCGTGCCAGACGAGGTTGTCGAGCTCGAAATCGAAGTGGATCGGCCCGAAGGTGTCGCGATCCACCGGGAGTGCGGCGAGCAAGGCGGCGAGTTCGTCCACCTCGCGCCGCGGCGCCGGCGCCTCCTCGGGGAGGAACCGGCTCGCCAGCGCCAGGTGATCCCGCCAACCGCTCCGCGCGGCCAAGCCGGACCCCGGGTAGCCTTTCAGCGCCGTGTGCAGCTTTCCTAGCGCCGCTCCCCAGGCGCGGAAGCGGGGGCCGTCGAGCTCCTCGATGTCGAGCTGCGAGCCCTCGAGCCCCGCGAACACGACCGCGTGGAACGTCCCCCGATCGGTCACGGTCGTCTCGACACAGCCCCCGGCGTTGGTCCGGACGGCACGCGCGACCGCGATCCCCGCCTCGTCCAACCAAGCGAGGAGATCGACTTCCGCCTCGATCGCCGCCCGACTCCGCTCGGACGCGTCGGCGAACCGCAGGAACCGACGTTTCCCCTCGTGGCGGACGACGTAGACGAAGTTGGCGCTGGACCGGAAGAACCGGGCGGACCCCTGATCGTGGGGCCAGGCTTCTAGGATCCGCTCCGCAACCGGGTTCCTGCCGGAGGCGTCGATCGTGCGGTCCACGTTCCACATCGTGCTCAACCGCATCATGCGCGGCCGATCCTCCTGGCGAACCGGCGGCCGGTGTCCGCGGCCGCCCCGCCGCCGGAGCCGTGAACGTTCCTCACGCCTCGCTCCCCAGCTCGTACCCCGCCAACCCCTCCACCACGGTCAGCAGGGCCGAGTGATCGAGGTCGCCGTGGCCGGCGGCGGCGACGGCGTCGTAGAGCTGCGAGACAAGCGCCGTGGCGGCCAGCGGAACGCCCTGCTCCTTGGCAGTGGCCAGGGCGATGCCGAGGTCCTTGCGGTGGAGGTTGACCCGGAAGCCGGGGGCGAAGTCGTGCTTCAGCATCGTCGGGCCGCGCAGCTCCAGAACCCGGCTGGCGGCCAGCCCGCCGGAGAGGACCTCGACGATCTTGGCCGGCTCGACCCCGGCCTTCGCCCCCAGCACCAGCGCCTCGCTCACCGCCGCGTAGTTGAGGGCAACGACGATCTGGTTGCACGCCTTGACCGTCTGCCCGGCGCCCGGGCCGCCGACGTGGACGATCGTCTTGCCCATCGCCGCGAAGAGGGGCCGGGCGCGTTCGACGTCCTCCGCCGCGCCCCCGATCATGATGCTCAGCGTGCCGGCGATCGCCCCCTTGTCGCCGCCGCTGACCGGCGCGTCCAGGGCGCGCGCGCCCCGCGCCGCCAGCGCCCCTCCCACCTCGACCGCCGTCGCCGGCGCGATCGTGCTCATGTCGACCAGGAGGTGCCCCTCCCCCATCGCCTCGGCCAGGCCGTCGGCGCCAAAGACGACCGCGCGCACGTCCGGCGAGTCGGGGAGCATGGTGATCACGATTTTGGCCCGCGCCGCCACCTCGGCCGGGCTGGCGGCGGCCTCCGCGGCCGGAACCTCGGCGACCAGTTCGTCGACCGGCCCCCGACTCCGGCTGTGGACGACCAGCCCGAACCCGGCCTTGGCCAGATTCCGCGCCATCGGCCGCCCCATGATCCCCAACCCGATAAACCCAATCTGCCCCATCTCGGCCATCGTTCCCTCCACGCGGTTGCCCGTTGATCGTCGGCAGGGGATTGTAGAGCCGGGGCGGGGCGGGCCGGAAGTTGCCGCCCTCCTTGCCCTCGCGTCCCCGAAGCGTGGGCTTGACGCCATGGCGCGGGTGGTGCTGAATGGAGGCGCACCCTGCTGTTCGGCGGTCGACCTGCGGCCGATTCGCGAGCGGGGGCGCGGCTCCTCCCGATTGCGACGGTTCACCCCGCATCGGGCCGGCTCGAAGGCGGCGTTCACCGGAGGCTGCCATGGCGGCGTTGCGCGCGCTCCGGCTCGCCGTAGGGTTTCTCCGCCGGACGCCGCTGGCGGCGGCGATCGCCGCCGCCGGAGTCGTCGCCGCGCTCCTCGCCGTCCTCGTCCTGCCGGATGTCGACGACGGCTTCGAACCGGTCCGCCTCGCGCCGCGCGCCACCCTCGCCCCGGCGTCGACCCGCGTTCCTCCCACCCCGCCGACGTCCGCACGCTTCGCGCTCGCCCTCACCCCGGAGCGCGCGGCCCCTCCGACCGCCACGCCGGTACCGACGATGCTCCCGCCAGCGGTAACGCCTCCGCCGCCAACGGTCTCCCCTTCCCCGCCTCCCCCGCCGCCGACCGCGGTCGCTCCGACGCCGACCCCGCGCGTCATCGTCCCGCCCCCGCCGCCACGGACGACGCCCACCCCGAGGACCGGCTCCGCCGTGCCCCAGCGGACCAATTCCCCGGCCGCGGACGCCGATCGGTTGGACGCCCCGGTTCCGACCCCCCGCCCGACCCGCATCCCGACCGCCGCGCCGACACCGCGGCCGCCCACGCCGGCCCGTGCCCTCGCCGCGGACCGCTCGCTCTCCCGCGCCCGCCCGACCGCGGTCCCGCTCCCGAGCGCCGACGATCGCGCCAGGTCCCCGCGCGGTCCAGGCGGTCGCGATGCCCGCGGCGGCCCGCGGGAGCAGACCGGCGGCCGTCCCGATGCCCCCGCGCGCGACGCCGGCAACGAGCGGGACGAGGCCGCCCGTTCCGGGGAGGCCGCTCGTGACACCGGACGGGACGGAAACGGCAACGCGGGCGATCGCTCGCCGCGGGACGTCCCCGCCGAACGCGACGGTGCCGACCGCGCCCCCGCCGGGCGGGACAACTCGCCCGATCGCGGTAAGGGCGCGGGCGGCCGCGGCGACAAGGAGCGCTGAGGCGGCGCGGGGGCATTCCAGCGGGCGACACGACTCCGGGAGCAGGGGCGTCGACCTGTCGCTCGATGTCGGTCAACCGGCATGCACCCGGGTGGAGGGGCGAATGCGTCACGCCCCGCCCAGACCGGAGTGTCGGGGTTCGCAGCTGGGCGGAACGCAATGCGCTGGATCCGTGGCAAATCGGTCGTGACCCGCCGCGGCTCGTGATCCGGAGCGCTACACGGCCCCCGACGATCCGTTGGAAACGACCCCCGTCGCCGCCTCCTGGTAGGCGGCCGTCAGTCCGTGGAGCAGTTCCTCGGTAATCGCCCGCGTGTTGGTGCCTTGTCCTACCCGGGTCGGGGCGGCCAACCGCTCGATTCTCGGCAAGGTCGCCGGCGCCCGTCGTTCGAACACGCTGCGGTGGAAGCTGAGGGACGCCGTCCCCCGGTCGTTGTAGATCGTTACCAGAGAGACCCCATCGGCCGGCAGGCGAGGGTGCAGCGTCCAATTGTTCGCGGTCCCATGGTAGGTCACCAGCCGCGCGAATCCGTCGCGTTCCAGGGCGAGGCAGAAATCGACCAGACGTCGGAGGATCGGCTGCTGCTCGCTCGGCGCCCGGTCAATCGTCGCCATGAAGTCCTCGGCCCCCTCGGCCGCCCAGCCCGCCGCTCGAGGTTGGGCAGCGGCGGGGGCGGTTCGAGGGGCAACCGGTCGCTCGACGTCGATCCGCTGCGGGACGATGACCTAGGAGCCGCCGATGTCGTAGGCGGCGACCGTGACGAGGTCGATCACCAGCCTCTCCGCCACGGACTCCAGGTAGCCGACGAGCCGCACCAGTTCCTCCGGCGCCTCGTCGAGCACGAGCACGAGCCGGAAGCGACCCTCCGCCAGGCTCGCCGCCAACCCCTCGTCAAAGACCGCCGCGTCGAACGACCCCTCCTGATCGTCCGCGGCGACGGCGGCCGCCAGCCCATCGTGGCCGAGCTTGCGCAGGTGGGGACCGAGGATCTGGCGCTCCAGCGTCGGCGGATCGAGGCCACGCAGGAACGCCGCGTAGGTGAGGATCTGAGCGACCACCGCGCGGCGCGCCTCGGCGTTGCGGGCCAGCTTGATCTCGACGACAACGAGCCGGCCGGACGGCTCGACCGCCAGGAGGTCGGCGTAGTTCCCACCCAGGACGACCTCGCGCCCGACGACGGTCAGCCGCGGGGAGCCGGCCAGCGGTAGGATCTGCGGGGCGTCGGCCACCAGCCCGTGCAGCGTGTGCTCGTCCGGGAAGCCGGACGGCGCCAGCAGGCGCCAATCGGCGCCGTCGTTGCGCCAGATCGCGGTCATCGTCACCCTACCCCGTCTCGGTCCAGCTCAAGAGATCCCCCCTGAAGCGCGGGGGCTCCCCGTCAGCGCTCGAACCGCTCCGCCCCCTTCATCTCCTCCACCGGCCGCCCCGCCGCCTTCCAGGCCGCGATGCCGCCCTCCAGGTGGGCGACGTTGGTGTGCCCCATCTGTTGCAGGGCGTCCGCCGCCAGCGCCGAGCGCCCGCCGCCGGCGCAGTGGAAGATGATCCGCCGCTCCGGCCCGAACTCCGGCCGGTGCTCCGGGCTGGCGGGGTCGGCCCAGCGCTCCACCACCTCCCGCCGTGCCACCGTCGCCCCCGGGATCAGCCCGTGCTGCGCCAGCTCCTCCGGCTCCCGCAGGTCGACCAGCAGCGCCTCACCCCGCTCCAGTTCCGCCGCCGTCTGCTCCACGGTCAGGTTCTGGATCCGCCCCCTCGCCTCCGCCACCATCTCCGCCGGCGTCATCGCCATCGTCGTTGCCTCCTTCGGTACAGCACCCCGGTTCGACGGGGCGCGGCTCGCGAACGCCGTTCTCCGCTGCGGATCAGGGTAGCGGAAAGGCGACCTCGCGCGCCGGGTCCGGACCAGGACGCCGGCCCGACGCTACGGCACCGGCGTCGGCCATCGCAAGCAGCCGCGCGCCGAGACGCCGCAGCGCCGCCCGCAGCTCGGGGGGGTCGCGCACGACCACGTCGCACTCGAGGCCGGCGAGGACGCCGGCCAGCCAGTCGGGGCTGTCGGTGGAGCCGCGCAGGACGACGCCGTCCGGCGTCTCTTCGAGCGTCGCGAGTGCCGGGGGAAGCCGGCGGCGCGCCTCGTCCAACGTCGTGGCCAGGGTCACGGCGAACGGGAAGGCGCGCGGCGCGGCCGCCAGCGAGCGCAGCACGACGGCCAGGGCGTCGAAGTCGCCCGGGCGCGCGACGCCCGCCGCCTCGTCGCCCGGCACGACCTCGAGCATGCGGTCCAGGCGGAAGACCCGCGTCCCGGCGCGCAGGTGGCAGTGCCCGGCCGCATACCAGGCCCCGGCGTGGAACACCACCCCGTAGGGATCGAAGGCGCGCTCGGTCTCCTCCCGGCTCCGCGAGCGGTAGCGCAGGCGGACCCGCCGCCCCCGCCGCGCGGCCTCGCCCAGGGCGACGACCGCCGCGCTCACCGGCGGCCCCTCCGCCGCGTGCAGGTCGAGGGTCAGCGTCTCCCCGACCGCCCCCACCCGCTCCCGCAGCGCAGCCGGCAGGACGCGGTCGACCTTCGCGAGCGCCCCCTCGACGGCCGGCGCGGCGACGGCCAGCCCCAGCCGCCGCGCCGCCAGCAGCCCCAGCACGACCGCCAGCGCCTCCTCCTCGCCGAACATCAGCGGCGGCAGCTTGAAGCCGGGCCGGAGGCGGTAGCCGCCGTGCCGCCCCCGTTCACCGACGACCGGAATCCCCATCTCTTGCAGCATCGTTATGTAGCGCCGAACCGACCGCTCGCCGACCTCCAGGCGCGCGGCGAGGTCGGCGCGGCTCAATCGCCCGTGCGCCTGCAGCAGCTCCAACACCGTCAGGAGCCGGGTCGTCGGGTGGTACACGGCGACCTCCCGGGAGATGTGCGGGGGAGTTAAAAGGAATGTGGACCGATTGTAGCCACATTGCCTGCTACCGTGCGGATACAAGCCGGTTGGCAACGCGGACGGAACCGGTTGGAGGAGTGGCCATGCAAGCGAGGGTGACGCACCTGAATCCCGAGGGGATGCACGCCAACCCCGCCTTCACCCAGGCGGTCGTCGTCGAGGGGAACGCCAGGACGATCTACGTCGGCGGGCAGAACGCGGTCGCCGCCGACGGCCGGATCGTCGGCGACGACCTCGCCGCCCAGACGGAGCAGGTCTTCGCAAACCTCCGGACCGTCCTTGTCGCCGCCGGCGCGACCTTACACGACGTCGTCAAATGGACGATCTACGTGGTGCAGGGGCAGGACATCCGGCCGGGGTTCAACGTTTTCCAACGCGAATGGGGGTCGCGGCCCAACCCGCCGGCGATCGGCGTCCTGATCGTGGCCGGCTTGGCCAACCCGGCGTTCCTGGTCGAGGTCTCGGCGATCGCCGTCACCGATGGCGAGGAGGTGCAGGGTGGATGAGCGGGGAGGCGTCGGCAAGACGGCGACCGCCGGCTACCAGATCGGCGTGCGCCGGACCTTGCCGTACTCGGAGGAGCAGGTCTGGGCGCTTCTTCTCTCGCCGGACGGGCTCCGGGTCTGGCTCGGCGGCCCGGCCGAGATCGTGCCGGGCGCTCCGTTCCGGCTCGACAACGGGACCTCGGGCGAGATCAGGGTCTACAAGCCGTGGTCGCACGTTCGCCTCACCTGGCGGCCGACCGGCTGGCCGGTGCCCTCGACCCTCCAGATACGGGTCATCCCGGCGCACCGCAAAACGACGCTGAGCTTCCACCAGGACGGGTTGGCCGGCGCGGTGGAGCGAGCGGCGATGAAGGCGCACTGGGAGGGGGTCATCGGGCACCTCGCCGAGATGCTCAAGAGGCGAGCTTAGGATGAGGCGGAGGCCTGGTCCCTGCCCCACCGCCCTGCCGGCCCCAACTTCACCGCTGCGTATAATCGCCGCATGGCCCAGCGAACGGAGCAGCGGGGGGAGACGGCTGAGGCGCCGGGGGGCGGGCGCCCGGACGCGCCCGCCCCGGACCTCGTCCCATCCCGCCGCCAGTACCTCGAGCTCAAGGCACAGCACCCCCAGGCGATCCTCCTCTACCGCCTCGGCGACTTCTACGAAACCTTCGACGACGACGCCCGCGTCGTCGCCCGCGACGCGCGGATCACCCTCACCACCCGCTCGTTCGGGAGGAGCGGCCGGGTGCCGATGGCCGGCATCCCCCACCACGCGTTGACCCACTTCCTGGGGAGGCTGCTCGCGGCCGGCCACACCGTCGCCATCGCCGAGCAGATTACCCCGGCCGGGCGGGGGCTGGTCGAGAGGGCCGTCACCCGCGTCCTGACGCCGGGGACGGTCGCCGAGCCGGGTCTGCTGCCGGCCGGGGAGAACCGATATTTGGCCGCCGTCCACCCCCTCGGCGGCCGGATCGGCCTCGGCTGGGTCGACGTCAGCACCGGCGAGTTCGGCGTGCTGGAGTTGGACGGCCCCGGCGCTGGCGGCCGTCTCGCGGAGGAGCTGGCCCGGCTCAACCCGGCCGAGTGCCTGGTGCCGGACTCGCTCGAAGGCGGGGCCGACGATCCGGCCGAAGGGTCGCTCGACAGCCCCGGCGGCCATCGGGTCGACATCGGCGGCGCCGGCCCGGACGGTCTCCCCGCACGCCTGCCCGCCCACCTCCCCGGTCACCGGGCGCGGCTGGAGCGCTGGCACTTCGAGCCGTCGCGCGCCGCCGATGCCCTCTGCCGCCGCTTCGGCGCCCGCTCCCTCGCCCCCTACGGCTGCGCCGACCTGCCGGCCGCGACCGGCGCCGCCGGCGCGATCCTCGTCTACCTGGAGCGGACGAATCCCGCCCTCTTGCCCCTCCTGACCGGCCTCCGCACGGAGCCGCCCGGCGGCCGGGTCGGGCTCGACGCCGCCACCCGACGCAACCTGGAGTTGACCCGCAGCCTCGGCACGGGCGGCAGCCGCGGCAGCCTCCTCGGCGTCCTCGACGGCACCCGGACGGCGATGGGCGCCCGCGCCCTCCGCCGCCTCGTCGGCCAGCCGCTGCGCGACCTCCCGGAGCTGCGCCGGCGGCAGCGGCTCGTCGCCGCGCTGGCGGCAAACCCGGCGAACCGCACCGTGCTCGCCGCGTCGTTGGCGGCGGTCGGCGACCTGGAGCGGCTTGTCGGCCGGGTCACGATGGGGCAGGCCGGCGCCCGCGACTTCCTGGCGCTCGCCGCCGCGCTGCGACTCGTCCCCGAGATCGCCGCCCGCCTGCCGCCCGCGGGGAACGAGTCGCCGGGGGCCGAGGCCGGCACCCCCCTCGACCCCTGCGCCGACGTCCTCGTGCTCCTCGAGTCAGCGATCGAAGACGACGCCGACGACGGCGCCCGCCTCCGCCCCGGCTTCTGCGGTGCGCTCGACGCCGCCCTCGCCGCCGCCCACGACACCCGGGTCTGGCTGGCCGGCCTGGAGCGGGCCGAGCGGACGCGGACCGGCATCCGCTCGCTGAAGGTCGGCTACACCAAGGTCTTCGGCTACTACATCGAGGTGACCCGGCCGAACCTCTCGCTCGTCCCCGCGGAGTACAGCCGCAAGCAGACCGTCGCCGCCGGCGAGCGCTTCGTCACCGCTCCCTTGAAGGACGCCGAGGCCCGATCCCTCGCCGCCGACGAGGAGATCGCGTTCCTGGAGCGGGCGGCGCTCGTCCGCCTCGGCGCGGCGGTGGGGGGCGCCGTCGCCCGCCTCGCGGCGACGGCGGCCGGTCTGGCCCGCCTCGACGCCCTGCTCGCCTTGGCGGAGGTCGCCGCCCGCGCCGGCTGGGTCGCCCCGGAACTGACGGAGGACGACGCGCTGGAGATCGTCGGGGGCCGCCACCCGGTGGTGGAGGCGGGCCTCGCCGGGGACGCCTTCATCCCGAACGCCTGCCGGATGGGTGGGACCGTGGACGGGGCCCCGGGGGAGGAGGCGCCGCGCCAGATCGTCGTCACCGGGCCGAACATGGGCGGCAAGAGCACCTACCTGCGCCAGGTCGCCCTGATCGCCCTCCTCGCCCAGATCGGCTCCTTCGTCCCCGCGGCGCGGGCCCGGATCGGCCTCGTCGACCGCATCTTCACCCGCGTCGGCGCCCAGGACGACCTGGCCCGCGGCCACTCGACGTTCATGGTCGAGATGGTCGAGACGGCGACGATCCTCCACCAGGCGACCCGCCACAGCCTCCTCATCCTCGACGAGGTCGGCCGCGGCACGGCGACCGCCGACGGCCTCGCCATCGCCCGCGCCGTGCTGGAGGACATCCACGGCCGGATCGGGGCGCGGACCCTCTTCGCCACCCACTACCTGGAGCTGGCGGCGCTGGCCGAGCGCCTGCCCGGCGTCGCCAACGCCCACGTCGCCGCGCTGGAGGCGGACGGCCGCGTCGTCTTCCTCTACGCCGTCCGCCCCGGGCCCGCCGATCGCGCCTACGGGATCCAGGTCGCCCGCCTCGCCGGCCTCCCCCCCTGGGTGGCCGACCGCGCTGAGGCCGTCCTCGCCTCACTCGCCGCGCCTCACCCCCCCGCCTCCGACGTGCCGGCTCCCCCCGTCGGTCTCCACCCCCTGGCCCCCGACCCTCCGACCGACCGCCTCCTCGCCGAAGGCCCCGCCCCGCCCTACCAGCTCTCCCTCGCCGGCATCCGCCCCGCTCCAAACGCCGCCGACCGTCTCGCCCGTGAGCTGCGAGACCTCGATCTCGACGCCCTCACCCCCCGCCAGGCGATCGATTGGCTCTTCGCGCAGCGGGACCGGTTGTGGTGACAGCGGCCGGCATGGGGCGGTCCATCGGTCCACCGGGTCGAGACGAGTGAGCGTTGGCGGCAGCTCGTGGCGGGTCATCCCGAGGTCGCCGGCAAGCGCGATCGGGCCTTGGCGACCTTGGCTCGCCCCGATCCGATCCAAACGGACGATCCAGGGGGGCTCCTGGCCATCCGCTCCGACGCGCAGACGCCGCAGACCGGCGAGCCTCTCGTGGGAGCGGACCTCGGGCTCGGCTCGAACGACGGCTTCGTCGTGGCCGGCTACGCCACGTGCCAACCCTATGGACGCGGTGAACATCTTGGAGCACGCCGCCTCCGTGAAATGGGAAGACGACGACGAGCCGGCCGTGCACTACCTCTCCGTGGGCGAGCCCCGCTTCGCCGTCGGCATCGACACCGACGACCGGCCTCGGCCTTGCTAGGACGATGCCCGGCGCGAAGTGGCCGGGTTCACGGTCATCGGCTTGCGGGGACGCGTGCTGCGTGGCTTTGCCGGCCCCGACGGAGTTGTCCGTCCACCTACATCGGGAGACGAGGAGTGAAAACGGTGGCCCAAGACGTGTCGTCCGCTCGTGCGGTCCTGCTGACCGGCGCCGCCGGCCGCATCGGCGGTAACTTCTTCGAGCACGCCAAGGAGCGGTACCGCTTCCGCCTGGCGCACCGCGACGCGGCCAAGCTCGCCGCCGCCGCCGGCGAGGAGCACGAAGCAATCTCCCTCGACGTCGCCGACCCGGACGCCTGCCGCGCCGCCTGCGACGGGATCGACACCGTCGTCCACTTGGCGGCCGACCCGTCGCCGGAGGCGGATTTCTACGGCTCCCTGCTGGACAACAATATCAAGGGGACCTACAACGTCTTCCGCGCCGCCGCCGACGCCGGCTGCCGCCGCATCGTCTACGCGTCCTCCGTCCACGCCGTCTTCGCCTACCCGCTCGATGTCCAGGCGAAGACCGACTCCCCCGTTCGCCCGGCGAACATGTACGGCGTCAGCAAGTGCTTCGGCGAGGCCCTCGCCGCCTGCTTCGCGAACGACGGGCTCTCGAGCATCGCCGTCCGCATCGGCGCCTACGAAGCGCCCTGGGTCCACGAGAACCCAACCGCGGAGGCGATGGCGATGTACGTCAGCCACCGCGACCTGAACCAGCTCCTGACCCGCTGCGTCGACGCCGACGACGTCCCCTTCGCCATCGTCCACGGCGTCTCGGACAACCGCTTCAAGCGGCTCGATCTCACCTCCACCCGGGAGTTGCTCGGCTACGCCCCGGAGGACGACGGCTTCGCCCTCTTCGGTGCCGGGCTGCGGGACTAGCGCCCCCGCCGCACCGGACCGGCCGCGTCCGTCGCCACCCCGCCCCGCGGCCCCGCTTCCAGCGTCCTGCCCAGCCGTCATCCCTCCTCCCTCGGGGTGGCGGCGGATTGGGACGTCGCAGCGGGGCCTGCGGATCGCGGGTCTGGCGCGGAACCTTATCGGCGGGCATGCCGCCGCGGTCGAGGCAATGCCTGTGCGATGCCGATCCTCGGGTGGCGGCTCCCGACCCAGAGGGCGCGCTCCCGCGCTGGCCGTCCGGTCGTCGGGGCGCCCCGGTCGCGGGCGCGGCGTTACCCCCGCCGCACCCGCTCGACGACATCGTCCATCGTGACCCTGCCGCTCGTGTCGACCGGCTCGGTGAAGGTCAGGCGGAAGCCGTCGGGGTCGAGGATCGTCATCTCGCGTGCGTTCCACGGCCGGTCGCCCGGCTCCGCCAGGATGGTCGCGCCGGCCGCCGCGGCCCGCGCCGCCACGTCGTCCACCCGCTCCCCCCCGCGGTCGAACATCGCGTAGGAGAGGGTGATCCCCGCCCCCGGCGCGGACGGGGGCGGTCCAGCGGCGGGGCGCAGGAGCAGATCGGCGTACCGGACCCACCGGAGGTGGACCAGCGCCGGTCGGCCGCCGGGGCCGGGGATCGTGAAGACGTGGCGGAACCCGAGCGCCCGGTACCACCGCGCCGATGCCTCGACGTCCCCCACCTCAAGCGTCGGAAAGCCGGGCATCCCGTAGTACTCGTCCGTGTCGTTCGGTAGCGGCCACGTCATCGCCGGCTCCTGCTCCAAGGGCGCCCCTCGCGGACCGATCGCGACGGCGAATTAGCCGGCGTCCGGAGCGTTCGCTTGCCGCCGCGCCTCCTGGACCCGCGCGACGAAGGCGAAATCCGCGGCCTGCGGCGCGCGGCCGTCGCCCTCGAACGCGCCGCGCTCGTAGTTCGCCGCGACCGCGCCGAGCAGCTCGCCGTCCTCCTGCCAGGCACGTCGGGTCCGCTCCCACAGCGCTTCCCAGCGTTCGACCAGGGCCACCGCCCGGGGGTCGGCCGGGTTCAGGTCGTGGTGGGCGCGGACCTCGGGCAGCAGCGCCGCCCAGCCCGCCTCGATCGCGGCCAGTTCCTCCCGCGGCACAGCCTCGTAGAGCTCCGCCATCCGCGCCATCTGCTCCGGCGTATACCGGGCGTCCATGCCAGTTCCTCCCTGCGCGAGGCCGTCGCCAACGGCCCCCGAAGCCTCCGCGACCAGCTCCCAGTCCCACTCCCCCGTCGCCAGCCGGCCTTCGACCAGCCGGTCGAGCGCCGCCTCGATCCGCTCCAGCTCCGCGATCCGGTCGCGCAGCGCACCGCGCTGGATGCGCAAGGAGGCGACGAGGTCGAAATCGGGTCGGGCCAGCAGCTCGCCGATCTTCGCCAGCGGGAAGCCGAGAAAGCGCAGCGTCAGGGTCTGCTGCAGGCGCAGCAGGTCGCCCGCCGCATAGAGCCGGTAGCCGGCCGCGGAGCGTGCCGCCGGCCGCACCAGCCCGATCCGGTCGTAGTGGTGCAGCGTCCGGATCGAGACCCGCGTCACCGCCGCGACCTCGCCGACGCGCAACAGCCGCCCCATCGCTCACCTCCAGGCCGGAGGATAGGGCCTGACGCTGCGTCAGGGTCAAGGGGGCTATCTGGCGGGACCGGGGCCTCGCCCTCGCCGGCGCCCGGCCGACGGCTCGGCGGTCGTGCGCGGACGGCTGTGTTCTCGCGTTCGGACGGCCTTCGGGGGGGCAATGGTGGCGCGAAACCCGGGCGACGCGACCGCGGTCCAGGCGCTGCCCCCAGGACCCGGTCAGGCGAGGTGAAAGTCCTCGGCGTAGACCACGAGGCCGAGCCGCGCCGCCAGGCGGCGGGACGCGGCGTTCTCCCACGAGGTGCTGTAGAGCGGCGCCAGCCCGGCCCGCCGCACCGCCACCGCCCACGCCGTCACCGC
>CADCWL010000202.1 GCA_902806405.1 uncultured Thermomicrobiales bacterium | reverse complement strand
GGGCTCCGGCACGATGGCCTGGTACGAGGGGGATTTTGCCCACGCCAGCGCACGGCATGGCGAGGCGCTGGCCTTGGCCCGCGAGCTCGGGGATCGCCCCGCCGAGGCGGCCGCCCTTAACAACCTGGGTGTGCAGTCGATGGAGCTGGGCGACTACGACCGGGCGACCGCCGGCTTCGAGGCGAGCCTGGTCGTCGCCGAAGACGGCGACCTCGACCGCCAAATGCGAGCGATGGCGCCCGCGGTGGCGCCCCGTGAGTCGACTGCCTCCGCGCCGCCACGGCGAGCGGCGGCGCGCCAGTCCCCAGCCCGATCCGAACGAGCGGGCGCCGTCTGGGTGGAAACCCCGGTACCCGAGCGCGCCCGGGGCGGAGAGATCCACCCCACCCCGGACGGGAAGGCCGACGGCGATCGCCGCCGGCACGCCGACCCCTCGGTCCGCCGCGAACCGGTCGTCGCCTTGGCGTCATCCCGTCCCCATCGTCGCCCTACGACCCTGGAGCCCAGCCTTGCCCGCTCGCCACCGAAGACCGGTTCGCGGCGAGGCGGGAGCGGTCCCGCGGACGGACGGCGGAGGCCCCCGTCGCGGCCCGGCCGCTCCTGCGCCCGATGCCATCGCGGGGAGGGCGACGGGCACGTCCCGCGGCACGACCCTACCCGTCCATCCCATCCATCAACGCGAGAAGTTTGGTCACCGTGCGCCAGTTCCGGATGGTGCTCGTCGTCGCCAGCTTCGCGTCGAAGTAGGCGTTGGTCAGCTTGGAGTCAGCCGCCCCACGGGGCAGGCGCAGGTAGATCTCCCGGCCGCGAACCGCGAACGCATCCGGCGGCGAGCGGTCGGGATCGAGGGCATCGCGTCGGCCGGGAGCCGGTCGATCCGCCAGGAACACGACGTGCAGCGTCTCCTCGGCCGCCCCCTCCGCGACGAAGGGATTGGCCGCGACGACCGACCGCAGTTCCTCCGCCGTCCGCGCCAGCACCGGCGTCCGGTACCCGAAGCGCTCCACGATCCGCGCGGCGACCAGGCTGGGAACCGCCACCGCCACGTCGGGGGTCGCGGCGAAGAGGACATTGCCGCTCTGGATGTAGGTCCGGACGTTGTCGCAGCCAGCGTCGGCGAAGAGCGCGGCGAGATCCTTCATTGGCAGCCGGTTCTTGCCGCCGACGTTGAGCCCCCGCAGCAGGGCCAGGTGCGCCACCGTCCCGGCCCGCGGCTGCGCGTCGTCTCCCGTTCTCGACCCTGCCATGCGATGCTCCTTCGACGGTCCGCCGGGAACGCGGCCACGGGCGTCAAGGTGCGGCCGACCGCACTCACCTCCCTCCCAAGCTGTTCGATCGGGAGCGCGAAGCTTCGACGAACCGACGCGAAGGGAGGGTGGTTGACCTTCCCCATCGCGTGGCGAGCGCGATCGGCGCCGCGAACGGGCGGCCGATCGCGCCCGCGGCGTGGTCGGTCACGCGCCGACGCCCACCAGCCGGAGCACTCGCGCCACCACCCGGTCGAGCGGAACGCTGGTATCGATCACGAGGCCGGCGCCCCTTCTCAGCATCGGCTCGACGGTTTGCAGCAGGCCCAGCGTGCGGGCGACGTCCTCGGGGCGTTTTCCGTACGGGTTGTTCGTCCGCGTCGCCAACCGCTCGACGATCAGGTCGGCGGGCGCGGTCAGCAGGACGACATGGTCGAACCACGGGTAGAACATCCCCTGGTTCGGGGAACACCCGCCGAGGAAGAGCACATCGGCGTCGCAGGTGGACAGGAGGTCGTGGATGCGGTCTTCTCGCCAGACCCAATCTTGCCCGGGATCGAGACCGGTCGGCTCGTCGTCGGGGACGCTCACCAGCTCGGACAGACCGCCCTCGTCCGTATCGACGGCCTCGTAGCCGCGTGCGGCCAGCTCTTTGATCACCGTCGACTTCCCGGTGCCCGACATGCCCGTGAGCAGCACCCGTTTCACGCCATCACCGCCGCCTCCGCCAACGCAACGGTGGAGCCGCCCACGGCCGGGTGCTTGGGGACGAGGATGGCATCCTCCAGACACCCTCGGCATCGGCTCGCTGGTCGGCGTCGCCCAGTCGCCGCGTCGCTGGTCGTCCGCCGGATCGAGCCGCTTCGATTCCGAACCCCCACAGGCTAGCCCCCCGCCGCCTGCCCCGCCCCCGTTCCCGCCACCGTCTGTCGATGGGGGTGGAGCGCTTCATCGACCCGCTCCCGGCTCAGGCCGCTCTCCGCGTAGGCGACCTCGCGGACGGTGCGGCCGGTGGCGTACGCCTTCTTGGCGATCGCCGCCGCGGCGTCGTAGCCGATCAGGGGGTTGAGCGCGGTCGCCATGCTGATCGAGCCTTCGACGTAGCCTTCGGCGCGGGCGGCGTTCGCGGTCGTCCCGGCGAGGCACTTGTCGACGAAGACGCGTGAGGCGTTCGCCAAGAGCCGGATGCTCTCCAGCAGGTTCCTCGCCATCACCGGCAGCATCACGTTCAGGTCGAGCTGACCCCACTGGCCGCCGATCGTCACCGCCTGGCAGTTCCCCGTCACCTGCGCCCCGACCTGGATCACGCTCTCGGGGATGACCGGGTTGACCTTGCCCGGCATGATCGAGCTGCCCGGCTGGATCGCGGGCAGGAGTAGCTCGCCGAGACCCGCCTGCGGGCCGGAGGCCATCAGCCGGACGTCGTTGGCGATCTTCATCAGGGAGGCGGCGAGGGTCGTCAGCGCGCCGGCGGCGAAGACGTAGGCGTCCCGGGCGCCCTGCGCCTCGAAGTGGTCGACCGCCTCCCGGAACTCCGTCCCGGTCAGCGCGGTGATCTCCCGCGCCACCCGCGCCCCGAACTCGGCGTGGGTGTTCAGCCCCGTCCCGACCGCGGTGCCGCCGATCGCCAGCTCACGCAGGCCCGGCAGCGCCGCCGCCAAACGGCCGATCCCGAGCTCGACCTGGCGGGCGTAGCCGCCGAACTCCTGGCCGAGCCGGATCGGGACGGCGTCCATCAGGTGCGTCCGCCCGATCTTGACGACCGCGTCGAACTCCCCCGCCTTGGCGGCGAGGGTGGCGTGGAGGTGGCGCAGGGCGGGGACAAGGTCCTCCTCGATCGCGAGCACGGCGGCGACGTGGAGGACCGTCGGGATCACGTCGTTGGAGGACTGGCCGAGGTTGACGTGGTCGTTGGGGTGGACCTTGCTCCCCAGCGCGCGCGAGGCGAGGGTGGCGATCACCTCGTTCGCGTTCATGTTCGAGGAGGTGCCGGAGCCGGTCTGGAAGACGTCGATCGGGAACTCGGCGTCGTGCGCCCCATCCGCCACCGCCCGCGCCGCCTGCTCGATCGCCCCGGCCATCGCCGGCTCCAGCAGCCCCAGCTCCCGGTTGACCCGCGCCGCCGCCAGCTTGACCAGCCCGAGGGCGTGGACGAAGCGGGGCGGCAACGGCTCCCCCGAGACCGGGAAGTTCGCGACCGCCCGCTGCGTTTGCGCCCCGTAGAGCGCGTCGGCCGGCAGCGTCACCTCCCCCATCGTGTCCCGCTCGGTGCGCGTCTCCGCCACGATCCGGCTCCTCCGCTGCCCCCGTTGGTCGATCTGGCCGGCGCCTCGTCGGTCCCGACGGCGGCCCCTCTCGGCCATCTTGCACGCGCCGCACCGCCCGCGCAAGGGAGCGGTCCGACGCCGGCCCGAAGCCCCGTCCCTCAGGCGCAGACGCTGAACCCGTGGTTGGCGAGGCGCCGAAGGAAGGCGATGGGCTCGACGATCTGCTCGATGTGGAAGACGACGGGCGCGGACGAAGCGGCGCACAGGTCCTCCGGTACCAGGGCGGCGACGATGCCGGTCGCTCGTCGCTCCCGGCGGCCGCCGACCGAGCAGGAATGGCAGCGCCCGTTGCGCCCCATCGCGTCCGCCGTCGCCGCGAACCCGTCGGCGCCGACGTGGAGACAGTTCAGCAGGGAGACCAGCGCGTCCTGCGTCCCCGGTCGCGCCAGCGTGCGGAAGGCGCCCGTCCGCTTCAACAGCGCCACCAGGCGCGTTGCCAAGGGGGGGTCAAGGCAGATCCGGGGGGCGACGTCTCCAATCTCGAGCGTTCGCGACACGACGTGCTGGTCGGCGAAATCGAAGCGGTAGGCGATGCGCCGGCCGTACGGACCGGGAAAGACCGTCGCCTTTGGGTCGGTGAGGCTGTTGAAGTCCTGCGGACCGTTCGGCCCGGGCGCCGGAAACCGCCGGTCGAGATTCTCGATTGTCCACCGGACGGCCGCCTCGCCGTGGGCCTCCTCCATCCCGAGCAGGACGGAGAGGTCGAGCGATCGGACCCCGCCGAGCGCGTCCCGGCAGCGCCGGGCGAGGAGGTTGGTCAGGCCGGGGGCGAGGCCCACGCTCGGCACGGCCGTGGCGCCCCGCTCCCTGGCCAGCGCGTGGAGCCGCTCGACCTCCGGCAGGAACGGGTACGAAGCCGAGACGTTGACGTAGCGAACGCCCCGCTCAAGGCACGCCCGCGCCAGGTCGACGTCGTCCCGCCCCGCGCACGCGACGAGCACTTGCGCGTTGGCGAGCGCGTCCCCGAGCGCCCGGGGATCGGCGGTATCGATTTGGAGGGGTCGAACGCGCCCTCCGGTGCTCCGCGAGAACGCCTCGGCCCGCTCCAAGCCCCGACCGGCGGCGAGGACGCGGCCCGGAATGCGGTCGCCAGGGTCTCGCAGACAATCCGACCGACGACGCCGTAGCCGCCCAGGACGACGATGCCGTCCCCCTCCCCGTCATCGCTCTCAGCCTCACTTGCCGCCCCGAGGCGGATTCGATCCTCTCTCGGAGCCGGCGGCGACATCAAGCCGTGCGGGGGCGGTTCGACGAACGACGAGTGGGCGGCCACCCATCACGCACGGTGGCGGTGCGTTCCGGACGTGTAGCGGTCCCGGCGGTAGACCATCAGGACGACCATCCCCGCGATCATCGCCACGTGCGAGAGCATCGGCAGCGACCGGGCGGACAGCTCGGGCAGGTACCTCGCCACGCCCCACTCCACGGACAGGACCAGCGCGAACATCGGGACGAGCATCGCCGCCGTCATCTCCAGGCCATCCGACCACGCGTGGCCTCGGTGACGCATCCACGCCACCATCGGTGCGGACATGAACGCACCCATCAAGCCGTACCCGACGAGCGGATTCGCGTATCCGGGCGGTTCGCCCAACACCCCCACCGTCGCGCCGAGCGCCGCCATCCCCGCAAGCATCGCGGCCACCATCTCCAGGAGGTGGCGCGCGAAGTTCCACCCCGCGATCAGGCGCAGCGTCGTCATCATCTCTCTCCCCTCCCTGAGTAGCGGGCCGGACGTTCCGGCCCCCACCGCTTCGGCGTCGATTACCGGGTCTGGGCAGCCCGGTCGCGTGCAGTCGCCGCGGTGCTCCGGCGCCAGAGGGAGACCGCCAGGGCCAGCATCCAGAGCGCCAGCAGGGCGCCGACCAGCATCGTCAACCCGGCCTGGGTGAATCCATCGTGGGCGACCAGGAGGCCGAGCGTGGCCCAGCCGACCCCGGTCGCCACCGCCGCCCACCCCAGCCACCGCGGATAGACGCGGTCGACCGCGATCGCCAGGCCCGCGAGGAGCAGAGCCATCCCCAAGGTCAGCTCGGCGAAGGCGCTCAGGCCGATCTCGACGTGCCGCACGGCGCCGGCGACCCGCAGCGCCGCCCCCTTCTCCGCGGCGGGAGCGCGCAGCCACTCGCCCGCGACGAACTTGATCGCCACCCCGTCCACCGCCTGGTTGGCCGCGTAGGTGGCGATGGCGACCAGCGCCGTCGCGAACCCGAGCCGAGCCGCCGCGGCGCCCCGCCCCCCTTCCAGGGACCGGAACAGGGAGACCAGGCCGCCGAGCATCAAGGCAAAACCCAGGAACTGACCGATGTGGACCGCCTCCCAGCGGCCGTTGGCCGCGTAGTGGGGCAGGGTGGCCGCGAGGTCGGCGGGATCGTCGCCCCCGCCGTGGAAGAGTCCAGCGATGAAGACGACGATCGGGCCGAGGGCGGCCGAGACCGCCCCGGCTTGGAGCAGGGGCTGCTCGACCATCTGTCCCCCCACCCCGTCCTGCGCGCTGCCCATGGTGCATCCCCCGTTCTGCGGGCCAACCCAGCGGTCGGCGAGCAGCTTTCGCTCACGATGTCCCGGTGACCCACCGGAGGGGCCGATCCGCGCCGCCGCCGCGTCCGGTTGTGCTCCCCCAAGGTAGGCGGCGAGCGGCGTCGCGCCCCCGGGCGAAGGACGGGTTTCCAGGCACGCAAAAGGGCCGGCCGGCGGGCCGGCCCGGAGATAGTCGCCGCTCCCTATCGTTCGATGGGGCCTTCGTCCGGGTGGACGAGCCCGCGCCGGAGCGCCGTGGTGGCGGCCCGGGTGCGGTCGCCGACGCCCAGCTTGGCGAGGAGATTGTTGACGTGGAACTTGACCGTCCCCTCGCCGATGTGCAGCGCCGCCCCGATCTCCTTGTTGGAGCGGCCGGCGACGATTAGGCGCAGCACGTCCAACTCGCGCTCGGTCAGCGCCGGTGCCGTGACGCGCTCGGCAAGCTTGGCCGCCACCGCCGGTGGGATGCGCTGCTGCCCACGGTGGACCGCCTCGATCGCGTCGAGCAGCTCCGCCCGCGGGGTGTCCTTCAGGAGGTAGGCCCGGGCGCCGGCTTGAAGCGCCCGGTAGACATCCTCGTCGCCGTCGTAGGTGGTCAGCACCACGACGCGCGCCCCGGGCCAGACCGATCGAATGCGGCGGATCGCCTCGACTCCGCCCATGCCGGGCATCCGCAGATCCATCAGCAGCACGTCCGGTCGGTGCCGGAGAGCGAGCCCGACCGCCTCGTCGCCGGTGGCGGCCTCTGCCACCACCCGCATCCCGGACCGATCGCCGACCACGGCGGCGAGCCCCATCCGGACGACGGGGTGGTCGTCGGCGATCAGGACGTCGATCGGGGAGGCTTCGGTCATCCCGCTACCCGCTCCGGTACGCTGACGGCGGCGACTACCTCGCTTCCCTCGCCCGGGCGGGCGTCGATCCGCAGCGTGCCACCGTGGCGCTCGATCCGCTCCCGCATTGCCGTCAGGCCGAAGCCGCCACCATCCTCGCTCGGACGTCCCCTGGCGACGAAGCCCCGGCCGTCGTCGCGCACCCGCAGCTCCAGGCAGGACCCGTCCCACCCCAACCCAACGGCCAGCGTGCGGGCGCCGGCGTGCTTGACGGCGTTGGTGACGGCCTCCTGGGCGACCCGCAGCACGTCGGCCTCGAGGTCCGGGGACAACGGCGGGACACGGTCGGGCGTTTCGACGTGCACGGCCAGCGCCGTGCCCACCGTCAGAGCGCGGACGGCGTCGGGCAGAGCCTCCGGCAGCGGTCTCCGCTCCAGGACCTGGGGCCGCAACGACCAGACTGAGCGCCGCGCCTCCGCCAAGCTCTCGCGGGCCAAGATTCGCGCCTGGTCCAGCCGCTGGGAGGCCACCTCCGGTCGCCCCCCGACAAGGGCCGACTCCGTGGCCTCCAGCTGCAGCACGATGCCGGTAAAGCCCTGCGCCAGCGTGTCGTGGAGCTCGCGCGCCAGCCGGTTGCGCTCGCGGGTGGTCGCCAGCTCCTCTGCCTGCGCCGCAGAGGCGCGCAGCCGACGGTTAGCCGCCGCCAACTCGGCTCGCGCCCGTCGCTCCCGCGCGGCCACCCGGCTGACGGCGACCGTGAAGACGGTCGCGACCAGCATCACGGTCGCCTCGCGCACCCCGTGTGCCCAGCCGTGCGTCGGCACCATCAGCAGACCCGCCCCGACCAGGGCGGCGCCGACCAGCGCGCCGACCACCGCCGTCGCCCGGGGCGACAAGACCTGCACGCCTTGCCCTGCGAGCAGGAGCAGGAGAAACACGCCGGCCGTCTCGCCCCCGACCGCGTGGCTCGTCAGGAAGACGGCGACGCCCAACGGGAGCTGGACGGCGAAGTACGCCGGTGCCCTGTCCAAGCCGGCCGAGTGCTCGACCTTGGCGAAGCCGACGGTGGCGATCAGGACGTAGAGGAGACCCAGGGCGAGCGCCGGCACCCCGGCTGCCGGGGTCGTGGCGGCCGGCACGCTCACCACCAGCAGCAGATAGGCGACGACGAAGAGGGCCGGGAACGTCCAGTCACTCTTGGCCGCGGGTCGTTCCCAACGACCGATCCCGGTCCGTCCCCCCCGTTCCCTAGCACGGGATGCCCGCCGCGTCCACCTCTTGGCGGACACCGCGGCCGACGGTGGAACGTCCGCCGTCGTCTCCCGCCCGATGCGCGTTCCCTCCGCCACGGTCGTCTCCGCTTCCCCACTCCGAGTGTGTGAACGTATGGTGCCTTCCTGGTGGAACGGCCGCAAGGGACGCGCGTTCGTCGTGACGAAAAATCTTGTCACGGGACGGACACGGTTTTGGAACCGTTCGGGTACTGCCGCGTGGCCGGGAGGGCCACGTCGACGCTGCGCCCAACCTGGAGCGGCTGGCTCCACTCGACCTTTCCATCGTCCGATTCCGGTTCGTGCCGGACACCCCCAAGAGGCGATCACGGAGGGGGTGCAAGCAGGAGGCGAGGAGTTCGCGACCCAGGCGGTGCTCCGCGATCGGTTCGCTCTCCGCGCGAACGTTCCGCACGACGCCACTACCGGGGGGACATCGACGCCTCGTCAACCACGGTTCGTCGCGTTGGCGAGCGCCTTAACGGCAAGGGGAGCCGTCCTTTGCCGTACGTGCCCCGTCGCCCTCAGTCGCCCGCCGCCTGCCGCCCGCCGCGGCTAAGGGTGGCATCGTGTCTTGTTCGTCCACCCGTCGCGTACCCGAACCGTCCCAGCCACGGTGATTCCGGCCGGTGCCTATGAACTTCGGCTGGTCGGTGATGCCCCCGTTACGTGCCCAGGCCTCGCGGGAGTGTTGTGGGTTCAGCCCGCGGTCCTTAGGCCCGGTTCTCCGCCCCGGCGCGGTTTCTTACCCGCAGTCCGCTGAGGCACCGAGGTTGGCGTAGGCCCGGGCCGGGAAGGTCCCCATCCCCGTGACCTTGATCGGCACCGCTGAGAAGCGAAAGCCGGCCGGCGGCAGCTGCTCCAGGCCGCGCAGGTGCTCGACGATCGTGATCTCGGCGCCGAGGAGCGCGGTGTGGACCGGCCGCCGCCCGTCGTCCGTGTCGTCGACGTTGTAGGAATCGATCCCGACCAGGGCAGCCCCGGCCCAGAGCAGCGCGTCGGCCGCGTCCGCCGTCAGGAACGGGTGACCCTCGAAGGAGCGGTCCGTGCGCCACTCCCGGTCCCAGCCGGTCTCGACCAGCACCGCCCGCCCCCGCACGCCCGCGCCGCCGAGCGCAGCGGCGACCGCGTCCCGACCGATCGCGCGGCTGGCCAGCCCCGTCGCCCGGACCACCACCGCGTCCAAGACCGCGAGCGACGACAGCTCCAACGCGGCGAGATCCTTGCCGTCCGCGAAGCGGTGGAACGGACTGTCCAGGCACGTCCCCGTGTTGCCGACCAGCTCAATCTTGCCGGTCGGAAACCCGGTCCCCGCCGCGTAGTGGGCACTGGACTGCTCCCAACCCAAGAAGTCGCAGACGATCGGCGCCGGCACCCACTTAGAGGTGATCATTCCGGCCTCGACGACGAGGCCGAGGCCGAGGTCGACCAGCCGGGCACCGGCGGTGTCGGCATCGGGTCGCTCGCGTCCCTCGCGGACGACCGCGTTCGCGGCGGGGTCGACGTCGGTCACGCCGTTCCCTCCCCCGGTCCGCGTCCCCCCCAACTGGGGCTCCGTGGCGACGTGCGATCAGGAGACCTCGCTCCCGCCGGCACCGTCAGGACCGCACGATCAGCCCCACACCCGCGGCGAGCAGGGCGACCCCCAGCAGCTTGCCGGCCGTGACCGGGTCACGCCCGGCCCCGAGCAGGCCGAGTTGGTCGATCAAGATCGCGAAGCCGAGCTGCCCCGCGATCAACGCGGCCGTAACCCCCGTCGCCCCGAGCGCGCGGACGGCGATCAGCGAGGCCGTCAGGTAGATCGCGCCGAGGACGCCGCCGGCGTAGTGCCAGGGGACGGGGTCGGCGCCGAGCCGCCCGAAGCCGCCGGCGAAGACGGAGACGAGCGCCAGCGTCAGCGCCGTGCCGACGCCGGAGACCAGCCCGGCCTGGTACGAGCCGACCGCCCGCCCGAGCGCCGAGTTGATCAGCACCTGGACGGTGCCGACCCCGCCGGCCGTGAGCGCCAGCCCCACCGCCAGCGCCTTGCCCTGCTCCATGCCGTTCCCCTCCCGCCCCCGATTCCGCCGTGCCCCCCGGCGCCGGCCCACCCGGCGCGTCCGGGTGGCTTGGGTCCACCCATCGTGCTCCCGGGGAGAATACGTGACCCAAGGGGCGCCGCTCGTCCGGAGCGGTCGTCGACGCCGATCCGCCTCAACTCGGAACGGGCGCCTGCGATGGCCGTATCGCCGCCGCTCCCCCCACCGATCCGCTCCGCGCGGCCTACACCCCGACATCGCGACCGCTGCCTGGACGGCGTGGCACACGGGTTGCACCGCGCTCCCCGCAGCGGCCCGCAACCGGGCCGGCGACCGGGCCGGCGTGGCGCCCGCACGGCGAGGAGCAACAGGTGATGACGGACAGGGACGAGCCGAGCGACGTCGCGGGCGAGGGCGTCCTCGACGCCGGTGCCGTAACCGACGAGACGGGGGCCACGGCCGGCGCGGGCGACGGCACCGACACCGGCGCCGTCGCCGACTCCGGCTTCACTGGCCTGGCGTCCGGCAACGCCGACGGGGAGAGCGACGCGGCCGAGGAGTTGTAGGAGGCGTAGCGATCGGGCCGGGCACGGCTCCGGCCGAACCGCGGTCGGCGGCAACGACGCTGTCGTCGCGCGGGGCTGCGTGCACGCCCGTCCGCGGCGTCCGCGCAGCCGTAGGGATCGAGCCCGGTTCGAGCGTTCGCAGGTGAGGCATCGCCATGGCAGCCAAACTTCGAGGAGCGACCGTCGTCGTCACCGGCGCGTCGAGCGGCATCGGACGGGAGACCGCGCGCGCCTTCGCCGCCAAGGGGGCGAACGTGGTTGTCGCCGCCCGTCGCGCGGAGCCGCTGCGGGAGGTTGCCGCCGAGTGCGAAGGCCTCGGCGTTGGGGCCCTCGCGGTGCCGACGGACGTCACCGACGCGGCGGCCGTCGAGGAGCTGGCGCGCCGGGCGACGGCACGGTTCGGCCGGATCGACGTCTGGGTCAACAACGCCGCGGTCGGCCTCTTCGCTCGGTTCGAGGAGGCGCCGCTGGACGACTACCGGCGCGTCATCGAGACCAACCTCTTCGGCTACGTCTACGGCGCCCGTGCCGTCTTGCCGATCTTCCGCCGCCAGGGGAGCGGCGTCCTCGTCAACGTCGCCTCGATGCTCGGCCGGACGTCCGGGCCGTACGTCAGTGCCTACGTCGCCTCCAAGCACGCAATCCAGGGCCTCGGCATGAGTCTCCGCCAGGAGCTGGCGCTGGACAAGGCGAAGGACATCCACGTCTGCACCGTGATGCCGGCGACGATCGACACCCCGTTCTTCGGGCATGCCGCCAACTACACCGGCCGCGCCGTGAAGGCGATGCCCCCCGTCTACCCGGTCGAGCGGGTGGCCGAGCGGATCGTCCGGCTCGCCAAGCGACCACGGCGGGAGGTGTTCGTCGGCAACTCCGGTCGCCTGCTCCAGCTGCAGTTTTTCCTGGCACCCGGCCTGGCCGAGAAGCAGGCCGCGGCGATGGTCGACAAGCTCCACCTGGCCCAGGACCAGGCCGCCCCGGCGACGTCCGGCAACCTCTTCGCGCCGACCCCCGAAGGGACCACCGCCGGCGGCGGCTGGAAGTCCGGGGGCTCCTCGCTGCCGCGCGCGGCCGGCGTCGGCCTCGCCGCGGCGCTCCCGGCCGTCCTCCTCTGGCGGCGCCTCCGCACCGGCCCCGTCGCGAGCAACCCGGGCGGGAACGGCACCGCGAAGGCGGCCACCAAGCCGAGCGTGACGACCCGCATCCCGGCGCGCCGCGCCGCCGTCGTGGTACCGGAGCGGCCGGGCAGGCGACCGCAGTGGCTCGTCCTGGCGCGGCCAAGCCGACGCGCGGCGAAGACCTAGCGTTGTCGACCGCTCGGCGTCCTGGGCGCCGGCCTACGCCGCCGGCACCGGTCCGTCCGTCGTCCAATCGGCGCAGCCGAAACGCGGTGGCGCCGAGAAACCAATGCGGACGAGCCTCAACGGCTCGAACCAGAATCCGGACGCACCCCGGTTTGGGCGCCTATCGTCCCCCCCGTGGATACGCTGACCCCCGTTCGCTCCCCGTTGTCCGCCTGGCGCGGACGGCCGGCTTCACGGTCGCCGAGATCCGGTCACTCTTCCCCGGTTTGGCCGACGCCACCGCGGCGTCGGCTAGGTGGCAAATGCCCGCCGAGCGCAAGACCGGCGAGGTCCAGGCGTCGATCGCCCACCCCGAGCAGAGCGGTTGGGTCGCTCGGCGGGACCTCCGCTCCGCCTACCTCCGCTCCGCGAAGGCTCGCTCGTCGGCCGGTCGTACCGCGACCATGACGCCGGCCGACCCGCTCGCAGGGTCCCGGCCCGCCGACCCGGAGGGTATCCTCCGTGGCACGAAAGGCCGGGCTGCGGGTTTGCGTTGGCGCACGCGCCGGGGTGATCGAGCGGCGTCGTCGTCGAGGGGGGAACCGAGGTGATCCGGGTCGCGATCCTGAGCTTCTGGCACGTCCACGCCAAGGACTACGCCGCCGAGGCGGCCGCTCACCCCGAGACCGAGCTCGTCGCCGTCTGGGACGAGGAGCCCGAGCGGGGCCGGGCGGAGGCCACGACCCGCGGCGTCCCCTTCGAGGCCGACCTCGGCGCGCTGCTGGCCCGGCCGGACGTCGACGGCGTCGTCGTCACCGCCCCGACCACGATGCACCGGGAGGTGCTGCTCGCCGCGGCGGCGGCCGGCAAGCCGATCTTTGCCGAGAAGGTGATCGCCCCAACCGAGCGCGAGACGCGGGAGATCGTCGCCGCGGTCGAGGCGGCGGGCGTCTCCTTCGTCGTCTCGCTGCCGCGGCTCGGTTCCGGCTCGACGCGGGCGATCCGGGACGCCATCGCCGAGGGCGCGATCGGCGAGCCGACGTTGGTCCGGGTTCGGATCGGGCACAACGGCGCCCTGCGGACGGCGCACGACCCGGAGGGATGGCTGCCCGCCCGCTTCTTCGACCCCGCCCAGGCGGCGGGGGGCGTCCTGATCGACCTCGGCTGCCACCCGCTCTATCTCACCCGGCTCTTCCTCGGCCTGCCCGAGACGGTGGGCGCAACCTACGGCCGCTTCACCGGCCGCGCCGTCGAGGACAACGCCGTGGTCTCCTTCGGCTACGCGAACGGCGCGCTCGGCGTGGTCGAGGCCTCGTTCGTCGAGGCCGGCTCGGCCTTCGCGATCGAGGCCCACGGCACGGCCGGGAGCCTGGTGTTCGGGCCGCCGGACAACGTGGTCCGCTTCCGCCCGTCCGGCGAGCGCGGGGCAGCATCGCCGTGGACCGTCCGCCACCAGCCCGCCGACCTCCCGTCCCCGTTCGCGCAGTGGGTCGACCACGTGCGAACGGGCACGACCGCGCCGGAGAACGTCGCCGCCGCCGTCGACCTGAGCGCCCTGGCCGAGGCGGCGAACCGCGCCGCCGCCGAGGGGCGGGCAATCCCGCTCTCGTCGTTGGCGGCGGAGTAAGGGCGAGACGCGGCGGGAGCGCCCCGCCCATCCCCACGGAACGCCTGCCGGCCCCCCGACGCGGTCGCGGCCAGAAGGCCCCGGGAACACCACGGGGGTCGGTCGCGGCCGGTCCGGCCCCGTTCCCGATCCGCCGTCCGGGGGTCCGATCGAACCCGAATGGTCGCGCCCCGGACGACACCGCCGCCGCCCGCCCCGTCCTCCTCTCCGTTCCCGGGTTGGCCGCCCGCGATCTGCCCGGAGAGGCCGTCCGCGGCTGGGCCGACGAGGGTGCCGTCACGGCCCTCCCCTTCGGCCGCGCCCCGCTGGTCGGCCTCGCCGAGGTCGGCGCCGGTCGCGTTCCTCTGGCCCAGGGGCGGGCACCCGCCCGCCGCGACCGCCCCACCACGACGACGGTCCTCGGGGCGCGGCGCCGTTCGTGGGCGCGGCGCCGCGAACGTTGCGGTGGGTCTCGTCGGGGGCCTCGCCACCGCCCCGTCCGGGGGATGGCTCCGACGTCGTCCTCCCCCTTCGCGAGCGCCCGGCCGATGGCAGAGGGCCGTGGGACGCGGCCGCTCTCGACACCTTGGACCACGCGGGTTCCCCGCCTCAGTCGGAACGGGAGCCGTCCAGCCCCGCCATCATCCCGTCCAGCAGCCCGCGCACCGTCGGCACCACCTCGGCCAGCGGCAGGAAGGTCGACTCGGCGGCGGCACGAGGCTTCAGCTCCGCTTGGCCGTTCGCCAGGGTCCGGGCGCTGACGGAGAGGCGGAGGGGGCAGCCGATGAGGTCGGCGTCGTTGAACTTGACGCCGGCGCGGTCGCTCCGGTCGTCGTAGAGGACCTCGATCCCGGCCGCCGTCAACTCGTCGTAGAGGCGGTCGGCGGCCTCGGTCGGGGCGGCGTCGTTGCCGCCGCCGAGGGCGAGGAGCGAGACGTGGAAGGGGGCGATGCTGGCCGGCCAGGCGATGCCGCGATCGTCGTGGTGCTGCTCGACCACGGTCGCCGCCAGGCGGCCGGAGCCGATCCCGTAGCAGCCCATCACAATCGGATGGCTCCTCCCCTCGGCGTCCAGATACGTCGCCCCCATCGGCTCGCTGTAGCGGGTGCCGATCTTGAAGATGTTGCCGACCTCGATCGCCCGCTCGGCGGCGAGCGGCGTGCCGCAGACGGGGCAGGGGAACCCCGCCGCGGCGGAGGCGATGTCGGCGACGACCTGGGCCTCGTAGTCGCGCCCCAGGTTGACGTTGCGGAGGTGCCAGCCGGGCCGGTTCGCGCCGGCGACCAGGTTCGGGCTGTCCCGCACGCTCTCGTCGGCGACGATCAGCGCGTCGCGGACGCCGACGGGGGAGCCGTAGCCCGGCTCCGCCCCGACCGCCCGGATCTCCTCGGGGGTGGCCGGGGTCAGGCCGTTCTCGCCGGCCGCCTTGCGCAGCTTGGTCTCGTTGACGTCCAGGTCGCCCCGGATCACGGCGAAGACGAAGCGGCCGGAGTCGCCCCGGAAGAAGACCGCCTTCGCCGTGCGGGAAAGGGGGACGTCCAGGAAGTCGGCGAGCTTCTGGATGGTGGTCGCGTTCGGGGTCTCGACCTCCTCCATCGGCAAGGGCGCCTCGGCCGCCGGGGCGTCGCGGCGGAAGGTGGCGACCTCCTGGTTGTCGGCGTAGTCGCCGGTCGGGCAGAGGAGGACGATGTCCTCGCCGTGGGGGGAGAGGGCCATGAACTCGTGGGAGGCCGAGCCGCCCATCATCCCGGTGTCGGCGCCAACGACCACAAAGCGGAGGCCACAGCGGCGGAAGATCCGCTCGTAGGCCCGCCAGTGGTTCCGGTAGCTCACGTCCAGGCCCGCCTCGTCGAGGTCGAGGCTGTAGGAGTCCTTCATCGTGAACTCCCGGACCCGGATCAGGCCGCCGCGCGAACGCGGCTCGTCCCGCCACTTGGTCTGGAGGTGGTAGATCAGCTGCGGCAATTGGCGGTAGGAGCCGATCTCCTGCCGGGCCAGATCGGTCACGACTTCCTCGTGCGTCATGGCCAGAACCATGTCCCGCTCGCCCCGGTCCTGGAACCGAGCGAGCTCCGGCCCGACCTGGTCGTAGCGACCCGACTCCCGCCAGAGGTCGGCGGGGTGGACGACGGGCATCATCATCTCTTGGCCGCCGATCGCGTCGATCTCCTCGCGGATGATCCCCTCGATCTTGCGGATTACCCGCCAGCCGATCGGTAGCAGGCTGTAGATGCCGGCCCCGAGCGGCCGGATCAGGGCCGAGCGCAGCATCAACCGGTGGCTGGGGAGTTCGGCGTCCCCCGGCGCGTCCCGCAACGTCCGGCCGAAGAGGTGTGACATCCGCATCGGTGGTCGATCCCCATCCGCGATCGCGCTCGACGACGTGCCCGGTCAGGCCGGCAGGATAGCCGAAAGGTCGCCGGTTGGGCGCGGGCAGGCGGCGCGGACGGGCGATTGCGCGGCGACGGGAAGGATCGGCGGGTTGTGTCGATCAGGGGACGCCGGGGTCTGGCCGCCGACTGTTTTGAACCCCGGGCGGCCAGACCCCGGCGTTACGGCGTGGGAACCAGCGTCACCGACCCCTACTCCCCCGCCGCCATCACCCCTCGCTCGCCCGCCGCCGGCGCGGCCTCCGCCCGCTCCTCCTCCTCGTCCAGCAGCCGGTCCTCCCGGCTGCGAGCGGCGACGTAGAGCCCGACCGTCAGCAGCAGCATCGGCACCACGGCGACGCAGAAGACCAGACTCAGGATGCCGGTGTCGGCCGGGCGGGCGCGCGTGATCACGAACAGCCCGAGCACGGCGACCACGACCAGCAGCGCCAGGGAGCCGAGCGCCCCGGTCGTGCTGACGCAGCCGCGGGCGTTGGTGTTGATGTCTGCCGTCCGCACCGCCGGCGTCGGGGCGGCCACCCCGGCGGCCCGCGCCTCCAGCTCCCCGAGCCGGATGTAGCCGAGGCGGCCGCGCGGCAGGCGGACGCGGACAAAGTCGGCCGGGGCGTCCGGGTCCTCGACGACGTCCAGTTCGCCCCCGGCGGGGACGATCTCGACCAGGCGCGAGGCGGAGTCGGGCCGCTCGTGGACGCGCAGCCCCTCGGTCGCGTGGAAGGCGTCGACCAGCGTCGTGCCGCAGGCGGCGCAATAATGGTTCGAGGAAGGGTTCAGCGCGCCGCAGAGACCGCAGTAGATCAGCGACGACCGGTCGCCCGATCGCCCGACCGTCCCGCTCGCCCCGTCCGTGTCCTCCCCCCCCCCACGGCTGGAATCCAACGCCGGTGCCCCTCCCATCCTCGATGCCCAAACCCGGCCCTTATACCACGCCCCACCTCCCGGCCCCCGCCCGACAGCCCCCGAGGCGCCGCTGTCCGGGCAGGGCTGCCGCACAGGCCGGAGCCGGCACGGCTCCGGTCCATGACGGTCTGTCACGGACGGGACGGGGTCATGTGGATAACCGGGCGGGGGCGGTGGATAACCTCGGTGGGTTGTGGACAGGCGTGCGGAAAAACGGACGCTTCGCGGGGACAACGGAGCGTCACCTCGTGGGGCGGATCGCGGCTGTGCGTGGACTGGCACAGGGCACGGCCGTGGGGGACCACCGCTCGCTGGGGAAAGGTGGACAGATCATCCCCAGCCGGTCCCGGCCCGTTTTTGGCGTCGACACGCCGTTTCTGCGGGTTATCCCCACCGTCCCCAGCCCCTACAACAAGTACGTACACTCTCCTCCTCTTCTCTTAAAGAACGGGGATACGGAACGGCGACCGGGGGGGCGCCCCGCCGATTCCGGGGCGCAGGGGTGTGGACGGGCCGGTGCCAGCCCGCGCCGGCCCGTGGCCGGTTACTCCATGCGGGAGCGACCGCCCCGCTTGTCGACGCCGAGATCGGGGACGCGACGGGCCAGCAGCGCGATCCCGAGCGTGGTCCCGACCAGCGGCAGGAGGGCGGTCCGCAGCGAGGTGGCGGCGGCGAGGCTGCCGACGAGGACCGGGCCGGCGATGAACGAGCCGTAGCCGGCGACCGTCACCAGCGAGGCGGCACGGGCGCCGCGACCGGGCGCGGACCACCCTGCCTAGGAGAAGGCGGTCGGCACCACCGGCGACAGGCTCAGGCCGACGAGCAGCAGCCCGGCAACGGCAAGCCGCGGGTCGGCCGTCGCCAGGGCCAGGGCCATCCCGAGCGCCGCCCCGCCGCCGGCCGCCGAGCGGACCCTCCGGTCCCCCCAGCGCTGGGCGGCGGCGCTCCCTAGCAGCCGCCCCACCAGGCCGGCGAGGTGGAAGGCAGCGATCCCCAGCCCGCCGAGCAGCGCCCGGCGCCGAGCAGGGTCCGCAGGTAGAGCGAGGTGAACCCTTCCAGCGCCCCGTCGCCGAAGAAGCAGACGACGACGAGCGCGGTCGCAAGGGCCATCCCGGGCACGCGCAGTAGCGGGACGGCGTCGATCACCGGCGGGGTGGCACCCTCTTCCGCCGGCACCGACCGGGGCGGCAGGGGCAGGGTGACCGCCGCCCCGGCGAGGGCCAGGAGGACCAGGGCGGCGACGACGTAGACGGCACGGAACCCAACGCCGGACGCCAAGGAGACCGCGGCGAGGGCGACGCCCGCCGCCGCGCCGCCGCTGAAGCCGGCATGGAGCAGGGTCATCGCCCGCGCCCGGTAACGCCGCTCGAAGTCGCCGCCGAGGGCGTTGACCGCCAGGTCGTAGCCGATCATGCAGACCCCGCCGGCGACGAAGGCGAGCACGAGCGCCGGGTACGGCCGGAGGACGGCGAGGACGAGGAAGAAGGCCCCACCCCCGCCGCTGCCGACACCAGCAACGGGCGGCGCCCGACCCGGTCGCCAAGGCGCCCACCGACCAGCAGAGCGACGATCCCGGCGGCGGACTGCGCCGAGAGGGCGAGCCCGAGGTCGGCGGGGGTGAGACCGAGCGCCGCGGTTAGGTCGGCCAGCAGGACCGCCTGGACGCCGACGTGGAGCCCGAGCCCGAGGAAGGCGGCAAGGATGACCGCGAAGTGGCGCGGGCGATCGCCCGGCGGGGCGACGAGCAGGGACAAACCGCGGACGAACGATGGGAGACGCATGCGGTGGACTCCTGGACGGGCACGACGAAACGCCGGGGAACCAGGCCCACGGCGCGTGCCGATCCAGGGGTGCGATGGCGCACAACGAACGGACGGGCGATTTGCCGCCCGTCTCGCGGATTTGGGGGGTGCGGAGCCGTCGCCGATCGCACGGGCGCGGGCGTCTAGGCGGGGCTCCGGCGCGGTGTGTCTCCGCAGGCGTCGACGTCCATGGCACCGAGGGTACCACGGGTCTGGAGGGGGACATGGCCACTCCCAGACCCGGCGAGGCGGCGTCGCGGCGCAACCGCGCACCACCGCGACGCCACCTCGCCACCTCGCGTTCCCGGCCGAGCCCCGCCGTCATCCCGACGGAGGAGGGATCGTCGCCCGCACCTTCGATGCGGTTGAGAGATCCCTCCTCCGTCGCGGTAACGACGCAAGGGCGAGGGCACGACAACGCGCGCGGGGTGACGACCCCGGGGCGGGTCGGGGCTGCGGCGCGGCCGAAAAGTGTCGCGAAGGATCGGGCGGTGGAACCGGCCCTACCCCATCTCGGTCGTCCGGCGCGGCTCGACGACCATCACCACCCGCTCGTCGTTCGGCTGGTGGTAGGGGTAGGTGTCCTGGCCGAGGTACTTCTTCGCCATGGAGTTGATGAAGGCCAGGTCGGGGTCGGGGTCGACGCGGACGACGGTTCCCCGGACCTCGATGTAGCGGTAGTCGTTGGCGGGGTCGACGATCGAGAGGGCGACCCGGCCGTCCTGCTGGAGGTTCTTGTACTTCTGGCGGGCGGTGGTCTGGCTGAAGAGGA
>CADCWL010000201.1 GCA_902806405.1 uncultured Thermomicrobiales bacterium | reverse complement strand
GGGGGGGAGGGCACGTGCGCGTCGTTGTTGAGGAAGTCGCGCCGGATCAGCGTGTCGTACGGGGTGTAGGAGATGCGGGTGCCGACGTTGCTCAGCTCCCGCGCCGGGTCGAGGGTCGCCGGCAACCCCTGCACCCCAACGATGAGCTCTTCCCGCTCGACACCGGTCACCGGGGCGTACCCGGCCGCCTGTCCACCGGGTGGCGTCGCTTGCCCCGCAGAGGCCCGGCCGAGCGGGAAGGCGCCGCCAATCCGCCCACCACCCCGGACCGGAGGACGCGGCGGCGGGTCACCGGCGGCACCCCGCTCCGCCCCCGGTCGGCAAAATCGTCCTGTCGTATCACCTGAATTCTCCTTCGGTGTTCGATCATTGGACGACGATCGCGGTCGGTCGGCGGGTCCCCCTTCGCCGGTCCCCCTCCTCCCAAGTCACGCCTTGGAGCGCAACATCGGATCGAGCACCTCCCGCAGCCAGTCCCCACTGAGGCTGACGGCGATGGCGACGAGCATGATCACGAGTCCCGGAAAGACCCCGACCCACCACGCGGTGTGGAGGAACTCGCGGCCCTCGCTGACCATCAGGCCCCAGGCGGGCGTCGGTGGCTGGACGCCGAAGCCGAGAAAGGAGAGGGAGGCTTCGAGGAGGATGATTCCGGTTAGCTCGAACGTCGCCAGCACCACCAGCGGCGCGACGACGTTCGGCAGGACGTGGCGGAGGACGAGCCGGAGCGGCCCCGCGCCCAGCGCCCGCGCCGCCAGGACGTACTGCTCCTGGCGCGCCCGGAGCGCCAGGCCGCGCGAGACCCGCGTGTAGCTCGCCCAGCCGGCGAGGGCGGCCAGCAGGATCAGCACCCGCAGGCTGCTGCCGAGCATCGCGACGACGACGAGGGCGACGATCAGGAAGGGCAGGGCGATGTAGGCGTCGACGAGCAGCATCATCAGCTCGTCCAGCCGTCCGCGGGCGAAGCCGGCGGCGAGGCCGCAGAGCGCGCCGAAGGCCGCCCCGAAGAGCGTGCCGAGGGCCGCGATCGCGAGCGAGACGCGAGCACCGTGGATGAGCCGGCTCAGCAGGTCCCGCCCGAGCTCGTCGGTCCCGAGGAGGTGCTCCGGCGAGCCGCCGTCGACGAAGGCGGGCGGCCGCAGGCGCCCGAGCAGATAGTTCCGGGTGGGGGCGTGGGGCGCGATCGCGTCCGCGAAGACGGCGCCGACGACGAAGAGGGCGAGCACGACCAGGCAGAAGCCGACGAGCGGCGAGATCGTGCCGACCCATCGCCAGCGCGATCTCTCCCGCCGCGCCCGGTCAAACGTCGCCAGCGACCGCTCCCGGTTCGGACCCGGCGCTCGGTCCCGGCCGCCCGCGGGGCGGGGGACGGCCCGCGGGCCGGTGGCGCTCCCGATCATCCGCCACCCTCCCCGCTCGACGTGGCGACCATCCGCGGGTCGAGGAGGCCGTAGGCGAGATCCACCAGCAGGTTGATGGCGACCACGGACGCCGCGACGACGATCACGACCAGCTGGATGACCGGATAGTCCCGATCGGCCACGGCCTCCACCGCCAGCCGTCCGCCCCCCGGCGAGGCGAAGACCGTCTCGGTGATCGCCGCGCCCCCGATCAGCGCCCCGACCCAGAGCCCGAGCAGGGTGACGACCGGCACGGCCGCGTCGCGGAGCGTGTGGACCAGCATCACCCGGCGGTCGCTCAGCCCGTTTGCCCGCGCCGTCCGCACGTAGTCGTTGCCCATCACCTCCAGCAGCGCCGAGCGGGACATGCGGGCCAGGGCGGAGAGGAGCCCCGTGACGAGGGTGAAGGCCGGCATCAGGAGCTGGGTCCACTCTCCCCGGCCGGAACTCGGCAGCAGCTTGACGCGGAGGCTGAGGACGAGGATCAGGAGGATGCCGACGAAGAAGTTGGGCCCGACTGCCCGGTGAACGCCCCGCCCATCGCCAGCCGGTCCCATGCCGAGCCCCGCGTCGTCGCCGCCAGGATGCCGGCCGGAATCCCGACGACGAGGGCGATCAGGACCGCGACGACCCCGAGCTCCAACGTCGGCCCGACCCGCATCCGGAAGAGCTCGAGCGCCGGCCGGCGGCCGTTCAGCGAGTCGCCGAAATCGCCCCGCGCGAGGTTCGCGAAGTACCTGGCGTACTGGACCGGGATCGGGTCGTCGAGTCCGTGCCGCGCCCGGAAGGCGGTGACCGCCGCCGGCGTCGCGTCTGGCCCCAGCGTCGCCCGCGTCGGGTCCCCCGACAGCCGGAGCACGACGAAGACGGCCGTCACCACCAGCCAGAGCGTGACGAGGCCGCGGAGCGCGCGCCGCAGGACGAACCGAGCCATCGTTCTCCTCGCCCAACGCCGCAGGTCCAACGATTGGCAAACCTAGCCGAGCCATCGGCGACCATCGTCATCGCGGCGTTAAATAGCTCGGAGGCGTCCCCGCGCTGCCGATTGACGTCCGCCCGCGCTCGGCCTAGCATCCCGCGCCCGGCGTTCCCGAACGGGGTCCGTCGCCGCCACGCAACGGAGGGCAACACCGTGGCATTCCGCCCGCTCGTCGACATCGGCACGACCCGGTTCGCGGTCACGGGCCTCCGAACCCGAGGGGGAGGCCGCACGTGCGGCCTCCCCCTCAGCGGCGCCGTCGGTCTCGTCCCCCACGCGCGTCGCTCGACCATGCGCCGGGCCACCTCCCACTGATCCGCGGCTCACCGCGGCCGCCGTTCCCGAGGCCCGGTGCGCGGCGCTCGTCGGAAAGGGTGTTCCGTGGTCGCTCTGCGTGCGCCGGACGCGTACCGGCTCTACCTGATCTTCAGCGGCGCGACGTCGTTCCTCTTCGCGCTCGCCTACACCGTCGTCGCGGTCTACCGGGTCGAGCGCGCCGGCCTCGGTCCGCTCCAGCTGGTGCTGGTCGGCACCGTGCTGGAGGTGACCTATTTCCTGTTCAACGTCCCGACCGGGGTGGTGGCGGACACCTACAGCCGCCGCCTCTCGGTGATCGTCGGCGTCCTCCTCTGGGGCGTCGGGCTGGTGGTCGAGGGCTTTTTCCCCCTCTTCGCCGCGATCCTGCTCGCCCAGGTCATCGGCGGGATCGGCTACACCTTCGTCGAGGGTGCGCTGGAGGCGTGGCTGAGCGACGAGGTCGGCGAGGAGCGGCTCGGCGCCGCGCTGCTCCGGGGCGGGCAGATCGGGCGGGCCGCCGGCTTCCTCGGGATCGCGGCCAGCGTCGGTCTGGCGAGCGTCCGGCTGAATCTGCCGGTCGTGCTGGCGGGGGGACTCTTCGTCGGCCTCGGGGTGTACCTGGCGCGGGCGATGAGCGAGACGGGATTCCGCCCCCCACCGCGGAGCGCGGCGACGGGGTGGCGAGGCCGGGTCCGCCGCTCGCTCGGGGAGATGGCGACGACGACCCGGGTCGGCGCCGCCACGGTCCGGCGCCGACCGCTGGCGCTGACGATCCTGGCGGTGGCAGCGCTCTTTGGCGGCTTCAGCGAGGGCTTCGACCGGCTCTGGCAGGCGCACTTCCTGGTCGAGATCGGGTTGCCGCGTCTCGGCACGCTGGCGCCGGTTGTCTGGTTCGGCATCCTCGACGCGGGCGCATCGCTCCTCGGGATCGGCGCCGCGGAGGTGCTGCGGCGGCGCGGCGAGGTGGAGCGTCCAGGGACAGCGGTCCGCCTCCTCGGCGGGCTGCAGGTGACGCTGATGGCGGCGGTGGTCATCCTCGCGCTGGCGGGGAGCTTTGCGCTCGCGGTCGGTGCCTACTGGTTGGCCGCCGTCGCGCGCGGGCTCGTCTCGCCCGTCTACACCGCCTGGATCAACCGCGGGGTCGACCCCCAGGCTCGCGCCACGGTCCTCTCCCTGAGCGGGCAGGCGGACGCGCTCGGCCAGTTCACCGTTGGGCCGGGGATCGGCGCGGTCGGCACCGCCTTCGGCCTCCGCGCCGCGCTCGCCGCCGCGGGATTGGCCCTGGCGCCCGCGGTGGCGCTCTACGGACGGGCCGCGGGACGGACGGCTGAGCCCTCGGCCGCGGAGGCGCGGGCGGACCCGGCCGACGGGAGGATCGGGTAGGCCGTGGGTGCCGGCGGGCTCCCTACCGGGGGACCGTGGACCGATGGCGCCCGCGGTTCAGAACTACGGACTGACCCAACGCATCCGGCCGGAGCCGGTGGAGGCCCCGCCTGCTTCCGCAGCGCCCTCCCTTGTCCCTTTTAGAGGGTTGAAGGGAGCTCGGGGTGCTGAACCACGGACAGTCGCCGCCGTCACGCTCCGCCCTGGGAACCCGTCTCCCCGACCGCCACCGCGGCCACACCTACTCCGAGGCGCCGACCGGCGACGCCGCGGCGACCGTCGGCACGGGGTGAGCCGGCTCCAGCACCTCGTCGATCAGACCGTAGGCCTTCGCCTCAGCGGCGCTCATGTAGTAGTCGCGGTTGCTGTCCTGCTTGACCTTGTCGAAGCTCTGCCCGGAGTGGTTGGCGAGGATCGCCATGCACTTGGTCGAGAGGGTCAGGGCCTCCCGGGCGGCGACCTCGACGTCCGGGATCGCGCCGCTGAAGCCGCCGGAGCCCTGGTGGATGAGGACCCGGGCGTTGGGCAGCGCGAAGCGCTTCCCCTTCGTTCCGCCCGCCAACAGCACCGCGCCCATGCTGGCGCCCATCCCCATGCAGAAGGTCGCCACGTCCGGCTTGATCATCTGCATCGTGTCGTAGATGGCGAGGCCGGCGTAGATCACGCCGCCGGGGGAGTTGATGTAGAGCCGAATGTCCTGCTCCGGGTCGTCGTGGGCCAGGACAAGCATCTGGGCGATGATCGCGTTCGCGACCTGGTCGTCGACGGGGGTGCCCAGAAAGATGATCCGGTCCTTCAACAGCCGAGAGTAGATGTCGTAGGAGCGCTCGCCGCGGTTCGTGCTCTCGACGACCATCGGGATCAGGTTCTCGATCGTGGGGATCTCCATCGCCGGTCGTGCCTCCCTCGGCTGATGATCCTGCGCCGCGCCCGGCTCCGTCCGCGGGAAGCATACCCCGCTGCCTCGGCGGCGGAGGTGTCGCCGCCACCGGACAGCGGCCGGGCATCGGCGCCGCATGCCGTCCCGGTGGAGACGGGGGCACGGGCGGCGGCTGCTATGATTCGGGCCGCTTCGGCGGCGGCGAGCGATGGGCGGCGGGCGGTAGGATGCGACCTCCGGGGATGGACCGATGGTAGGCGGAGCGGACGCGGTGGCGGGGGGACAGACCGGGCGCCCGCTGACGATCGTCGTCCTCGTCAAGCAGGTGCCGGACATGAACGCGGTCAAGATCGACCGCGCCACCGGCAAGCCGGTCCTCGGCGGGCAGAGCATCGTCAGCTCCTACGACGCCTACGCGATCGAGGAGGCGCTGCGGCTCAAGGAGCGCCACGGCGGTGAGGTCGTCGCCGTGGCCGCCGGCCCGCCGACGGTCAAGGACGCGCTGACCCGGGCGCTGGCGCTGGGCGCCGACCGCGCCATCCAGATCGACGTGCCGGGGATCAACGACCTCGACACCCTCGCCGTCGCCGGCCTCCTCGCCGACCAGGTCCGGGCGCTCGCCCCCGACCTGGTCCTGGTCGGCCAGACCTCCGACGATTACGAGACCGGCCAGATCGGGCCGCAGTTGGCGGAGCTGCTCGATCTGCCGCTCGTCTCCTCCGTGATGGGCGTGGCGGTGGAGGGGGAGCGCCTCACGCTGCGCCGGGACGTCGAGGACGGCCAGCAGACGGTGGAGACGAACCTGCCGGCGCTGCTCCTGGCGATCACGGGCTTGAACGACCCGCGCCTCCCGTCCCTGAAGGGGATCATGGCCGCCAAGCGCAAGCCGCTGGAGCGGGTCGCGCCGCAGTCGGCGCCTGCCGGCGGCCGCACCGTCTGGGGCGAGCCGTACGTGCCGGAGCGGGGCGTCACCGGCACCATCCTGCAGGACGTGTCGGCCGCGGAGGCGGCCAAGCAGTTGGTGGCGTGGCTGCGGGAGCAGAAGCTGATCTGATGGCGGGAGGGTGTCCCCCGGCGCTTGTCGCCGACGCCCCCGATCTCCACCGTGCGTCGTCGTCCGGCCGAGGCGCCAGACACCGCGTCGCCTAGCTGTTCCACACCCGCCCCGCTGTCGTGGCCAGAGGTGTCGAGGAACCCAGGGAGGGATCGCTCCACCGGGAAGTCCGAGTGGGAGAGACCCTTCGCAAACGCGGGATGACAGCGTCGTGCGGCGCCACTCGCGGATCGAGCGTGCGGCGCTATCCCTCAGACGAAAGGACCATGACGCCATGACGGACACAGGAGCCGGCGCCGTCCTCGTCGTCGGCGAGGTCGGCGCGGACGGGGCGGCCCGGCCGGTCTCGTTCGAGGTGCTTACGGCCGGGCGGCGGGTCGCCAACGCGCTCGGCGGGCCACTCGTGGCGCTCGTCATGGGCGTCGGCGTCGGGGAAGCGGCGCGAAGTCTTGGCGCGGCCGGGGCCGACCGGCTACTGGTCGCCGACGACGCGCGGCTGGCGGGGCTGACGACGGAGGCGGCGAGCGCGGTCCTGGCCCACACGATCCGGGAGGTTGCCCCAGCCGTCGTGCTCGTGCCGGGAACGACCGCGGGGCGAGACTACGCGCCGCGGGTCGCGGCCCGGCTCGGCGTCGGCGTGGCGGCCGACTGCGTCGACGTCGCGATCGAGGAAGGGGAGCTGGTCGCCGTCCGGCCGATCCTCGGCGGGCGCGTCCAGACGGCGGTCCGGATGCCGGGCAGCCGGCCGCAGATGGCAACCATCCGCCCGGCCAGCTTCGAGGCGGCGGAGGCGACCGGAGCGGGCCCGGAGCCGGAGCCGATCGCGGTCGATCTGGCTCCGAACGACCTGCGGGTCACGGTCCGCGAGACGACGGCCAAGGAAGCGGGGCCGACCAACCTGGAGGACGCCTGGGCCGTCGTCGGCGGCGGTCGCGGCCTGAAGGAGCCGGACAACTTCAAGCTGGTCGAGGAGTTGGCCGAGGTCCTCGATGCCGCCGTCGGCGCGACTCGGGCGGTGGTCGACGCCGGCTGGCGACCCCACCACGAGCAGATCGGCCAGACGGGACGCACCGTCGCGCCCCGCCTCTACGTTGCCGTCGGCGTCAGCGGCGCGATCCAGCACAACGTCGGGATGCAAGGCTCGGACTACATCGTCGCGATCAACCGCGATCCGGACGCTCCGATCTTCAAGATCGCCTCGTTCGGGATCGTCGGCGACCTGTTCGAGATCGTGCCGGCGCTGACGGCGGAGCTGCGCGCGGCGCGGTCGTAGGGGCGCCGCTTGCCGTGCCCGCGGCGCCGGCGGCCGCGTCCGTCCGCGGCGCTCGCCTCGTTGGACTCTCGGCCGACGGGCGTGGCAAGCGGCGCCCCTACCCGAGTCGTGGCGAAGCGGTGGCGGTGGCGGTTTCCGTCCCGCCCTTCGCGGTCCGGCCGCCCGCCCCGGCGCCGCCGATGCTCAGGATCGAGCCGGCCGCGCCGATGCTCAGAATCGACCCGGCGCTGCCGATGCTCAAGATGCTGCCGGCGCTCCCGATGCTGAGGATCGAGCCCGTGCTGCCGATGCTCAAAATGCTCACGGCGCTCAAGATGCTGCCGGCGCTGCCGAAGCTGAGGATGCTGGCAAGACTTGCAAAGCTCAAGATGCTCCCGCCGCTCCTTGCACCGAGGCGTCGCTTCCCGGCGGTCCCCACGGTACGCCGCGTCCTCGTCCGCTTCATCATTGGTAGCCTCCGCGCACCCCGCGTCGTCCCCACGTCGTCGCGCCCGTTTACCGTCGCGCTACCCCTGCGTAGAGGCACGATACCGTACCCTACGCGGGTTGAGCGGGGAACACGACGGAGCCGTCCGGAGACGGAGCCGTGAGCGGCGCGTGACACCGGTCGCGCGCACGGGAAAGGACGTATGGACGATCTCCTCGACGCCATCGTTGTCGGCGCCGGTCCCGCCGGCGTCACCGCCGCCCGCGAGCTGGCGAAGGCCGGCCTCGCCGTCGTTGTCCTCGAGCGGGGGCAGTTCCCGGGCGCGAAGAACGTCTGGGGCGGCATCCTCTACCGGGAGCCGACCGAGGCGCTGTTGCCCGGCTTCGAGGCCGAGGCGCCGCTGGAGCGACCGATTATCGAGCAGCGTTATGTCGTCCTCACCGAGGACGCGATGCTCGGCGCCACCTACCGCTCCCAGCGCTTCGCCGCGCCGCCCTACAACGCCTACGCGGTGCTGCGCTCCCCCTTCGATCGCTGGCACGCGACGACGGCCGAGGCGGCCGGGGCCGAGGTCTACCCGGAGTTCGCCGTCACCGACCTGATCTGGGAGGACGGCGCCGTCGCCGGCATCACCACCGGCGAGCCGGACGGGGAACTGCGCGCCCGCTGCGTCGTCCTCGCCGACGGCGCCAACTCGCTCCTCGCCCAGAAGGTCGGCCTCCACAAGGAGTGGGCGCCGATCGAGCAGGCGCTCGTCGCCAAAGAGCTGATCGCGCTCCCCGCCGAGAAGATCGAGGACCGCTTCGCCCTCCCGGCCGGGCAGGGGACGGCCCTGGAGATCTTCGGCGAGTCGACCTGGGGCCTCCTCGGCTACGGCTTCGTCTACACCAACAACGAGAGCCTCTCCATCGGCACGGGGGCGCTGCTGGAGGATCTGATCCGCACCGGCTACAACGTCAACGACATGCTCGATCGCTTCAAGCGGCACCCCGCGATCGCCCCCCTGATCGCCGGCGGCGAGACGGTCGAGTACTCCGCCCACCTGATCCCGGAGGGGGGCTACAACCGGATGCCGCAGGTCTACGCCGACGGCGTCCTCGTCGTCGGAGACGCGGCAGGATTCGTCAACCCGCTCAACCGGGAGGGGGTCAACCTGGCGATGCTCTCCGCCAAGCTCGCCGCCCAGACGATCGTCGAGGCCAAGGCGCGGGACGACTTCTCGGCGGCGACCCTCTCCCGGTACCGCGAGCTGCTGGAGGAGAGCATCGTCATCCAGGACCTCTACAAGATCCGGAACGTGACCGACTTCGCCCACGCCCGCCCCCACCTCCTGCGCGACTACCCCGCCCTCGCCTCCGAGATCGCCCGCTCCTACCTGACCGTCGACGGCCTCCCGAAGCGCGAGAAGCAGTCGAAGATCGCGGGGATGCTGCGCGGGCTGCCGAAGAAGCGGCTGCTCGGGGACGCGGTCGGGGCGCTCCGCTCGCTCGGGTAAGACGGCGTCCAGCCGATCGCTCCGGCTTCGCGCCCGTCGCCCGGTACTCGATCCGCAGGGGTTTCAAGCGTTCAGCCGGGACTTGAACCTCAGGCATCTCCCGGCATGGCCCCCGCCTTGTAAACTCCGTGGCGGAGGGCCCGCCGTCGCGTCCCCTCGGCCCGGCATCGCCGCCGTCGCGCCGCCCATTGGACATCACGATGCCTTTTGTCCCGTCGCCCGCGACGGCGACACCGCCGCGCCCCCCACGCGCCGACGCGATCGGCCTCGGCGTCCTCGCCGCGCTGATCGCCCTCGTCGCTTGGAACCGACTCAGTGTCGACCCGTGGCTGGCCCGGGTCGACGTCCTCACCTTCTTCCTGCCCTGGTACGCCTTCATGGGGGAACGGTTGCGGGCGCTCGATGTCCCCGGCTGGAACCCTCACCTCTTCAGCGGTGCCCCCTTCGCCGCCGACCCCGAGTCGGGTTGGGGGTACCTGCCGGCGATGCTCTTCTTTCCGCTCCTCTCCGCCGTGGCCGCCTTCAAGGCGATGGTCGCCTTCCAACTCGTCGTCGCCGGCGTCTCGACCTACGCCTTCGCCCGCGTCCTTGGCACCGGCGTGGTCGCCGCCCTCGTGGCGGCGGTCGTCTTCGCCTTCGGGCCCTTCCTCCACCACGACACCTACTGCTGCACCATCCGGGCCCAACTCGCGACCTGGCTCCCGCTCGCCTTGCTCGGGGTCGAGCTGTCGCTGCGGGTCGAACGCTGGCGGGACCGCCTCGCGCCGTGGTGCTTGACGGGGCTGGCGATCACCCAGATGTTCACCGGCTGGCTCGGGCAGGGGCTGGTCAACGGCCTGCTCGTCGTCGCCTCCTACCTCGGTTACCGTGTCCTCCTCTCGCCGCCGCGGCCCGGTTCTACCCTCCGAGGGCGGCTGCCGGTCGGCGCGGCGACGGGGGTTGCGATCCTCGGTTTGGCGCTGGCGATCGGCGCGGCGGGGATCCTACCCCGCCTCGAGCTCAACCCGGAGACAAACCTCGCCGGGGGCCGTTACGACGAGCTCGTCGGTGGGCACGATTACCCGCCCTACCCGCTCCCCACCCTCCTCGCCCACATCCTCGGCGACGGCTATGACCACCGGGCGGTCGCCCTCGGCGGCGCGGCGGTCGTCCTCTCGCTCCTGGCGCCCCTCGTCGCCCGGCGACGCTTCGCGGTCCCCTACTTCGCGGTCATGACGCTCGTCGTCTTTACCCTCTCCCTCGATACCACGCCCCTCCACCGCCTCTTCTACCTCCTCCCGCGTTTCCGGGTGCTCCACGAGCACGCACCTCACCAGGTGAACGCCGTCGTCATGATTGGACCGGCCATCCTCAGCGCCGCGGCCATCGAGTCGCTGGCGGCCTGGCGGGGTCAACGGCGCCGCCTGCCCCTTGTCGCCGCGCCGCTTCTGGCGATGGCGGCCGTCGTTGCCCTGCTCCGATGGGCGGGCGAGGCCGTCGGCTGGCTCCCGGTTGCCGCCGCCGCCGTCGTGACGGGTCTGGTCGCGCTCGCCGTCGCCGCCGCCCGGGGTCCCGGCGGACGCCCCGTCATGGGACGGCTGGCGACCCTGGTTCCGGTCCTGATCCTCGTGGTCGCCGTCGTCCAGCCGACGGGCGGGGAAGTCGTCGCCTCCTGGCTGGGTCGACCGTTTGGTCCCGGCTGGGACCGGTTCTGGCCCCCCGACCCGGTCTACGACCGCGCCGTCGCGGCCAACGTCGCCCAAACCGACCTGGGTGGTGCCGGCGAGTTCCTCCAATCCCGGCAGCGGACCACGTCAGAGCCGTTCCGCTACGTCGGCTACGGCGGCGTCGCCCACCCGGACGAGAGCCGGCGGCCGGCAACCTACCAGCACCACCGCACCCAACCGGACGTCCAGGCGATCCTCGTCAACGCGCGGGCCGTGCGGCTCGGCCTCCACGACGTCCAGGGTTACAAAGCGGTCCAGCTCAAGCGCTACGTCGAGTTCCTGACGGCCCTCAACGGCGAGCCGCAGGAATACCACGTTGCCAACCTGCGGCCCTCCGGCGTCCGCTCCCCGCTCCTCGACCTCCTCAACGTCCGGTACGTCGTGGTCGACGCCGGTCTGCCGCCGGACCGTGAGGACGTCGTTGCCCTGACGCAGGGGCGGCGGGAGGTCTTTCGGAGCGGGGACGCTATCGTCTACGAGAACGACGCCGCACTGCCCCGCGCCTGGATCGTCCACGACGTCCGCGGCGTCGAGCGCGGCGAGGCGCTCGCGCCGCTCGCGGCGGGCGAGGTCGACCCCCGCCGGACGGCATTTGTGGAGGGGACGGCGCCGCCAACCGGCGTCCCGCCGGCGTCGGCGGAGGAGTCGGTTCGCGTCGTCCGGTACGAGCCGGACGCGATCACGATTGCTGCGGAGGCGGCGGCCCCTGGGCTGCTGGTGGTCAGCGAGGCGTACAGCGGCGGCTGGCGGGCGTCCATCGACGGCGAGCCGGCGTCGGTGCTGCCGACCAACCACGCCTTGCGCGGGGTGCCGCTGCCCGCCGGCACCCACCGCGTCGATCTCCGCTACGACCCGCCGTCTCTACGGCTCGGTCTTCTCGTCAGCGGGGTCTCGAGCGCCGCCATGCTCGCCGTCTTTGCCCTCGCGGGGTGGGCCAGACTCCGGCGTGTCCAGGGCCGGAACGCGCCCGTCGTCATGGCGTCCCCCCGTGGCGCGGGCGACACCGCGCCGGCCATCGGGTAGGCTGTCGCGTCGGCGCCGGGGCTCCCGCCCGTGGTCTGCGACGACGCGGACGGGCGGCGCATCCGTGCCGGCGGCGAAGGGGGACGCGGTGGAAACGCTCAAGGTCGGGATCGTCGGCGCGGGCGGCATCGCCGAGCAGCACGGGGTGGCCTGGCGAGCGAACGCGCCGCGGGGGGAGATCGTGGCCGTCGCCGACGTGGCGGAGGCGCGTGCACGGTCGTTCGCGGGCCGCTACACCGGGCCCGGGGCGGAGCTCCACGGTGGGATCGAGTCGCTGCTCGCCGACCCGAACGTCGACGCCGTCGACATCTGCCTCCCTCACCACCTCCACGCCCCGGCGATCGTGGCGGCGGCACGGGCCGGCAAGGCGATCCTCTGCGAGAAGCCCTTGTGCACCTCCCTGGAGGATGCGGCCGCGATCAACGCCGCCGTCCAGGAGACGGGCGTCACGTTCATGATGGCCCACAACCAGCTCTTCCAGCCGAGCCTGATCGAGGCCCGTCGCCTGCTCGCGGCCGGCGCCATCGGCCGGCCCTTCCTGTACCGGTCGGTCGAGGCGTTCCAGAACCGCGCCGCGCTCGCGCCCGTCGCCCCCGCCGGGATGGCCGAGGGAGAGAGCCCCTGGGCGTGGCGCTCCGATCCGAAGCGGATGGGCGGCGGCGAGGTGCTCGACACCGGCTGGCACGCCACCTATCGCCTCCTCGCCCTCGCCGGCGACGACCGGCCGGTTGCGGTCCAGGCGATGACCGAACGCTACTTTCTGCCCGACTGGCCGGCGGAGGACACCGGCCTGCTGCTGGTCCGATTCGCCTCCGGCGCCATCGGCGAGATCCTGACCACCTGGGCCTTCGCCACCGTCGGTGCCCAGCAGTTCGAGGCGATGGGGGAGCACGGCAGCCTCGCCGGCAGCGGCGCCCGCATCCTCCACCAGCTCCACCGCTGGCCGCAGCCCGCGGAGCGCGTCGACGATCCCGTCCACTCCTTCACCGCGGAGGTCACCCACTTCCTCGACGTCGTCCAGCGCGGCGCCACCAGCCTCGCCCCCGTCGCGACCGGCACCCGCGTCCTACAGCTGACGCTTGCCGCCTACCTCGCCGCCGCCGAAGGCCGCCAGGTGGAGTTGCCGGAGAACCCGCTGGAGGCGGGAGCGTAGCCGATCGGCGGTGGTCGGCAGCGAGCGGGGCAATCGGAGGGTCGGCACCAATCGCGCCCCTCGCGGGCGATTGAAACCCGGCCGAACCCCGACCATTGCCCTGCCGTCGGCGGTATCCCGACCCGCCGACCGCGTTAGGAGGACCCCGTGCACAAGACCCTCGGCCCCGGCGCCATCGGCATCCGCAACCTTCCCCTCCCGGAGGCGATCGCCCTCGCCCGCGAGACCGGATTCGACTCGGTGACCTTCGACCTGCGCGAAGCGGCGCGCCTCGTGGACGAGCGCGGGGCGGACGCGCTCCGGTCACTCTTCGTGAACGCCGGCGTGCGGCCCGGCCCGTGGAGCGTGCCGGTCGCGTGGCGGGGCGAGGACGCGGGCGAGGCGGACCTGCGCCGGCTGCCGGAGTTGGCAACCCTGGCCCGGGAGCTCGGCTCGACGCGGGCGACGACCGGCGTCATGCCCGGCTCCGACGCGCATCCCTACGACGAGAACATGGCCTGGCACGTCGAGCGCCTCGGTCCTGTCGCCGACGTTCTCGCCGCCGAAGGCTGTCGGCTCGGCATCGAGTTCATCGGCCCGAAGACCTTCCGCGCCCCGTTCAAGCACCCGTTCGTCTACACCCTCCGGGGCGCGCTGGACCTAGCCGGAGCGATCGGGACCGGAAACGTCGGCGTCCTCCTCGACGCCTGGCACCTCTACACCTCCGGCGGGGACGTCGCCGACCTCGCCGCGGTCGCCGCCGACGATGTCGTCTTCGTCCACGTCAACGACGCCCCGCCGGGCATCCCCGTCGCCGAGCAGCTCGACTCCGTCCGCGCCCTCCCCTTGGAGACCGGCGTGATCGAGATCGTCCCCTTCCTGCGCGCCCTGCGCGACCTCGGCTACGACGGACCCGTGATGCCGGAGCCGTTCAGCCAGCGCCTGGAGGAGTTGGCCGCGCGCCACCCGTTGGCGGCCGCCCAAGAGGCGGGCCGGGCGATGGACGACCTCTGGCGCGCGGCGGGGTTGGCCTGAGCCGGTCTGCGGAGAAGGCGAGGCGGCGGTGGGGACGTTCAAAGACGACGACCAAGGCTTTCTGCACGGGAAGGCGACCCACGACGGGTTCGTCGTCAATACGACACGGCAGCCCCGATCGGACTACCTGATGCTCCATCGCGCGTCGTGCCCTCACCTCGGTTCCGGCCAAGCCAAACGCCATTGGACCAAGGAATACATCAAGGTCTGCTCGATCCGACTGAAAGATCTCGAACGGTGGGCCGAGGGGGAGGTAGGACCGTCGTCCCGCCTGGAACCGTGCCACCACTGCAAGCCGCGAGCGGTTTTGGCCGTGCCGAGCGCGGGCTGAGTTTCCGCGGCCCGACGATGCGGCGCTCATCGTCGAGCTTCGATGCCTGCCCCGGCCGGGCGAGGCCAACCGCCAGCGTCTCCGCCCCGGGTCACCCGACAGCCGTCTGCCCCCCGGTGATCGTGCGCGAACCTGCGACCGACGCCGCCCCCCCAATCCTGCCGAATCCGCGGTCGGCCCGGCCGGATCAACCGCTCGCCTCGTGCCCCGCGGCCGCGCGATTGGGGCTCTTGCCCCACCCCTAGGATCCGCGCGGTCGCTGGCTCGCCAGAGCGAACACCGCAGGGGAACCGGGGACCACCTCGGCGGACGCCGCCCGCTCCCCCTGCCCTCCCTACCCCGAACCGCGTGGAGCCCCGGACTGGGGACGCTTCCCCGACGGCCAACGCGGTGATGCCAACCGGACGACCCCGCCACCGACCCCCTCCATCTCCCCATCTACGCCGAATGCCGTACGCGCCCCACGTCGACGACGTGGTACGGGGTCGGCGACCGGCCTCGCGGAATACGCCGTTTGGCCCATGTGCGGGCCGGCGGGGGTCCCTATGCTGTTTTCAGTCGAGAACCGCCAGGGAGCAGCAACAGAACAAAGGAAGGAGATCATCAGAGATGGCCGCGGATCTAGACTTTCACACGCTGGTCGCCGAGACGAAGCGCGCGGACCTCGCACGAGAGATCGAGCCGGCACATCGCGCCGCCGAGGCCCGGCCGGACCGCACCCCCCACCAACGCCGCGGCCTGCTGGGCTTCGCGGCAGCCACCGTCCTCTCGGTCGCCCTCGCCACCGCCGCCGCCGCCCACGACGGGTCGGACACCGCCGCCGCCGGCAACGGCGGCACCTCGCTCGCCGGCGCCAGCGGGGGTCTCATCCTCGTCGGCGACATCACCTCCGGCGAGAACGCTGGCGGCGCCATCGGGGTCGGCGACGTGTCCGACGGCGCGGTCGCCATCGACGGCGGCAGCGTCGGCACCGGCACCGGCATCGGGATCGGCGCGGCCGGCGGCGTCGGGATCGCCGGCGCCGCCGGCGGAGACGCGAACGTCGCCGTCGCGCTCGACTAGGGCGTGTCCGCAAACCCGCCGCTCGCGCTAGCGGGGGCCGGGTGGTACAAGCTGCGTGGTGCGCAATGCCCGGAGGGCCGCCGTGTTCGTCATCCGACCCGCCCGACCCGACGATGAGCCGTTCCTGTGGGACATGGCCTGGGAGGCGACGGCCGTCGACCCCGGGATGCGCGCGCTCGGGCGGGAGGCCGCCTTCGCCATCCCGCACGTCCGCCGCTACCTCGACGGCTGGGGGCGGCCCGGCGACGGGGCGGTCGTCGCCGCCGCCGGGGACGGGCGGCGCCTGGGGGCGGCCTGGTACCGCCTCTTGCCGGCCGAGGACCCGGGCTGGGGCTTTGTCGCGCCCGACGTCCCCGAGCTGTCGATCGGCGTCGCGGCGGACGCCCGGGGCGGGGGTGTCGGGGGGGCGCTGCTCGACGCGGCGCTGGCGCTGGCGCGCGAGCAGGGGTTCCGGGCGGTCAGCCTCTCGGTGGACCGGCGCAACCCCGCCCGACGGCTCTACGAGCGCAAGGGCTTCCGGGACGCCGGCGTCTCCGACCCGACCGACGGTTCGGTGACGATGACCGCCCTCCTATGAGGCGCCGCGAGCGGCTCACCTCCAGAGCAGGATGGCGGCGGCGGTGACCATCGCCCGGTCGTTGGCGACCCGCTTCTCGTGGCGCGTGGCGACCCGCCGGAACCGCTCGAGCCGCATGATCAGCCGCTCGACGGCGTTGCGCTCCCGGTAGGCCGCCCGGTCGAAGGCCGGGTCCGGCGCCTCGCCGGCCTTGGTCGGGATGACCACCCCGATGCCGCGTCCCTTAAGGTAGCGCCGCACCGCCGGGCTGCTGTAGCCCTTGTCCCCAGCTACCCGGTCGGGCCGGATGCGCGGGCGGCCGCGTCCCGGCCGCTTGACCGCCCCGCGCTCTATCAGCAGCGGCAGCACCGGCTGCTCGTGGCGCTCGCCCGCCGTCAGCACGACGACCATCGGCTTCCCGCTCCGCTCGCACCGGAGGTGGACCTTCGTCGTGAACCCGCCGCGGCTGCGCCCGAGCGCCTCGGCTGCCGAGCCCCCCCCTTTGCCCCGGCGGCGTGCTGGTGCGCCCGGACGACGGTGCTGTCTACGAAGTGGAGCGTCCAGTCGAGCCGCCCCTCCGCGTCCGCCCGCCGCTGCAACGCTGACAGGACCCGGTCCCAGATCCCCGCCTTCTGCCACCGATAGAAGCGGCTGGAGACCGTCTTCCAGGAGCCGTAGCGCTCGGGGAGGCAGCGCCACGGGCTTCCGGTCCGCAGCACCCAGAGGATACCGTTGATCACCGTGCGGTGGTCTTTGGCGGGACGCCCGGTCGAAGACTTCTGCGGTGGCAGCAGCGGGCGAAGCCGTTCCCACTGCGCGTCGGTCAAGTCGCTCGGTTTCATGACGCGAAGCGTAGGGCGCCGGGAGATTTGCAGACACGCCCTAGTGCTACCGGGACCCGGCGGGGGGCCGCCGGGGAGGACGCCGGGTGGCGCTGCGCGGTCGCCACGCACCCCGCGTCCGCCGTATCCAGATCATCATTCGCGCCGGCCGAGCCGCGCGAGAAAGGCAGTCCGATGGAGATGCACCCGCTGCACAAGGCCTACGTCGGTATCGTCCCGGACGGGGTGCGCACCCGCCTGCCCGACAACCGGCACCCGCTCCACAAGATCTCACTCGGCATCCGCCCGGAGGGGTCCGCCTTTGCCGCCACCGGTGCCGGAGCGCCCCAGGCAGTCGACGGGGTCGCGACGTGGTCGGGCGGAGCCTTCCACGCATCCGACCTTGTGGCCGCCACGGCGGTCGTCGCCGGGCTCGTTGGCAAGCTAGCAGGGCGCGTGTAGCGCCTCACGGCAGCAACGGCGGCGGGACATCGGCCCGGGCCGCAATACCAGGGGAGGGGCAGACCGTGCGCATCGTGGGTCTTCTCGCGTTCATGGTCCTGTCGACGGTGATGCTCGCCACGCCGACGACCGCGCCGGCGGCGGGTCCGTGCCGCAACCCGACGATCAAGGCGACGGGGCCGTTCACCTCTGGCACCAGAGGAAACGACGTCATCCTCGGCACCCGCGGCGCCAACACCATCTGGGGCAACGGCGGCAACGACCTGATCTGCGGCGCCGGCGGCGACGACGTCCTGTGGGGCGGCAATAGGCACGACAAGCTCTACGGTGGGGACGGCCGGGACGATGTCCACGGCGAGGACGGGGTCCCGGCCGGCGACGGCAACGACGTGATCTACGGCGGAAGCAACGACGACCGCTTGGACGGCGACGAGGGAGACGACCGCATCTTCGGCGATGACGGCAACGACGCGCTGGCCGGGGACGGCGGGTCCAACCTCCTTGACGGCGGCCCCGGGAACGACAACTGTGGCTCCTCCGGCGACCAAACCCTGGAGAACTGCGAGTAAGGCGAGGCGCCTGCCAGAAGCCGCCGTCGTGGACGACATCAGCTCAATGCGAACCATGCGGATCAGCGAGGGAGGACTCCGGGTGCGCTTCATAAGTCTCGTCGTGGGGATGGTCCTGACGTTCGACGCCGCAAGCGGCAGCACTGCTGTCCCGGCGGCGGGGCCGTGCGCCAACCCGACGATCAAAGTGACGCAGCCCAACGGCCGCACCTACGGAACGAACCGCAGGGATGTCATCCTCGGGACGCGCGGACGCGATTTCATCGACGGCCGGGGCGGCGACGACATCGTCTGCGGCGGGGGGGGCGACGACGACCTCGGCGGCTGGACCGGCAACGACCGCATCTACGGGGGCGACGGCAACGACTACGCGATGGGCTGGAGCGGGAACGACCGCGTCTACGGTGGCACCGGCGACGACGATCTAGACGGCGGCGACGGGACCGACAAACTCTTCGGCGAGGACGGCAACGACGACATTGACGGTAACCCCGGCTTCGGTAACATCTGCGACGGCGGCGCGGACAGCGATACCGTGCCGACCGATGACACCGAGAGCGGGCACCATTGCGAGAGCATCACGAACGTTCCGTAGCGAGCGGCACTCCCGAGCGGGAGGTCCGTGGCGAGCCGCGTGGGGCATGCCGTGACCAACGGAGGATCTTGGGGGGTACGCTGGCCGATACGGAGCGGGTCGCCCGGCGGAGCCCCGACGACCGGTCACGCCGCCGCCGAAGGGATGATCGCCAAGGTGGTAGGCGGATACGTCGCCGAGACGAGGCGTCCCGCCTTCGAGACCAAGGGAGAGGCGCGGCGAACCCCGGACGCAAGGGAGTGGCGGGGGATGAGGGCGGTTGACGACGACTCGTGCCGGTGGAGGCCACCGGCTCATCCTCCCAATCGGCGCGCCGATCGCTGCGCGCCTAACCCCTGGGATCGATCGCCGGCATGGGAGGCACACGGACATGGACGGGGTTCGCTTCGACGACTTCACGCGCTCGTTGTCCACGACTCGGTCGCGGCGGCATCTGCTGGCGGGCGTGGCCGCGCTCCTCCTCGGCGGCGCCACCGGGTCGCTTGCAGCTCCCGGGACGGCGATTGCCGGCCGCCGGCAGGTGATCCGCTGCCAGAAGGCCATTGGGACGGACGGCAACACCAATTTTGACATCCAGGGGAGGCATGCTCAGACCTTCAAGGTCCCGGTCAGCGGAAAACTGACGCAGGTCTCGGTCATCCTCGACCACCGGATCGACTCGACCGGCGACTATGTCGGCCAGATCGTCCCCGTCGACGCCACCGGGGCGCCGATGACCGCCAAAATCCTTGCCGAGAAGACGATCCCCGGCGGGGGCCTTCAGCCAGGGGGCCAACCCCTCACCTTCGCCTTCACCGGCGGCACGGCGCCGGAGGTGCGGCAGAACCGACGGTACGCCGTCGTCGTGGGCCGTTCGGGCGGCCGGTTCGGACTCCTCCACCGGTGGTACCAGAACTAGCCGATCGACGAATGCCCGGGCAGCACGCTGTTCACCAGCGCTACCCCGACCGGCGGCACCTTCGCCAGAAAGGAGGGTTTCGACATGATCTTCAGGGCCGTCGTCGTGGCCGCCTGAACGCTCGTTGCATGGTCTCGCTCAGCCCCCCAACGGCTACCACCCGCGGTAGCCGGGGCTTATTGCCGACGCCGATTCGGGTGC
>CADCWL010000200.1 GCA_902806405.1 uncultured Thermomicrobiales bacterium | reverse complement strand
GCCGGGGCAGCGGGGGCGCCACTCGCGGCGCAGGCCACCGCGTCGCGGCGGGCGACGGGCTGCGGCGCGCGTTCGGCGTCCGTCGTCGCGCCCCAGGGGCGGGAAGCGACACGCCCGGGCAATACTGCCCGCCACGACCCGCCGGCGCGGCAACGGCACAATGCCGCACCCGGTTCGAGCCGGCCTGACGACCTCCGGCATGAGGCCAAAGGCTGCCGCCCGCTCGGCCCCCGCCCGGTCGCCCGCCGATGCAATGGGCAAGCAGGAGGTAGGACTCGCCACCGAGCAACGCCCCGGCACGGCTCGGCACGAAGCAGGGAGGAGCTGCGTGACGTACGAAGAGATCGTCGAGATCATGAACAACGACCCCGTCGTGCAGAAGCTGCTGCGGGCGCCCATCCCCGCGCGCATCGCCTACGTCGCGCGGGACGGGTCGCCGCGGGTGGTCCCGGTGAGCTACCTGTGGAACGGCGCGGGGTTTGTCTTCGCCTCGCCGCCGGACTGGCCCAAGATCACGGCCCTCAGCGCGAACCCGAGGGTGGCGCTGACCGTCGATACCACGGACTTCCCCCCGTACATCCTGCTGGCACGCGGGGTCGCCACGATCGCATTCGACACGGGCTTGCCGGACGAGTACATCGAGGCGTCCCGGAGGATCGTGGGCGAGGATCGCATGGCGGAGTGGGAAGCGGGCGTGCGCGCCGAAGATCGGAACATGGCCCTCGTGACCATCACGCCGACCTGGATCAAGGTCATCGACTTCGAGACGCGGTTCCCCGGCCCTGGCGGGCAGCCGACCGAGTCATGACCGAGCCGACACGGCCCTCACCATGCCGCCGTTCGCGGGACGAGTCGCGGCGCCCTTCGCCCGGGGCGCGGCGGCAGGGTCGCAGCCGGGGGAAGATGGCGACGATGGTCGCTATCGCCCGGCACGTGGCCGCCCGCTTCTCGGAGCGCGGGGCGCTGCGCCGCCGCTGGGGGCGGTTGATCGGCCGCGGGACCGCGTTGCGCTCGCGGCACGCTGCCCGGTCGAAGCGCGGCGGCGGCGCCCGGTCGGCCTCCGTCGGAATCACCGCCGCGATCCGTCGTCCCTTGGGGTAGCGCCGCACCCGCTCGCTGCTGGACCCCTTGTCGCCCGCCACGGCGTCAGCACCGACCCCCGGTCGACCGCGCTCGGCCCCCGTGACCGCCCCCCGCTTCAGGAGTGTGGGCAGCACCGGCTGCGCTCGTGCCGCTCGCCACCGGTCAGCGCCACGACCACCGGCTCGCCGCCGTGTTCGGCGCGCAGACAGAGCTCCGTCGAGAAGCCGCCCTGGCTTCGACCGAGCGCCTCGCGGGCCAGATCACCCCCCTTGCCCCGGCGGCACGCCGGGGGGACCGGACAAGCGAGCTATCCACGACGTGCAGCGTCCGGTCCAGCCGACCGTCCGCGTCGGCGCGGCGCTGTCACTCGGCGAGCACGCGGCCCCAGACCCCGGCCTGCTGCCAGCGGCGGTAGACGGTACTTCAGGAGCCGTACCGCTCGGGCAGGTCGCGCCACGGGGCGCCGGTCGGCAGGACCCAGAGGATGCCCCCCAGGACGAGACGGTGATCCTTCGTGGGCCGGCCGGTGCGGCGCTCCTGCGGCGGCGGGTGTGGCGCCGGCCTGGCGAACCGCTCGTCGGTCGGTTCTGGCCTCTCCGTGCCCCGGAGGGTACCCCGCTCGTCGGTTTGCCGGCACGCCCTAGTCCGCGTCCGTCGACGCCTGACCGCGGGCCGTCCGGAACGCCTCCTCGTCCTTCTCGAACAGGTAGTAGTTGAGGGCGTTCGCGGCGGCGGCTCCCTCGTGGGCCGCGGTCACGATCTGGTGGGAGAAGAGGCGGGTCAGGTCGCCGGCGGCGAAGACGCCCGGCACGCTCGTCATCCCCTCGGTGCCGGCTTCCACGAAGCCGTCGGCCGACAGCCGGACGCCGAGCGACCGGGCCAGCGCGTTGTTCGGCTCCGAGCCCTGGACGCTGAAGAGGTGGTCCGCCGCCACCTCGGTCGTTTCGCCGCCGCTTTCGATCGTGAGGGCCGCCAACGCGCCCTCCTCCCGGGCGCGGGCGCCGACGATGCGGCCGACGGCCAGACGGATCCGGTGCTGGTCGAGCCGCTTGACCAACGCGGGCGGCATCCCGAGCGAGCCGGCGTTGGTGACGACGGTCACGTCTTGCGTGAAGCGCAGCATCTGGACGGCCATCTCGGCGGTGTGCTCGTCGTTGCCGGCGATCACCACCCGCTGCCCCTGCATCTCGTAGCCGTCGCAGACGATGCACCAGTGGATCGTGCGGCCGATGAACTCCTCGTAGCCGGGGAACTCCACCCACCGGTCGCGGACCCCCGTCGCGAGCAGGATCGCGCGCGCCCGCAGCGTCAGCCCCGGCGCCTCGGCCTTGAAGACGCCATCCTCGTCGGGCCGCGAGACGTAGGCGACCTCGGCGTCGTGGAAGCGGGCGCCGTACCCCTCGGCCTGCGCCCGCCCCCGCTCCACCAACTCCCGCGCGGTGATCCCCTCCGGGAACCCGAGGTAGTTGTGGTTAACCTGCGGCCAGTCCGAGCGGCCGGGCCGGTCGCAGTTGACGACGGCGACCGAACGGCACCAGCGGGCGAGGTAGATCGCGGCCGAGAGTCCGGCCGGCCCCCCGCCGACGACGAGCGCGTCGACCAGTTCGGCGCTTTGGTTCAGTTCCATGGGGCGTCCTCGCGGTGACCGTGGCAAAGGGGTCGGACGAGGGGGCGGCGGGACGCCATCGCGGCAGGGGTATGCACGTTCGGTGCCCGCCCGCGCTTCTCCGCGGCCGCGTCCCAACCGCGAGGCCGACCCCGCTCGGCGCCGCCGGGCCAACGCCCCCTGGTATCACGCGGTTGTTCTCTCCCTCTCCTTGGGTGACGGCGGCCCACGGGGGTCGCCAGCGACCGGCCGGCGGAATCGCGGGCGAGGAGGCCGCACCCACCGACCGCAGCCGGCGATGCCACACGGCGGTCGCCCCCGACACGAGGGGCCGGAACCCACCACCCGAGAGGAGGAGTACCCACGATGCGAAAACCGATGCTCGCCGCGATGTTGACGGTCCTGTCCCTGACGTCGGTCCTCGCCGCGGCGCCGGGCGCCTCGGCCGAGGAGACCCGATGCGTCGGCACGATCGGGCCCAGGCTGCTCGACAACGTCCGGGTCCCGGCCGGCAAGACGTGCGTCCTCAACGGCACCCGGCTCAAGGGGACGCTGAAGGTCGAGCGCAACGCCACGCTCCGGGCCACCAAGATCCGCGTCAACGGCAACGTCCAGGCCGAGAACCACAAGCTCGTCTCGCTCAGCGGCTCGATCGTCGGCGGCCAGGTCCAGATCGACCAGGGCGGCGCCTTCCAGGTCGGCGCGAACCGGGTGACGGGCGGCATCCAGGTCGTCGCCAACGCCGGCGCCTCGAAGCTGAACCAGAACGTCGTCAACCAGGACGTCCAGGTCTTCGACCACGACGGCGGCGTCGCCGTCAACGGCAACCGGATCGACGGCAACCTCCAGTGCAAAGAGAACACCCCGCCCCCGACCGGCGGCGGCAACGTCGTCCAGGGCAACAAGGAGGACCAGTGCGAGGACCTTTGAACGGGAAGCGCACCGTCACCGGGCGGCGGCGCGGTTGACCGAGCCCGCGCCACGCCTCCAAGCAGACCGGAGACGACCAAGGACGCGGGGTCCCCCCGAGGGGACCCCGCTCCGTCGCGCCGAAGGGGTCGCATGGTCGCCAGGGCAACCCGGTCCGATCGGGACGTATTGACGTCGATCGATATATAGCTATCATGGAGGCATGAGCGTCAAACCCCGGCCCCCGGGCTGCTGCGAGCCGCCGCGTTCGCTCCCCGCCCTGCCGGCGGCGGACCTGGCGCGCACGGTCGCCACCTTCAAGGCGCTGGCCGACCCGACCCGCCTCGAGGTCTTCCGCCTGATCGCGGCCCAGGACGCGCCGGTCTGTGCCTGCGACATCGTGGACCGCTTCGACGTGAGCCAACCGACCGTCTCGCACCACCTGAAGGTGCTCAGGGAGACCGGCCTGATCACGGTCTCCCGCCGCGGCGTCTGGGCCTATTACAGCGCCGACCCGCGCGGCCTGGCGCTGCTGCGCGGGACACTCGACGGTCTCCTGCCGGTGCCGCTGCCGCTCGTCGCGGTCGGCTGACGCACGTCCGTGCCGAGAGAGATAGACGCGCGTCGATAGAAGGAGCAGCGCCGCCATGAGAGCCGACGGCTCACGGACGGTGCCGGACCACGATCGTGAGCCGGTCGGCGGGCAGCATCCCGAGCGTCTCGGCGGCGGCCGTGACCAAGCCGGGCGCGTGCTCTGCCGTGCGCCGAGGCCGGCAGCCTCCCCTAGCCTGTTCCCCGTCGGACAGAGGACGCGGCAGCCGCGACACGGAAGGGACCCGACTCGATCATGGCCGCACAACTGGACCGGGCGGGGCACGTGGGCCGCGCGCCCGCCGTCGCCAAGCCGCGCCTCTCCCTCCTCGACCGTTTCCTGCCGCTCTGGATCTTCGCCGCGATGGGGTTCGGCATTGCCCTCGGCCGCGCCTTCCCCGACCTCGGCGCGGCGCTCGACCGGGTGAAGGTCGCCGGGGTCTCGCTGCCGATCGCCGCCGGCCTGCTCTGGATGATGTACCCGGTGCTGGCCAGGGTTCGCTACGAGTCGCTCGGCCGGTTCCGGGCCCAGGGCAGGCTCGTCGCGGCGTCGATGGCCCTCAACTGGGTGCTCGGCCCGCTGCTGATGTTCGGGCTGGCGTGGCTCTTCCTGCCGGACGAGCCGCACTACCGCAACGGGCTGATCCTGATCGGCCTGGCCCGCTGCATCGCGATGGTGCTGATCTGGAACATGCTCGCCCGCGGCGACGGCGAGGCGGCGGCGGTGCTGGTGGCGCTGAACTCGCTCTTCCAGATCGCGATGTACTCGGTCCTCGGCTGGTTCTACCTGTCGGTCATCCCCGGCTGGTTCGGCGCCGAGGGGACGGTGGTCGACGTCTCGATGTGGGAGATCGCCAAGAGCGTGCTGATCTTCCTTGGCATCCCGCTCGCCGCCGGGGCGCTCACCCGGCTAACCCTCGTGCCGGCCAAGGGGCGCGACTGGTACGACAACGTCCTCATGCCGCTCATCGGTCCGACCGCGCTCCTCGGGCTGCTCTCCACGATCGTCCTCATGTTCGCGATGCAGGGTGACCGGATCGTCGAGCTGCCGCTGGACGTGCTGCGGATCGCGGCGCCGCTCGTCGTCTACTTCGGCGTCATGTTCGGCCTCGCCTTCGTCATCTCCAGGCGCCTCAGCTTCGGCTACCCGGAGACGGCGGCGCTCTCGTTCACCGCGGCCGGCAACAACTTCGAGCTGGCGATCGCGGTCTCGGTCGGCGTCTTCGGCATCGCGTCGGGCGAGGCGCTGGCGGGCGTGGTCGGCCCCCTGATCGAGGTGCCGGCCCTGATCGGGCTCGTCTACGCCTCGCTCTGGCTCAAGGGGAGGCTGTTCCCCGACGCCGCGACGGCCGGCGATCCGGGCAACGCGCCGGTCTCGCGGCTGGCGTGACCCGCGGCGCGTGCCGGCAAAGCGGCGTGTTCGCGCCGCCCTTTCCACCACAGACCGCCCGCCGTCCGCCAGGGTCGCGCGATGACCGGCCGCGGGAGGGACGAGGAGAGTCGATGACCACCCGGATCGCGATCTTCAGCGACCTCCACGGCAACAGCGACGCCGCCGCAGCGACCCTCGCCGCGATCGACGCCGCCGCCCCCGACGCGGTCTACTGCCTCGGCGACCTCGTCGGGTACGGGGCGTACCCGAACGAGACGACCGCCCTCGTCCGTGACCGCGCCATCCCGACGATCATGGGCAACTACGACGACGGCGTCGGCTTCGACCGCGACGACTGCGGCTGCGCCTACAAAGACCACGAGGAGGCGGCGCGCGGCCGGCAGTCGCTCATGTGGACGCGGGGGGTTACGACCGACGACACCAAGGCGTACCTCCGCTCCCTGGTGCCCGAGATCCGGCTGGAGGCCGAGGGGCATCGCGTCCGTCTCGTCCACGGCAGCCCGCGGCGGATGAACGAGTACCTGTTCGCGGACCGCGACCCGCGCTCCCTGGAGCGGATCGCCCGCGACGCCGGCTGCGACGTGCTCGTCTTCGGCCACACCCACCAGCCGTGGGTCAAGGAGATCGCCGGCGTGCTGATGGTGAACGAGGGGAGCGTCGGCAAGCCGAAGGACGGCGATCCGCGGGCCGCCTGGGCCCTCTTCGACCTCGCGCCCGGCGAACCACCCTCCGTCGAGATCCGTCGCATCCCGTACGACGTGACGGCGATGGCCGCCGCGATCCGCGCCGCCGACGGGCTGCCGGACCACTTCGCCCGCGACGTCGAGACCGGGGGCGCTGCGTGACCTCCTTCGCCCCCAGCGGCAAGCCGAAGCGGACGATTGCGTCGCTCCAGGTCGAGCGCCGCTACCGCAACGTGCTCACGCTCTTCCTCTCCGGCCAGCTCCCGAATTTCAGCCACGGGCGCCACGTCCACGTCGCCGCCATCCTGAAGCACCTCCCCTTCGGCCGCGAGCTGATGCACCTCGGCCTCCAGACGATGGCCTACCGCACCTTCGTCCCGGATAAGTACAGCGCCGCAAAGACCGACCATTGGTGGAACATCCTCGACGACACCCTGCCCGACCCGGCCGCCTTCGCCGACCTCCCCGGTGGCGCAGACGGGGCGGGCACCTGACCCGCACCCCCGGCCGACGCTTCGCCTCGGCTACTCTTCCCGCCATGAACGAGCCGCCGATCCTCGCCACCGCGGGCGACAGCGACGAGGGTCCGAAGCTCCGGGCTTGGTCGGTCGCGCGCGGCATCGCCCGCCGCGAGCGCAACGTGAACGGCGATCCCGACGCCGCGCCGTCGCTGCACCGGTCCAGCACCTTCGCGACGCCCCTGCTCGTCGTCGGCGAGACGACGGTGGTCGGCTTCCGGCCCGACGCGATCGCCGCGGCGCTGTCCGAGTAAGCCGCCAATGTCCCCGGTGGCCGGCCGGTTGGGCGGCGTCCTGCGGTCGTACGCCGGCGTCGCCCGCAGCCCCTCCTACTTCCCGCTCTGGCTCGGGCAACTGGTCTCCAACTTCGGCGACACGCTGCACTACATCGCCCTCGTCGTGCTCGTCTACGACCTCACCGGCCGGGGTGCGGCGGTCGCGGCGCTCGTCGCCGCCGAGATCGTCCCGGCGCTGCTGCTCGCGCCGCTCGCCGGCGTCGTTATCGACCGCTTCAGCCGCAAGGGCGTGCTGATCGCCTCCGACCTGATCCGGGCGGCGCTGGTCGCGACGCTGATCTGGCCGCAGGGCGCGTGGCACGCCTACGCCGTCGCCGCGGGGCTCGCCGCCGGCAACGCCTTTTTCAACCCCACGGTCCAGGCGGTGATCCCTGCCATCACGTCCGAGGACCAGCGCCTCGCCGCCAACTCGGTCGCGTGGTCGACCGGCCGGCTCGTGCAGATCGTCGCCTCGGCGGTCGCCGGCGGCCTGATCGCCCTGATCGGAACCGACGCCGCCTTCTCCTTGAACGCGGCGACGTTCGTCGTCTCGGCCCTGCTGATCGCCCGACTCCGGATCCCGGCCCACGCCGGGCAACTCGCCGCGAACGCCAAGCGCGGGCTCGGCCGCTACCTGAACGATGCCCGCGCCGGCCTGGGCTTCGCCCGCCGCGACCGCCTCGTCTCGCGCCTCCTGATCGTGCAGACCCTCGCGTCGCTGGGGACGGGGGCGACCGGTGCGCTGCTTGTCGTGCTGGCCGAAGGGCACCTGCGCCTCCCGCCCGGCGGCTTTGGCTGGCTGATCGGGGCCATCGGCGCCGGGGCGCTCGTCGGCCCGCTGATCCCGAATGCGCTCGCCCGCGACTACCGCGACGCCCGGTGGCTCTTCGTCCCCTACGTGGTGCGGGGTGCCGGCGATGTCCTGCTCGCCGTCGTCACGCCGCTGCCGGTCGCCTTGCTGATCCTCTTCGTCTACGGCCTGAACACGTCGACCGGGATGGTGGTCTTCACCTCGACCTTGCAGGGCGCGATCCCCGACGCCGTGCGCGGCCGCGTCTTCACCCTGCTCGACGTGACGTGGAACGCGGCGCGGCTGCTGTCGCTGGCCGGCGGCGCCGTGCTCGTCGACGCGGTCGGCGTCCGGGCCGTCTTTTGGCTTGGCGGGGCGATGCTGGCCGGGGCGGGGCTGCTCGGTCTGGGGCTGCTCGGCGGGCACGACTTCCGGCGCGAGCCTCTCCCTCCGGGTCGCCGGGACCTGCATCGTGCCGAGCGCCGGCCGGATCGCCGCGGCCGTGCCGGCTGGCCTCGTCGGCAACGCCGCCTCCGGTCCGCGAGGGAGCGACGCGGCGGCGGGACCGCCGATCGTCGTTGACGGGATACGGGAAGGGAAGGCGGTCGTGAAGCGTCGGCCGCTGCGCGACTCGGCCGTTCGCCGTGCCGCCCCTCCCCGCCGACCGGCGCGCTCCGTCCGGCCGCCCGGCTCCAATCCGGCGGATGCATATTGACGTTCTTCGATGAATCCGGTATGGTTCGGTCTGGAGGAAATATCCCATGGTCACCGCGCCCCTCGTGCGCACCGCGGACGCCGACGTCCTGCCCCGCTGCTGCCCCCCGGTCACCGCGTCGCCGGTCGTCGGCGAGGGGGAGGCCGAGGAGTACGCCGGTTGGTTCAAGACCCTGGCCGACCCGACCCGGCTCCGCATCCTCAACCTGCTCGCCACGAGCGACGAGCCGGTCTGCGTCTGCGACATCGTCGACCGCTTCCCGCTCGGGCAGCCGGCCATCTCCCACCACCTCAAGATCCTGCGCCGGGCGCGCTTCGTGGTCGCCGAGCGGCGCGGAACCTTCATGTACTACCGCGTCAACCGCGCCTGCGTCGCCGAGTTTCCGGAGGCGGCCCGCCGCATCCTGAACGCGTAGGGGCGCCGGGGAGCTGCTCCTGGATGCCGTGCCCGAATGCATCGAGCGACGTCGATATAGAGGGGGTATCGCGCCGACCGGCGCCCTTCGCAAGAAAGGACCCGAGATGATCCCAAGCTCCGCCATCGCCCGTTTCCCGGTTGCGATCATCGGCGCCGGCCCGGTCGGACTGGCCGCCGCCGCCCACCTCCTCGCCAAGGGGGAGGAGCCGGTCGTCTTCGAGGCCGGAGAGAGCGTCGGCGCCGGGGTCCTCGCCTGGGGGCACGTCCGGCTCTTCTCCCCCTGGCGCTACGTCGTCGATGGGGCGGCGGCGGCGCTGCTCGCCGAGGCCGGCTGGACGGCCCCGGAGCCGGAGGGCTACCCGACCGGCCGGGAGGTGGTGGAGCGCTATCTGGCGCCGCTCGCCGCGCTCCCCGCGCTCCGCCCCTTCGTCCGCCTCGGCGCTCGCGTCGAGGCGGTCGCCCGCGACGGCTTCGACAAGATGAAAACGGACGGCCGGGCCGACGCGCCTTTCCTGCTGACGGTGCGGGCGGCCGCCGGGCGCGAAGCGCCGTTCCTGGCCAAGGCGGTCATCGACGCCTCCGGCACGACCGGCACGCCGAACCCGCTCGGCGCCGCGGGGGTGCCGGCGATCGGCGAGCGGGGTCTCCGCGGCCGGGTCGCCTACGGCATCCCGGACGTCCGCGGCGTCGACCGCGCGGCGTACGCGGGGAAGCGGGTGCTGGTCGTGGGCAGCGGGCACTCGGCCTTCAACGCGCTGCTCGATCTGGTCGACCTCGCCGCCGAGGCGCCGGGGACGGCGATCACGTGGGCGATCCGGCGACCGGCGGACCGCCTCGCGACCCTCTTCGGCGGCGGTGCCGGCGACGCGCTGCCCGCCCGCGGCGCCCTGGGGGAACGGGTCCGTGCCCTCGTGGCGGCCGGCCGGCTGCGGCTCGTGCCCGGTTTCCGGGCGGCGCGGGTGACGGAGACGGCGGAGGGGATCGTCGTCGCCGGCGAGGACGAGGCGCTGCCTCCCGTCGACCGGATCGTCGTCGCGACCGGGTTCCGGCCGGACCTCTCCCTCCTCGCCGAGCTGCGGCTCGACCTCGACCCGGCGATCGAGAGCCCGGCCGCGCTCGGACCGCTGATCGACCCGAATCTGCACAGCTGCGGCACGGTGCCGCCGCACGGCGAGGCGGAGCTGCGCCAGCCGGAGCCGGGCCTCTACGTCGTCGGCATGAAGAGCTACGGCCGGGCGCCGACCTCGCTGATGCTGACCGGCTACGAGCAGGTCCGCTCCGTCGCCTGCGCCCTGACGGGGGACGCCGCCGGCGCCCGCGAGGTGCGGCTGGTGCTGCCGGAGACGGGCGTCTGCTCCTCCGGCGTGCTGGCCGAGCGCGGCGTCGCCTGCTGCGCCGCGGACGCGGACACGGTCGCCGACGAGTCGGCCGCGGCAGCCGGCGGTTGCTGTGCGCCGGCGACCGTCGAGGGCGCGGCCGGCGGGTGCTGCGGCGGGTCGGTCCCCCAGGTGATCCAGCTCACGGCCGCCGCCCGCGGCGGCTGCTGCTCCTGACCGGAGCAACCCGTCGGCGCCGGGGCACGGCGCCGTGTGCGCGGTCGGCCGCGGGGGAGGCGCGATGACGGCGGCCACGGTCGGGGCGGGGCGAGGTCTCTACTATGGGTGGGTGATGGCGACCGTCCTCGCCGTCACCGAGACCGTCTCCTGGGGCGTCCTCTACTACGCCTTCTCCGTCTTTCTGGTGCCGATGGAGGCGGAGCTCGGCTGGTCGAGCGCGGCGCTGACGGGTGCCTTCTCGCTGGCGCTCCTCGTCTCGGGGCTGGCGGCGCCGCTCGTCGGCCGCTGGCTCGACCGCCACGGGCCTCGCGCCCTGATGACGGCCGGCTCGGTCGCCGCCACCCTGCTCGTGCTGGCGTGGGCCGCCGTCGACGGCCTGCTCGGTTTCTACCTGATCTGGGTCGGGATCGGCCTGGCGATGGCGGCGACCCTCTACGAGCCCGCCTTCGCCGTCGTCGCGACCTGGTTCCACCGGGAGCGGGGCCGGGCGCTGCTCCTCTTGACCGTCGTCGCCGGCTTCGCCAGCACCATCTTTCTGCCGCTCTCGGCGTGGCTCGTCGACCGGCTCGGCTGGCGCGGCGCCCTCGTCGCCCTCGCCGGCCTCCTCGCGGTGGCCACGATCCCGCCCCACGCCCTGGTCCTGCGCCGCCGGCCGGAGGACCTCGGCCTGCTGCCGGACGGCGACGCCGCGCCGGACCCGGCGCTGCCTCCGCCGAACCCGGCCGCGGACGGTCCGACGCTGCGCGAGGCGGTGCGGCGGCCCCCCTTCTGGTGGTTGACACTCGCCTTCTCCCTCGGCACCCTCTCCTCCGTCGCGATCGGCGTCCACCTGATCCCCTTCCTGGTCGAGGAGGGGCACGGGGTGGGTTTCGCCGCCGCCGCCGCCGGCCTGATCGGGGCGACCCAGGTGGCGGCCCGGGTGGTGGTGACGCTGCTCGCCGGCCGCTGGTCGTCGGCGGCGGTGACGGCGGTCGTCTTCGCCCTGGAGGCGGCGGCGCTGCTCCTCCTCCTCTGGTGGCGGCAGCCCGCCGGGGTGCTGGTCGCCGTCGTCTTTCTCGGCGCGGGACGGGGGGTTGTCACGCTGATGCGGGCCGGCCTCGTCGCCGAGCTCTACGGCCGCACCCACTATGGGGCGATCGGGGGCGCGCTGGCGCTCTTCACGACCGGCGCGCGCGCCGCCGCCCCGGTCGGCGCCGGCGCGGCATACACCTGGGCGGGCGGCTACAACCCCGTCCTCTGGGGTCTGACGGTGGCGAGCGCCCTGGCGGCGCTGGCGATGGCGGGGGTGCCGGGATGGCGACGTTGAGGGCGCGCGCCGCCGCCCCGGGCGACGCGACGGCGATCGCCCGGATCTACAACGAAGGGATCGCGGATCGGGTCGCCACCTTCGAGACCCGGCCCCGCACGGCCGACGAGATCGCCGCGTGGTTCGACGGCGCCCACCCGATCGTCGTGGTCGAGGAGGACGGCGGGGAGGTCGTCGCCTTCGCCGCCACCTCCGGCTACCGGCCGCGGGCCTGCTACGCCGGCATCGCCGAGTTCTCGGTCTACGTCGCCCGCCCGGCCCGCGGCCGCGGGGCCGGGCGGCTGGCGATGGCGGCGCTGATCGAGGCCGCGGAGGAGGCCGGCTTCCACAAGCTCCTCTCCCGCGTCTTTCCCGAGAACGCCCCGAGCCGCGCCCTCCTCCGTGCCCTCGGCTTCCGCGAGGTCGGCCTCTACGAGAAGCACGGGCGGCTCGACGGTGTCTGGCGGGACGTCGTCATCGTCGAACGGCTCCTCCCGGCGAACCTCGCCTGAACGGCACCTCGGCCCCGCTCCCGTTCGGCGTGTCGCCCACCACGCGTTCCCGAGGGGCCGTGCTCGCCCCCTTTCGGCAGGGCGCCGGAAACGAGGCAGGAGGGTTTCCCCCAGACCCGCGACCGTCGGCACGCCCCGATCGATGCCCCCCGAGGGTGAACGGCCAGGGGTCGAGCGCTTCCTCGCCGCGCGCGTCCCGGCCGATGACCCGTTCCTCCGGGCGCTGGCAGCTGGCGCCCAAGGACGTGGCGGCGACTGAAACGGGGTTGGAAGAGATCGAGCGGGGCGACGTCGTGTCGCAGTCCGTGGTGCGACGGTCGCTTGGCCCGTGACCGAGGAGCCGACCAGAACCCGGCCGACACGGCAGAAACCGCGCCGCCCCGGTCCGGCCCGGCCGCCCGCTTCCTTGCTGCCGGCGATCGGCTCGCCGCGACTGGGAGTGGCGGCGTGCGGCCGCTCCGTGGGCGAGAGCGCCGGTGGCGGTTGCGGGTCGGAGATGTCAGCGTCGTCTGCACGGACGATGCCGATACGGACGTGATCCACGCCGTTCGCGTCCTCCCCCGTGGTGGGGCCGTCCGCGACCGATGCCCGGGGTGCAGCGGCCTCGACCAGGTGCCCCGTTGCCGGCGCTCGGCCGGTCGCGACCGGTCCCAACGACCGGCGTGGTCCGACCTGGTCGGACCACGCCGGTCGGGGAAACCGGAACCTGCCGGCGCCGCAAACCACCACGCGACCGGCGCGGCTTCGTCCGATCCGGAGCCGGCCGATTGCGCACTTCCTCCGACGGCGCCGCCCCGGTCGCCGCCCTACGCTTTCCGCCAGTGGCCGGCCGCGACGCCTCCCGATGATGGCGCCCGGCGAGGCGAAAGGGGTGGACGCGATGCGGGGAGACTTCGACCGACTCGACCAACGGATTGCCGGCGAGATGCGGCGCTGGGGCCCGACGCTGCTCCGCTGGTCGCTGGGGCTCGTCTTCGTCTGGTTCGGTGCCCTCAAGCCGTTCGGCGTCAGCTCCGCCGACGCCCTGATCGAGCGGACCGTCACCTGGCTGCCGCCGGAGCTGTTCATCCCGCTGCTCGGCTGGTGGGAGGTCGCGATCGGCGTCTGCCTGATCGTCCGGCCATTGACCCGGGTGGCGCTCTTGCTGCTCTTCCTCCAGATGCCGGGGACGCTGCTGCCGCTGGTCCTCCTGCCCGAGGTCACCTTCGACCGCTTCCCGCTCGTGCCGACGCTCGAAGGCCAGTACATCATCAAGAACCTGGTGCTGATCAGCGCCGGCCTCGTCGTCGGCGGGGGCGTCCGTCGCCCCGACCCCGCCCCCACGCCGGCCGGGATCGGGCGAGCGCCGCGACCCCTCCCCGTTGTTCCGAGCCAGCGATCGTAACGGCCGCCGCGGAAGCCGTTGACGCCGCCGTCGGCGTCGGGGATCATCCGACGGGCGAGCGGCGTGGCATCCCCTGCTTCGGCCTCCGGCCGGCGGCAGCAGCGGATCGGGAGGCGGTGGCGGTGGCTTTGGGCAGCGAGACGCGGACCTGGGACTATCGCATGCTCGACGCGCTCGGCCCCGCGCCCGACCTCGAGGCGCTCGGGAGGGACGGCTGGGAGTTGGTCGGCGTCGGCGCCGGGGCCACCCAGAGCGGCCACGCCCTCTACTTCAAGCGGCCGGCGCCCGGTCTCCGGGAGCGGGTGACGCTCGACCAGAAGCGCGAGGTCTACGCCCGCGCCGGCCTCGCCCTGCCGGACGTGGAAGGGCCGCAGGCGTGAAGCGCGGCGGTATCCTCCACCCGGCCCTCGGCCACCTCCTGGCCAGCACCGGCCACACGGACTACTTCACCGTCTGCGACCGCGGCTTCCCGGTCCCGGTCGGCCCGGAGCGGATCGACCTTGCCCTCGTCGACGGCCTCCCGACCCTGCTCGACGTCCTCCGCGCCGTCCACGCCGAGTGGCGGATCGACCGCGTCCTGATCGCCACCGAGGCGCTCGATGTCAGCCCCGATCTGGTCGCCGCGGTGGCCTCCCTCCTCGGCGATGTGCCGCTCGAGCCCGTTTCTCACCTGGAGCTGAAGCGCCTCGCCGCCGCCGGCCGGGCGACGGTCCGCACCGGCGATACGACGCCGTACGCGAACGTGATCCTCGTCTCGGGGTAGCCCAAGCCCACCGCAAGGTCCTGCGCGACAGGGCAGCGAGCCATGGGGCACGGCATGGTCAGCGTCGACGCCCGGCAGCCACCCATGCCTGAACGGAGACGGTGCTTGAGTGTCGACAGCGCGAGCCACCTGGCAGCGGAACTTGAGCGAAAGGGAGTCGCTATCGACCTGGACCTCGAGAAGGTGATCCAGGAGGTTCTGCGCCTCGGGTTCGGCTACACCCTTGATGGAGCTCCCTGGCGCGCGCCGAGCGCGTACGGTGCCGGCGTTTATCGCCAGGGCCGATCCATGGTCCGGGGCGTCGGCCTGACACCCGCGGCGGCGCTCGCTCGCGCCCTCCTTGACGCGCTGAACGAAGAAGGGTGATGGCCGGCGCAACGCAAGGGACCGAGGGGTCAGCCCGCGGCGGGTCGGGTGCGGGTGAGGACACGATGGCGGCGGAGATCCATCACGTGCAGGTGGCGATCCCGGCGGGGGGGGAAGAGCGGGCGCGCGGGTTCTACGGGGGACTGCTCGGCTTCGCGGAGCTGCCGAAGCCGGCGAACCTGGCGCGGCGCGGCGGCGTCTGGTTCGGGACCGGCAACCTCGACCTCCACCTCGGCGTCGACCCCGCCTTCCGCCCCGCAACCAAGGCCCACATCGCCTACCGTGTCGCCGACCTGCCCGCACTGCGGCGACGCCTGGCGGAGGCCGGCCACACCCCCGTTGACGATGAGCCGCTCCCGGGCTACGACCGCTTCTACGTCGACGACCCCTTCGGCAACCGGGTCGAGCTGCTGGAGGAGCTGTGCGTCGTGAGCACCGGGCGGTAATCTATGGGCTCGGCGCTTCCCACGCCCCGCCATCCCAAAGGATGAGGGGGCTCTCCCAGGCCACGCCGTGGTGGAAAGGTTCCTCATTCCTCGGTTGGGGATGACGGTTAGGGAGGCGGTGCCCGCTGGCTCGTCGCTTGGAGGCTCCCATGTTCCGCTTGGACGGCAAGGCGGCGCTCGTGACCGGCGCCGGGTCGGGGATCGGGCGGGAAATCGCGCTGCTGTTCGCCGCGCAGGGGGCGGTCGTCGCCCTCGGGGACGTGGACGAGGCTGCTGCCGGGCGGGTCGCGGCCGAGATTGCGGAGGCCGGGGGCGAAGGATATCCGGTCGCGCTCGACGTGACGGACCGGCTGTCGGCGAAGGCGGCGGTCGCGACTATCGTGGAGCGGCAGGGGCGGCTCGACGTGCTGGTCAACAACGCCGGGATCGGGATGGTCGGCAACCTGTTGGAGACGGAGCCGGAGGACTTCCGGCGCCTGATGGCGGTCAACGTCGACGGGGTCTACCACTGCTCCCAGGCGGCGGTCGCCCAGATGGTGGCGCAGGAGCCGCAAGGCGGCGCGATCGTCAACATCGCCTCGATCGCCGGCATGGTCGCCGTCGCCCGCCGCTTCGCCTACGGCACGACCAAAGGGGCCGTGATCTCGATCACGCAGTCGACGGCGATGGACTTCGTCGACCGCGGCGTCCGCTGCAATTGCATCTGCCCCGGCACCGTCGAGACTCCCTTCGTCGAGGGCTACCTCCGGCGGTACCACGCCGGCGAGGTCGAGGAGACGCGCCAGGCCCTCCACGCCCGCCAGCCGCTCGGCCGGATGGGGCGGCCGGAGGAGATCGCCCCCCTCGCCCTCTACCTCGCCTCGGAGGAGGCCGCCTACGTCACCGGCGCCCAGATGGTGATCGACGGGGGGCTGACGGCGCGGTAGCCACGGCAGGACCGATGTTCGGTCGCGGGGACCAGGCGCTCGCGGTCATCGAGATCGTTCCGCGCATCGTCGGTGTCATGATCGCGGCACCGTTGGCAACGTGATGATGACCGTCCGCGTCCGGGATCGGCGGGAGCATCGCTCCTCACCGACGACCACCGTTCGGCGGGAGCGGTCCGAGGATGCGGACGAGGAGGAGGCGACCATGGCCGGGATCGGCTGGCAGGAACTGGTGATCCTCTTGTTCATCCTCGGCGTCTTTCTCCTCTAGGCCCGGCGGGCGGTTCCGATGGTCCGGGGCGGTGTCGCCGCGTCGATCGGCAACGCGTGCGATGGGCGTCCCGGTGATCTCCGTGATCGGGCGGTTCGGGTGGGTCGGATCCCTGTCGGGTGTCGCCATCCCGATCGTCGCGATCGTGCGCCCCGTCGGGAGCGTCGGCCGGCTCGACGGCGGTGGAAATCTCCCCTCGGACGTCAACTCCCCGGCCCAAGCGGCCCGGCCGATCGACGCGATCGAGCGGAGAGGACGGGGTCGTTCGCGGCCTCGTCGCCGGGTCGGCCTCGTTCGGCGGCGACATTCGGCGTGGGATCGCCGTCCCGACGGTGCCCCCCTTGCTTTCGCCGCCGGGCGTCGCCGCGCCTTCGGCCGCAGCGACGATCGAGATTGACATACGGTAAACTTGCCCTCTCCGTGGTGATTCTGAGGAGATTGAGAAGATGTCGACCACCCAATCCGCGCCCCAGTTGAAGGGCGACGGCGTGACGATGCTCGGCCGGGGGCCGCAGGGGCCGGTCGATCTGGCCGATGTCGCGGTGGTGCTCCACCCGGCGGACGCGGTCGCGATCGCGAAGCAGCCGCTCCTGCCGCGGACCGTGCTGCGGACGGCCGAGGGGGAGGTCCGCGTCGGGGGGATGATCCCGCCGGGGCACAAGGTGGCGCTGCGGCCGGTGCCGAAGGGGGGCGAGGTCCGCCGCTACGGGCAGATCATCGGCTTCGCGACCCAGGACATCCCGGTCGGCGCCCACGTCCACAGCCACAACCTCTCGGTCGGCGAGGGGCTGGAGCTCGACTACGCCTACTCCTCCGAGTACCGGCCGGTGGAGATGGTGCCGGAGGCGGAGCGGCGGACCTTCATGGGCTTCCGCCGCAAAGACGGCCGGGTCGGCACCCGCAACTACGTCGCCGTCCTCGCCTCGGTCAACTGCTCGTCGTCGGCCACCCGGCGCGTCGTTGACCATTTCCGCGATCCGGCGGTGATGGCGCCCTACCCGAACGTCGACGGCGTCGTCGCCTTCGCGACGAAGGGGGGCTGCGGCTCCCACTACGGCTCGTCGGACCTCGGGGTCCTGCAGCGGACGATGGCCGGCATCGTCGACCACCCGAACGTCGGCGCCTACGTGATCCTCAGCCTCGGCTGCGAGGTCAACCAGCCGAGCGACATGATCGAGGCGACGGGGCTCGGCAACGGCCACCAGCCGCTGGTCCTGACGATCCAGCAGGACGGCGGCTTCGCGAAGACGGTGGAGCAGGGGATCGCCGCGGTCGAGAAGCTGCTCCCCGTCGCCAACGAGGCGCGGCGGGAGCCGGTGCCCGCCTCGGAGCTGACCGTCGCCCTCCAGTGCGGCGGCTCCGACGGCTGGTCCGGCGTCACCGCCAACCCCGGCCTCGGCAACGCGGCCGACAAGATCGTGCGCCAGGGCGGCACCGTCGTCCTCGGCGAGACGACGGAGGTCTACGGCGGCGAGCACATCCTGACCCGCCGCGCTAAGAACCGCGAGGTCGGCGAGGCGCTGGTGGAGCGGATCGGGTGGTGGGAGAAGTACACCGCCATGTTCGGCGCCAGCATCGACAACAACCCGGCACCGGGCAACAAGCTCGGCGGCCTGACGACGATCTACGAGAAGTCGCTCGGCGCGATCGCGAAGGCGGGCACGACGCCCCTCAACCAGGTCGTCGGCTACGCCGAGCGGGTCACGGAGCGCGGCTTCGTCCACATGGACACCCCCGGCTACGACCCCGTCTCGGTCACGGGCCAGGTCGCCGGCGGCTGCAACGTGATCGTCTTCACGACCGGCCGCGGCTCCTGCTTCGGCTTCAAGCCGTCCCCCTCGATCAAGATCGCGACCAACGCGACCCTGTACGGCAACCAGGAACCGGACATGGACGTCAATGCCGGCCGGATGCTCGACGGCCTCTCCCTCGACCAGATGGGCGACGAGATCTTCGACCGGATCCTCGCCGTCGCCTCCGGCGAGCCGAGCAAGAGCGAACTGGCCGGGGTCGGCGAGGAGGAGTTCAACCCCTGGATTCTGGGGGTGATGCTGTAGGGGTGAGACGACCGGCGCTTCGCGCGCGAGCCTGCCCTGGCGTCCACCGTCCGGTGTGGCATAGCGGCCGAGCCGCCGGGGTTCAGCCCCCGAGGCCACACCGGCGGACACCCCCGAGAGGGGCCGGTGAACGCGGTTCGCCCTCACGCGCTTGTCCAAGCCGGCTTCGCCGAACTCGCCCGGGGTTTTGAACCCCGGGCGAGATCGACGGCTCGTTGCCTAGCCGCCGCCGTTCCCGCGTAGGCCGACCGTCGCCGCCACCTCACCGGTCGCCGGCTGCTCCCTCCAACCCCTTCCCGCGGCGCGAACGGTCTCGCATCGACGACGTGGCCGCGTCCACGACCGCGTCAACCGTGCAGGACGCGCCGGTCGGCCCCCACCCCGTCCCTCTCCCCTCCCTCCCCGTTCCCCTCGAGGAAGGGCACCACCGCCGCCAGAAACGCCTCCGTCCGGTCGCGGTGGATGCCGTGGCCGGCGCCGGGGACGCGGGCGAGGCGGGCGTCCGGCAGCAGCGCGGCGAGGCGGGCGGCGTCGTCCGGGACGACCATGCTGCCGGTCTCCGGGTCGCCGTGGACGAGCAGGAGCGGGGAGCGGATCGCGGCGAGGGGGCCGAGGCGGTCGCGGCCGGTCGCCAGGTTTTGGGCGGAGTCGGCCCGGAGCTCGGCGAAGACGGCGCGGGCGGTGCCGGTGATGCTCTCGGCGCGGCGGAGGCAGTCCTCGGGCGTCCAGTCGGGGTTCTCGCGGTGGAAGTAGGCGGCGGCCTCCGCCGGCGGCAGTGCGTTCAACGCCAGCCAGCCGTCGAACGCCTCCAGGATGCCGGGTTGGGAGCGGAGCGCCGTGTCCTCGAGCGCGATCGCGGTCGCCTGCGCCGGGTGGGCGACGGCCCAGCTCAGGATCACCAGCCCGCCGAGCGAGTGCCCGAGCAGCCGCGGCCGGTCGAGGCCGAGCGCGTCGAGCAGCGCGGCCAGGTCGGCGGCGTAGTCGGGGAGGAGATAGCCGGTCGGCGGCTTGGCCGACGCGCCGTGGCCGCGGAGGTCGACGGCGTAG
>CADCWL010000199.1 GCA_902806405.1 uncultured Thermomicrobiales bacterium | reverse complement strand
ACGCCCGTGCCCCGTCCCACCTCGTGCGGCACCGCCCGCTCCGCGGTGCCCCGTCTCGGCGGTGATAGCGGAAGCGATGGGCCCTGCGTCGGCGGCGGCGTCGCTTTGCCCAGCTCCCATACCTCCACCTCCGCGGCTACGCCCTGCTGGAAGACCCCAACGCACCCGCCCCGAACACGCCGCGCACTCCTTCAGGTGTACCGGATCTAGGTCGACAGGCGCACCACCGGTCCCACCGTGGGCGTTGCCCACGGCCGCTTCGGCCGCGTCCAATCCGGCGCGACCCCCCAACGGAGGTTTCTCTCTTGTCGACGCACAAAACGGCGCCTAGGACCGCCGCCGCGCTGCTCGCGGCCCTCGTCCTGTCCGGCATGATCGCTTCCGGAGACGGTGCCGACGCGCGCCAGGCCGCGACGCCGGCGGCCGATCCCTGCGCCGCCGCACCGACCGGCGAACCGGACGGGATGGCCGGCATGGCCACCGGTACGCCCGCGGCCGACATGGTCCACGACATGGCCGCGATGGCGATGGCCACCACCACCGTCGCGACGGAGGACGCGGCGGCGGAGTTCGACCGCCTCTACATCGACGGGATGATTCCCCACCACGCCTCCATCATCCCGGTTGCGCGGGCCGCCCTGCCCCGGTTGACGGACGAGCGGCTGCGCGAGGTCGCGCGGGCGATCTTCGCCATCCAGGCGCCGGAGATCGAGGAACTGCGCGGCTATCGGGCTCGGTTCTACGGCAGCCCTGACGCGGCGCCGATGGACGAGCAAACGATGGCCGCGCTGGAGCGGGCGATGCCCGGCACGGGCGCGATGATGGCCCAGATGGACCCCGCGGCCGAGGTCGCCTCCTTCTGCGCGGCCGAAGACCCGGATCTCGCCTTCATCGATCTGACGATCCCGCACCACCGGAGCGCGATCGAGATGTCCGAGGCGGCGCTGGACCAGGCGACGCGCGACGAGATCCGCGCGTTCGCCGAGCGGGTGATCCGGGATCAGCAGCGGGAGATCGACGTCCTCGGCGCCGTCCGCGCGCAGCTCTACGGCTCGGCGACGCCGGAGCCGGTCGATGGGGAATCGGAGTCCGGCGGGCACGACGGCCACGGGGCGATGCCGCGGTCCGCTGCGGCGAAGTTGCCGATCCGCGCCCTCCCGGCGGAGACGGTGGAGCAGATCGAGCGCGGCCAGGGTGCCGGGTTCGCGCTGCCGGCGGAGCGCAACGGCGTGCCCGGACCGAGCCACGTCCTGGAGCTGGCGGACCGGCTCGGTCTGTCCGGGGACCAGCGGGCGCAGACTCAGGCGGTCTTCGACGAGATGCGGGCCGCGGCGATCCCGGCCGGGGCGCGGTACCTCGACGCTGAGCGGGCATTGGAGGCCGACCTCCGCGACGGGGCGGTTGACGAGGCGGAGCTGACCGCGCGCGTGGCCGAGGTGAGCCGATTGGAAGGCGAGCTCGCCGCGATCCATCTTGTGGCCCATGTCAAGACCGCATCCATCCTGACGCCGGACCAAGTCGCCGCCTACAGCCGCCTACGACCGGCCTCATAGACTGGGAGGAGCGTCGAGCGGAAGCTCGACCGCCCCGACCGCAGGACCCGGGAAACAATCCCGGCGGCGGCGGGTGGGTGCCGAATGGGCTCCCACCCACCGCCTCGGCAACGGCTTCGCCAAATCTGGCGAAGGACGAGCGTTAACGCTGGAGGAGGCTCACCGGCGTGTCGACCAGGGCGCCGGCCGCCGATCGGTAGCGTACCTGCCGCTCCGTCATTGTCGAGGTCGATGGCGTCGTGCGACGGCGACACCATCGGCCTCGCGCGTGCGTATAACGTGTGCATGGCTTTGACAGCGGGGAACCCCGTTGCCGAGCCGCGGACGATGGTTGGCGGAACGAGACAAGGGGGGTCCCGTGACGGGACGCAAGACCGTGTCGGTGCGGTCGGTTATCGTGGCGCGGGTCGCCCTGATGGTCGCGGTCGTGGTGTCGGCGATGGCCTGGACCGGGTCGCGGGCGGCCGCGTTGCCGATCGACCCCGATTGGGCGCCGCCACCGACGGTCTACGTCCCCGCGACGGGGCACACCATCGACCGGCTCTTCCTCGACCTCTGGCGAAGTGGGGGCGGCGAGTTCACCTACGGCAACCCGATCACCCCCGAGATCGAGGAGAAGGACGGGCGCGTCGTCCAGTACTACGAGTACGCCCGCTTTGAGTACTGGCCGGAGGGGAACGAGGACGGGGAGATCGTCGCCCTCGGCGCGATCGGCGCCGAACTCGGTCCACCGCCGGTCGTGCGCCGCGGGTTCCAGGGGCGAGAGGAGGGACGCGCCGGCGCCACTGCCGCGGCGGAGGCCCGCGCCTGGACGCGTCGGACGGAGCGGGACGCGGACCGGATCGCGCGGGAGCGGGCCGATTACCGCTTCGTGCCGGAGACGGGGCACGGCGTCTGGGGCGGGTTTCGTGCCTTCTGGGAGGCGACCGGGGAGGCCGCCTATCTCGGCAATCCCATCAGCGAGGAGTACGAGGTCGACCGCACCGCCTACCAGGTCTTCGAGCGGGGCAAGCTGCGCTGGCGGGAGGGCGGGGCGGTCGCCATGGAGCCGGTCGGCGCGATGCTGGTCGAGCGCCATAACCTGCCAACCGACCCGGAGCGGCGGGGCGATATCCCCGTCTACGACGAGGCGCTCTTCGTGGCGCCGATCGCGCAGCCGGATGCCGATGCGCCGCCGGCCGTTCCGACCGGCGGCGGGCGCTCGATCGTCATCTCGTTGGGCGAGCAGGCGATGTGGGCTTTCGAGGGGGCGAGGGTCGTCCGCACGAGCTACGTTAGCACCGGGACCGAGAAGTTCAAAACGCCGCCGGGTCAGTTCTTTGTCAACACCAAGATCGACTCGCAGACGATGGCCGGGGTCCTCGGCGGCGAGTCGTACAACGTGCCGGACGTGCCGTACGTGATGTACTTCACCGACCGCGGCCACGCCATCCACGGCGCCTACTGGCACGAGAACTTCGGCAACCCGATGAGCCACGGCTGCATCAACCTGCCGCTGGATGTCGCCGAGTGGATCTACGGCTGGGCGGCAGTCGGGCTACCGGTCCTGATCGTGGAGTAGGCGCTATCGCCTACCATCGTCACGCCACGCGGGTCCGCCATTCGGTCGTCCAGGCGCGGACCCGGGCCAGCAGCTCCGGCGTCAGCCACGGCAGGTCTGGACGCCCGAGGCGGGGCGAGAGATCGCGCTCCATGACGGCCCCCGCCCAAGCGAAAAACGGCGCCATCCCGCCGATCGGACCCGTCACCCGCCGGTAGCCGTGGCGCCAGCCGGCGATGAGCGCCGGGCGCGCGGCGCGGGCACCGGCATCGGGGAGGCCGGCCCCGAGGGGACCGAAGCGGAGGATCGAAGCGGTGCGCGCCAGGTCGGCACGGGGGTCTCCCGGCCGCGCGTTCGCCCAGTCGAGAACGGCCGTCACCCGGCCGCGCTCCACCAGCACGTTCATCGGGTGGTAATCGAGGTGGAGCAGCGCCTCGGCCCGTGGCGGGACCGCGAGCAGGCGGGTCGCCAGCGCCTCATCCGGCCCGGCCCAGGCCGCCCACGGAACCGGGTGGCCCCGCAGACCCGGCGGCACCGGGACCGTATGGATCGCGGCTTGCGTCCGTCCGAACCGGACGCCCAACCTCCACGCATCCCAGGGGTGGGCGCGCAGCTCGTGCAGGAGCGGGCGGCCGGGGCACCAGGAGAGGAGAAGGGCCGGGCGGGCGTCCCACGCGCCGGCGGCGTGGACGCGGGGTGCGGCGACGCCGCCCGCGGCGGCAGCCGCCATCGCCGCGACCTCCCGCTCCGATGCCTCCGCTTGGTCCGGCCGAAAGACCCGGAGCGCGTACGCCTCGGCCCCGCGCTCGACCCGCCAGATGAGCGCGTCGGCGCCGCCCAACACCGGCTCCGCGGACCGGGCGTCGCTGACGCCGAGCGCCGCCAGCACGGCGAACGGATCGGGCGGATTCGCGTCCACAGGGGTCACTCCGACGCATCCGGCAGGCGGGACAGGGTGTACCGCGGGGCGCAGACGGTGGACATTATGGCCGACAGCAAAACGCCGCCGGTCCCTGTCGCGGCTCCGCTCTGTTCGGCGGCCGAACGAGCGCTCAGCGCGGGGCTCGGCATCCGATCGAGGCGGCCGGTTTCGCCGTCTTCCCGCCGAAGCGCGACGGAAGCGAGGGGGACCCACCCGCCCACGTCGTGATGCTCTGGGACGAGCGGCGGCGTGCCATGTTCGCCCGAGAGATCGCAAAACTCGTGGCGAGCACCGGTTTCACCATCGTCCGCGACGGACGGGTGCGAGACGAGGGGGCGGGCGCCGAATTCGGTCTTGTTGACGACCAGAAGCTGCGGGCGGCAACCGCGGAAACGTCCGCTCTGTGTGCGAACCGACGCGCGGGCGACGTTGTCCGGTGCCAGGCTCCACCCGATGCAGTCGTCGCGCAGGGCGCGGCCGCTGCCTACGAGGGACGCCGCGCCAATTCCGCATTCCGCAAGGGGCCGACACGCGACGGCGGGGCGCGATTTTCTCGCCCCGCCGTCGCGATCCTCTCCGACCGACTCGCGTCCCCTCCCCGCCAGCCCGCGAGGGGGACACGGACCTAAGCCGGCCAGACCGCCATCGCCATCCCGTCGAGGACGTTCCACATCCACATGAAGTCGCCCCAGGAATAGGTCCGGTAGCTGCCGGTGGCGGGGTCGGAGACGGTGACCCCGTAGTCGTCGTAGCCGTTGGCGACCACGACGTGATAACCGGGGGTCAGCTTGAAGGTCGACCCGTCTTCGGCCGTCTCGTAGTAGCCCTGGTCGCCCCAGAGACCAAGCCAGACGACGACCGGCGCGCCGCCGTCGAGGCGGGACGTCAGGCCGGAGGCATCGCCCTGACCGTAGAAGATGTCGCCGTAGAAGCCGAACTCGGCCAGCGGCGCGACGAGCGGCTCGGCGTAGACGCCGTAGTCCTGGGTGTTCCCCCACCAGCCGGTGATGTCACCGCGGAAGCCGTAGTGCGGGTTGGCCGACCAGCCGACCCGCTCGTCGAACTCGTACTCCGAGATCCAGGTCCCCCAGGCGGCGGTCGCGATCGTCAACGCCGCGTACTCGCAACTCAGGTTCCGCTGCTGGACGTAGGTCGGAACGTCGACGTACGCCGAACCCGCCGCGCGCGCGTTCCCCGCCGGTCCAAGCACGGCGGCGAGCACCACCACCGACGCCAGAACCAGCGATCTGCCGAAGCCTCTCATGCCTTCCCTCTCGCACCCCTCGGCCGGGCGAGCCTAAAGACCCGCCATGTGGCCGCGTTCCCCCAACGCGGGCATGGGCTGCCCGCCGGCGATTGTAGGGCCGATGGCCCCGTTCTGTCTCGTCGCATTTCCTACACGTCACCGGGGGACGACGGGGCCGTGGGCTGGAGACCGGCGAGTCGGCAGGCGTCGAACGTTGCGGAGCGGCCGAGTTCGGGAGCGGGACCGCTCCCACCCGTCATCCCGAGAACGGGGGATCTTGTCACCGCGACGCCGCTTCGAGCGATTCCCCGGTCCTCGGGATGACGGGGTGTGGAGCCGGCGGGCATCGGCACACCGTATCACCGGCCGCTGGCGGACCCGAGCCTTTTCCGGCCCCGTCCTCAGCCCTTCGCCCGCAGGCCCCTCTTGATGCCGCGCCACCGGCGGTTGACGGTGCGGCGACCGAGGCCAAGGCGGCGGGCGACGGCGACGAGGGAGGCGCCGTCGCGGACGTGCCAGAGCAGGATCGCGCCGTCCGGCGGCGGAAGGCCGGCGGCGATGGCCTCGAGCAGGACCAGCGCCTCGGCGGCGGCGGCCGTCTCGTCGGCGAAGTGGAGGAGGTGGGGCGCGAGGGTGGACAGCTCGCGGCGCCGGGGAAGGACGAGGGCGTGGGCGGCGGAGCGGAGTCGCCACGCCAGGTGGGAGAGGAGGTACGGGCCGATCGGGCCGTCGCCGGGCCAGGCGACGAGCAGGTCCGCGAAGAGCGGGAAGGCCTCCTGGGCGAGATCCTCGCCGTCCCACGCGCGGCCGTCGCGACGGGGGCCGTCACCGCGCCGGGTGCGCCGCCCGGCGGCGGCGACGAGGCGGTCGATCTTCGGCGCCAGGGCCCACCAGAGGGCGTCGCGGGCGCCCAGGTCGCCGGCGCGGGCCGCGTGGGCGAGCGAGGTGAAGCGGCGCTCCTGCTCCGGGGTGATCTCGCCGTCGGCCGGGACGAGGGGGGCGAGGGGCGCCCGGGCGCCGGGGGCGGTGCGGTCGATCATGGCGGGAACCTCCTCGCGACCGGTCGGGGACCGGACTGCCGTGAGAAGCGGATCGGCGCGGGCGGGTGCCCGGCCGGACGCGTCGGCGTCGGGAGGCTCTTCGGAGCTCGGGGGTCGGAGGTGGACGGCGCAGAAAGGGTCGAGACGAAAGGACCGGCGGGGCGCGCCCGTGCCGGGCGCGCGTCATGCTATCGGCGACCGGAGAACCCTCCGGCCTCGCTCCGTTCCCCTTTCTCCTCGGCGCTTTCCGCTCCGTGCTCGGCGCCGCGCAGGTCGAGGCGGTGCTCGGCGCCGCAGCGGGGGCAAATCGCTTGGACCTGGCCCTGGACGTGCCAGTAGCGGTCCCGCACCTTGATGTTGACGCGGCCGTCTGCGTCGTAGGTCGCCAGGAGGAAGGGCCGCTCCCGGCAGGGGCATTCCCATCGGAAGACGGGGGGGCGGCCGCCGGCGGCTCGCCGTGGCCCGATCGCAAAGCCGGCCATGGTCCGGATTCCTTCCGCCGGGGGAGCCCGGCACGAAAATAGAACACTTGTTCTTACGAGACGGGATTCTAGGGGCGCCCCCGGCGGCTGTCAAGCCGCGAGAGCCGGCGATTCCGATGGGTCACCCCTTGGACTGAGCCGACGCGGGTAGCCACGGACGTCGACCCGGGTCGACCAGCAAGGGGAGGAGGGCGCTCGGCGCGGAGCATGACGGCGTGCCCGGGCCGACGCCCGCCACCCGCCGGACCCCACCGTCGGCTGGGTCGCCACCCTCCGCCTCGACGAACGCCGGGCCGGGCCGCGGCACCGAGCGGGATCGCGGCCGATCCGGAAGAAGCCGGTCGACCCGTCGCCGCCGGGGGGACGGTCCGATCAGGCGCGGGTGCCCTCGGCGTCGCGTGCCAAGGCGAGGGCGTACCGGCGCAGCACTTCCCGCAACTCGGGCGGCTCGCGGACGATCAGCGGGCCCCCGATCCAGGCGAGAAAGCGCGCCGTCTGCTCCAGATCCTCCGTCCCGGTGCGGAGAAGGACGCCAGCGTCCGCCTTCCCTGGCTCCCCGACCTCCTCGAAATGCGCGGCCGAGAGGCCGGTCCGGTAGCGCGCCTCCGACAGCGTCGTCCCCAGCCAGACCTCGACCTGCCAGGCCCGCGGTACCGCGGCGAGCGCGCGCTCCACCGCCGCCAGCGCGTCGAAATCGACCCGGCGCGGGAACGTTGTGGCGAGCGGATCGATCCGGAGGATGCGGTCCAACCGGAAGAGGCGCTCGCTGCCTCGCAGGTGGCAGTGGCCGATGGTGTACCAGATACCTCCGCGGGAGACGACACCGTAGGGGTCGAACGCGCGCTCCGTCTCCTGCGTCCGAGCCGACCGATAGCGGAGGCGAACCCGCCGCCCAGCCTGGACCGCCGCGCTGAGCACCGCCACCGCCGCCGGCGCCGGCGCGGCACCGGGAACGCCGCCCGCGAAGACGACCGTCTGCGCCACCGCCCGGACCCCGGCGCGCGTCGCCTCGGGAAGGACGCGCTCGATCTTGGCGAGCGCGCCCGCGACGCTGGGCGCGGTCGTTGCCGGCCCGTCCCGCTGCGCCAGCAACAGGGCGATCGTCAGCGCCAGCGCCTCGTCCTCGGTAAAGATCAGCGGCGGCAACTTGAAACCGGGCCGGAGCTTGTAGCCGCCGTAGCGGCCGCGCTCGGCCTCGACCGGGATCCCCAGGTCCTGGAGCGTCTCGATGTAATTCCGGACCGTGCGGACGTCGACCTCGAGCCGCTCCGCGAGTTCCGCGCCGGTCATCCGGCCGCGCGCCTGGAGGAGCTCGAGGACGGTCAGCACGCGGGCCGTCGGCCGGTAAACCACCGTTCCGCCTCCTCCGGCGAGCGACGCTCCAACAAGGGTCGATTACACCATCTATGGCCCGTATTATCGAAGCCGAAGCCGAGGCGTCGAGCGGCGGCAGGGTCGCGCAGACCGGGCACCGCGCGGAGATCCGGGGGATGGAGACGACCCCGTTCGCCGCCGGCACCCCGCCCGCGGCAATGCCGATACGGAGGCCACGAGCGTCTTATGCCGACGCGGTCGGAGATTGATCACCTCTCCACGGGGAGCGCCGGGGCGGGTGGCGTGCTCTCTCGGCGCGCGCTCAACCGCGCCCTGCTGGAGCGGCAGGGGCTGCTCCGTCGGTGGCGGCTCCCGGCGCTGGAGGGAGTGGAGCGGCTGGTCGGTCTGCAGGGGCAGGCGCCGAATCCGCCCTACGTCGGCCTTTGGACACGGCTGGACGGCTTTCGGCCGGAGGATCTAGGCGGGGCCATCACGGACCGGGTGGCGGTCCGTGCGCCGCTGATGCGCGCGACGATCCACCTGGTCACCGCCCGCGACTGCCTGGCGCTGCGGCCGACCGTGCAGCCGGTGCTGGAGCGGACCTTCGCCGGCACGGCCTTCCGCCGGGACTTGATGGGGGCGGAGCTGCCGGCGATCCTGGCGGCCGGTCGGGAACTGTTGGCGGAACGGCCGCGGACGGGAGCGGAACTGGGCGCATCCCTGCGCGAGCGGTGGCCCGACCGCGATCCCCGGTCCCTGACGCAGGCGATCACCTTTCTGGTGCCACTGGTCCAGGTGCCGCCGCGCGGGGTGTGGGGCGCGGGCGGGCGAGCCACCTGGACGACGGTCGAGGCGTGGCTCGGCCGGGAGGTCGAGACCGACGCCGCGCCGGACGAGATGATCCTCAGGTACCTGGCGGCGTTCGGGCCCGCGACAGTGGCGGACGTCCAGGCTTGGTCGGGGCTGACCCGGTTGCGGGAGGTGATGGAGCGGCTGCGGCCCGCGTTGCTCCCCTTTCGGGACGAGCGCGGCCGGCAACTGTTCGACCTGCCCGACGCGCCGCGGCCGGACGCCGAGACCCCGGCTCCGCCCCGCTTCCTGCCGGAGTTCGACAACGCGATCCTCGCCCACGCCGACCGCGCCCGGATCATCGCGGACGACGATCGCCGGGCGATCGCCACCAAGAATGGCATGGTCCCCGGCACCCTGCTCGTCGACGGGTTCGTCGCCGGCACCTGGACCATCGCGCGGGCGCGCGAGGGGATCGCCACCCTGACGATCACCCCCTTCGCGCCGATCCCGGCCGACGAGCAGACGGCGGTGACGGAGGAGGCCATCCGACTCCTCGCCTTCGCCGCCGCCGACGCCGCGGGCCACGACGTCCGGTTCTCCCGTTCCGGTTGACCGCCCGTGGACGGGGTGTTCGGCGCAACGGCGGGCGGGGGGTGGCGCAGGGCCGGCTCCCGTCGACCGGCGCGGCCACCGGGGCCGGCGCGGGGGCTGGCATACTGGGTCCGTTCGTCTCGGGGCGACAACGGCGGTTCGGCTCTCCGGCGGGGCGAGAGGACGGGAACGAGGGTGCGGATCTACCTGGACGCGGACGCCTGCCCGGTGAAAGAGCAGGTCTACCGGGTGGCGGAGCGATACGGGCTGCCGCTGGCGATCGTGGCCAACGCGCCGTTGCGGGTGCCGTCGCAGGCGGGCGTCGAACTGGTGGTCGTGCCGGGCGGGATCGACGTCGCCGATGACTGGATCGCGGAGCGGGCGGGACCGGGCGACCTGGTCCTGACGGCGGACGTGCCGCTGGCGGCGCGGGTAGTCGAGTCCGGTGCCCGCTGCCTCGACTTCCGCGGCGGCGAGTTCACCCCGAGCCGGGTCAACGACGCCGTCGCCGCCCGCGACCTCAGCGCTCACCTCCGGGCGATGGGCCTGCCGACGAGCGGTCCCGCCGCCTTCTCCCCGAAGGACCGCTCCCGCTTCGCCTCGGCGCTGGACGCGGCAGCCTCGCGTCTGGCGCGCGCGATGAGGTAACCCGGCGGTCCGAACGTTGACGGCGGTCGCCGTCGGGGCGGGTCACGACCCGCCCCGACGGGGAGGAGCCGGGCGCGCCACCCGCTGGCCGATCAGCCGTTGCTATCGGAGCCGGAGCGCCCGCTGTTGGTGCCGCCGGAACCCTTGCCGCGGGTCGGGCCGCTGTGGACCGGGTTTTCGCGACGTTGGTCGCCCTTCTCGGCCTGGGCGCCCTTCCCCTTCTGGTCGGTGTTGCCGGTGTCGCCACCGCGCTCCCCCTTCGGGTCGGGGTCCTGGTTCGCGTCGTGATCGTCGTCGCGGTTCGCCATCGGGGTTTCCTCCACAACAGTGCCGATTGTCCGAATCGTGGCCCGGCGGTGCCGGGCGCTGACGGGCGTCGACGCAGGACGCGTACCGGTACCGGGCGCGTTTTAGACGCCGTCGCCCGCGGTGGGGAGCGGAGCCAACTGCTCCGCGGTCGGTTCCGCTCAGCAGAACCAACTCTCGGTGAGGCGAGGCGGGGGGTGGCGCTGGGCCGCCGGCGTCGGGATCCGGGGCGGGCGGTGGCCGGCGGCGGCGTGGGCGGCGGCCCAGATGGCGGCGAAGGTGCTCGGGGCAGGCTCCTCGCGGGCGGCGGCGGCCTCGACGAGGGCGGAGACCTCGCGGTGGAGGTCGTCCATGCGGTGGTCGGGGTGCGCCCAGCGGTACGAGAAGTTGGGAGCGTCCAGCTCGCCCAGCCACTCGGCGCCGGCGTTCTCCGCCAGCAGGGAGGAGCCGGGTGGGATCAGGAGGCGGATCGCGAGCTGGATCGGGTCGACGTGGCCGATCAGGCCGCGGGCGGCGACGAAGTCGAGGATCTCCAGGTAGCCGTCGAGCGTCTCCCAGGGGGAGAACGGCAGCAGCGTCGGCCGCATCGCCAGGCCGACGCCGTCGAGCAGGTCGAGCGCGGCCTCGACGTCGGCCCGGCGGTGCCCCTTGGCGAGCTTCGCGAGGACCGGATCGGCGAGCGACTCGACGGCGGAGACGACGAAGGCGCAACCGAGCGCCGCCAGCTCCGGCAGGCGCCCGCGGTGCTGGAGCAGGTGCTCGACCTTGATCGTGACGTCGACGCTCAGCCACGGGAACTCCGCGCGCAGCTCCCGCAGGATGCGGAGACCGTGGCCGGGGCCGTTGAAGAAGTCGGGGTCGCCGAAGGTGAGGTGACGGGCGCCGGCCGCGACCTGGGCGCGGGCGTCGGCGACAACGATCGGGCGGGGAACGACGACGAAGCGGCCGCCGTAGATCGGCGGGATCGGGCAGTGGCGACAGAGGTGGTGGCAGCCTCGGGTCGCCTCGACGTAGCCGGCGGGGACGATCACCCCGCCCCGCTCCAGCCCGGCGTAGCCGCGCAGCGGGGGCAGTCCGTGGCGGTCCGGGACGATCCCCTCGTGGTCGCGTGCTCCCGGCCGTGACAGCCGGGGTAGCCCGCGGTCGAGAACGGACGACGCGGGGCGGTCGCGGGTGCCGATGCCGGGGACAGAGGCGGCCGGGTCACCGCGGTCGAGCGCCCGGGCGAGGGCGAGGAGCGGGGCATCGACCTCGCCGGAGACCACGCTATCGCCCCCATGGCCGAGGAGGTGATCGGCGTTGAGGCCCGCGTAGAGGCCGTAGAAGCAGACGTGGGCGCGGGGATTGAGGACACGGACGCGCTCGGCGACGCCAACGCCGAGGCGGAGCGCGGTGTGCATCGGGACGGAGACGGCGACCAAGCGAGCACGCTGGATCGCCGCCTCGGGCAGCTCCTCGACCGCGGTGTCCACGGCCGCTGGGTCGAAGCCGGCCTCGCGGAGGAGGGCGAGCGGGCCGGCGAGGGCGAGCGGCTGATGCCCCAGCTCGTAGCAGGAGACCAGCAGGATCGCGCCCCGCGCGGCCAATGGGCCGGCCGACGGGGCGATCGTAGCCCTCGGGATGGGATGGGTGAGCATCTGTGGCGGGGATCCCCCAACGTTCCGGGCGCGGACGGGCATCCGCAAAGCTACCCGATGGAGGGGCCGCGGGCAAAGCCGCGGCAACACGGCGGGACCGCCCGCTTCGTCGCGTTACCGACCACCGCCGCGGCCCTTGCCTCGCTGGCACACCTCCTGCTATACATGGCCTGACCCGTACGGACACTCTTCATCGCCCCCGCCTGGGAGACCCGACATGTTCACGACACCACTCGATGCCGGGTTCGGTTCCGGTGCCGACGATGCGATCGTCGCCCGCGAACAGAACGACCGCGACCACCGGGACGACGCCGCGGCGATCGACCAGGCGTTACGCCTGGTCGCCGACCACCATGCCGCGACCGGCTCCCTGCTTGGCCGCACCGCGCCGCGTCCGACGCTCGCCGAGCTGCGACGCAGCCCGCTCGGGCAAGACCTTCGCCTCCTGGCCGGGGCCAGCAAAGGTACGTCGTCCGAGACCGTCCAAGCGGCGGCGACCCGGGTGCTCGACCTGCTGCTTCGCCCCCTCGCCGCCGACGACCGGACCGTCCCCGCCTGGTTCTGGGCGACGGGTCTCGGGCGGATGGTGGCGCGGGCCGAGCGCGCGGCCCATGGACCGGGTGGATTGCTCACCCTGGACGAGACCGCGGACCGCCTCGACACGAAGCCGGCGACGGTCGAGGGGTGGCTGGCCGACGGCGCCATCCGATCCGTCCCGGACGAGGACGGCCGGCCGCTCCTGCCAAGGGCGACCGTCGAGCGGCGGCGGCTCGTCGCGCTCGATCTGGCGGGTGTGCCGTCGTGCACGAACGACGTCCTCCTTGCCGAACGTCCGTTAGCCTCCTGAGCCGATTCCCGAGGGCGCTGGGGTCGGTGCCACGCTGTGGCGCAGGAACCGCGGGGGACTTGCCGCCATGCCCGGGCACGGCGGCTCGGGTCCGGTCGGCACCGCGGAGACGATCGAACAGCACACGCGTTGGTTAAACGGCCGGGAAAGCGCGCCTTTCGCCGCCGAGGCGTGCCGACTCGCGCGCTGCAACGGCAATGAGTTCATCCGCCGGTATGACACCGGCGGGATCGAGACGGCACGCCGGCCGCAAGCGACGACGAGCACCTGCACGACAAGGGCCTGGTGCTCTCTCTGCCGCTTCACCGCGAGCGGCGGGACCCCCGCTTATGCGGCCGATCCCTTCGAGTGCTTCAATGATCGATTGCGTGCGTCGGCCGCTCCGTCCTCGCCGGCAGGCCTCCCCGACCGGACAGCGGAACGTGCGAACCCCCGTTTACGGATGGTCGCGGCGCCCGGCCGGGGCGAGTGAGACGATCTGCCCTCCCCGTCCGGTTGCTTGGCCGCATCGGCGCGAGTTCCAGCGCTTCTCGGCCCTGGCGTCCGGTGACCGGCAGATTCGGGTCCCGCGTACCCGTCTGGAACGACCCCGGACCTTTCCCCAGCCGCTGGCATCCCGGAGAACAACGTCCGGGCGTTCGTCCGCATCTACCCTGTCGACCGGACCGACCCCGTTACCCTGGGCAAGGCCAACCTTCCCATCGGCACTCGTCAACCTGCCGGCGGTGATCCGGATGACGCCCAGCGAGCCGGGCAAGGATCCGGATCGTCCGGACGGGGACGACGTCCTGGCCGAAGCCGGGCGGGCGTTGGCCTCCTGACGGTCGGCCTGCCCGCCGCGTCGTTCAGCCGCCGGGCATCGCCGCGGGCGGCTCCGGCGCCGTGCTCCAGGCGGGAAGGGCCCGCTCCAGCAGGGCGAGGGCGGAGGCGACCGCGCGCTCGCCGCGCTTGCCGGCGCCGGGGTTGAGGCTGGTCACGCAGACGGTGGCGACGCGGCCGGTCGCGAGCACGGCCGCCATCGTCGCCGCCGCGGCCTCGATCGAGAGGCCGTTGGCGGAGGGGGTCGAGGCGCTGGGGACCAGGTCCGGGTCGAGCAGATCCAGGTCGACGTGGAGGCAGAGGTGGCTGCAGCGGGCGGCCAGTCGCCGGACGGCGGCCGGGAAGGTCGCGCCGTCGGCCAGTTCGGCGGCCGTGACGACGCGGGCGTCGGTCGAGCGGAGCAGGGTGTGCTCCTGCTCGTCGAGGTCGCGAACGCCGGCGAGGAGGAGGCGGTCGGTGGGGACGGGGGCGGCGAGGCCGGCGGCGCCCCGCCAGAGGGGGCCGGCGAGGCCGGCCAGGATCGCGACCGGCATCCCGGCCAGGATGCCGCTGTAGGAGGTCTCCGGGGTGTTGAAGTCACCGTGGGCGTCGAGCCAGACGACGCCGACGGCGACGCCGGCACCGTCGGCGCGCTGGACGCCGGAGACCACGCCGATCGCGGCGGTGTCGTCGCCCGCCAACACCAGCGCGCCGCTGCCGTCGCGACGGGCGTCGGCGACGAGGGCGGCGGCGTGGGCGCCGAGACGGCCGATGTTGACGGCGGTCCGGCCCTCCTCCCGCTCTTCGGGACCGAGGGTCGCCTCGTGAGGCCCGTCGACCTCGTGCGCGGCGGCGAGGCGGTCGGCGAGCCCGGCCCGGAGCAGTGCGCCCGGTCCGGCCCCCAGGCCCTCCTCCCGGTCGTCGTAGCGGTAGGGAACGGTCACGAGCCGAAGTCGCATGGCGGGTACCCTGTCGGAGCGCCGAATGCCGCGTAGGTTGGTCCACGGACGCGGCATTCTATCGCGGCGCGCGCCCCGTTGTGCTCCGCCGTGTCGGGCCCGGTGATGGTCGTCGCCGGCACGGTGACCCGTAGCCGGCCGCTCGGCATCACCCCGGTGGCCCCCGTACAATGCCCGCCGGGCCGCGTTCGGCCCCCGACCCGCCGCCTGCAGCACCCCGGACAACGCCGTTGGCCGCGAACCCCGAGCCGGGTCGTCGGGGCGGGGCAGGCCCGACGGCCTCACCGCCGGTCGACCCGGACGCCGACAACTACTACCAACTGCTCGGGGTGCCCTACACCGCCACCGGCGCCGAGATCACGCGCGCCTACCGGGCGGCAATGAAGCGGACCCACCCCGACCGCCATCGGCCGGAACGCCGTGCTGCCGCCGAGGAGCGGGCGAAACAGTTGAACCGCGCCTACGCCACCCTCTCGAAGCCGCTCCCGCGCCAGGCGTACGACCGAACCATCCGGGCCGCGGTCGTCCAGGACCAACTGATGGGCCGCTACGTCGGCGGCTTCGGCGTTCCCCAGAGTGGCAACGGTCCGGACCCGGTTGTCCGCCCCCCGCGGCCTCAGCAGACGCCCGCCCAGAAGCGCGAGCAGGCGGTGGCGGACCGGAACGCCCTCGTCAGCATCGTCGTCGTCTTCGGCGGCCTGGCGTTCCTCTTCGTCGCGCTGCTGCTCCTCTGGGCGGTGGCCCGATCGCTGGCCGGGGCGGCGCTCTAGGGCGTGTTCGCAAACCCTGCGACACCGAACGCTTCGCCGCACGGAGACGAGCGACCTGACCGACGCGCGGTGGGACCGGCTTCGCCCGCTGCTGCCCCCGCAGACGCCCCGCACCCGTCGCCCCGCCGAGGACCACCGCACCGTCGTCGACGGCATCCTCTGGGTGTTTGCGGACGGGGTGCCCCTGGCGCTGCCTGGGCGAACGCGACGGCTCCTGGACGACGGTCTCCAGTCGCTCCGACCGCTGGTGGGCGGGAGTCTGGGATGACGTCCTGGCCGCCCTCCGACGGCGGTCCGCCGCCGACGGGCGGCTGGGCTGGACGCTGCACTCCGTCGACAGCACCGTGATCCGCGCCCACCACGCGGCGGGTGCGAGGGGGGGACCCGGCAGCCGAGGAATTGGGGCGCAGCCGCGGCGGCCACGGCACGAAGATCCGTTTGCGGTGCGAGCGAGGCGGCAAGCCGATGGTCATTGTGCTGGCCGGGGGCGAGCGCCACGAGCGGCCGGTGCTGCCGACCCTGATGGAGCGCGGGGCGGTCAAGCGGCCAGGGCGCGACCGGCCGCGCATCCGTCCCGACCGCGTCGCCGGCGCCAAGGGGTGCCGCAGCCCGACGGTGCGGCGCGACCCAAAGCGGCGCAGCATCGGGGGGTCATCCCGGCCAAGGCCGGCGAGGCCCCGGAGCGGGCTTTGGGGCGGGCGGCGTACCGGGAGCGCAACGCCGTCGCGCGTCTCATCAACCGGCTGAAGCAGCAACGGCGGATCGCCACCCGCTGCGAGAAGCGGGCCGCCAACTACCTGGCGATGGTCACCCTCGGGGCGATCCTGCTCTGGCTCCGACCGGCCGCCTCAGCGGGCCGGCAGGCCGGGGACGCGAGGCGCTCCCGCCGAGGGCTTCTCGACGACCACCGCGGTCCATCTCAAGTCGGGGCGGAGCGCGCCGTCGTACGGCTCCCGCAGGAGCACGCGGAGGCCGGCGACCCCGAGGGTCGAGGCGAGGCGATCTGGGCGGATCGGGGTGAAGAGCCGGCCGTCCGGTTCGCGCTCGCCGCCGTCCTTGGTTCCCCGGAACGAGAGCACCAGGCGGCCCCCGGGCCGGAGGACGCGCGCGAGGTTGGCGACGGCGGCCGCCAGCTGCGCTCGCGGCAGGTGCATCAGGACCGCGCTGCAGAGCAGGTTCACGAAGGAGGCGTCGGCGATGCCCGCGAGGCCGGGCAGGGCCGAGGGGCGGACGTCGAGGCCCGGGTAGGCCAGGGCGGCCTCGCGGCGCATCGCCTCCGACGCGTCGTAGCCGACCGCCGGGAAGCCGTGCCGCGCGAGCCAGACCAGGTCGCGGCCGCTGCCGCTGCCGATGTCGGCGGTGGGCTGGCCCGGATGGAAGAAGGCGAGGGCCAACGCGCGGAGGCGCCGCGGTTCCGCCGACCGGTAGAGCGCGCACCGCTCGGGGGCCGTGCGCTCGTACACCTCGAGGGTCCGCTGATCCATGTCCGTCCCAACCCGCGACCGCGACGACGGCGGGGGCATCGCGCGGCGGATGCGGCGCAGAGGATAACCGGTCCGCGCGGCCGGGGGCAGCGGCCGCGGCTGCGCAGCGCTCGAGCGCCCCCTTGTTCGCCACAGAGGCCGCCCCACGAGGTCTCCCGAGTTTGCAGACACGCCCTAGTCCCGGCAAACGGCGTCCCCGCGGCCGGCACGTGTGCACCCTGCCTCGGCATCGTCGGTTCGCTCAGGCGGCGATCGAGGGGCCGCCGGACATCGTGGTCGAGACCCTGTCGCCGTCGAAGCGGTGGCGCGGCGTCGACCGCGAGCAGCAACTCTACGCCTCGGTCGGGGTGCCGGAATACCGGATCGTCGACCCCGAGCGGCGGGCCGTGACCGTCCTCGCTCTCCGCGGCGGCGTCTGCGAATCCGTCATGCATCCCGGTGGCGTGGCTATGGTTAGGGGCGTGCCGGTCGCAGCCGGACTCGTCGACGCGGGGGACGTGCGGGCGGTACGGGATGGGGTGGCGGCCGAGTAGCGCGCCGTCTTCGCCCTCCAGTTGCCCCGGCAAGCGGCGAATGACGGGTTCCGGTGCGCGATCGGTCGGGATGACGGTCGGGCGGTCGAGTTCGGGGGCGAATCCACCGGCCGTCCCGGGCAGGGGTGGCAGGATGTCGTCCGGGTGGGCCTCGTCCCGCCTGTGCTGGCGTCATCGTTAGAGGGGCCTTCGAGCTGGCTCCGCTGGCGGTTTACCCGCCACGGCAGGTCTCGGGCGCGGCGGGCAGTCATGCAGCCTCATCCTCGACACGTGCCCCCCACCGGTCGGCGTCCCCACGACCTCGGAGCTGGAAAACCGGGGGTTTCCTTCTACCGCCGACGCGGCTGAGAGACGCTCCAAGGAGTTCCGGTAATCGGGGGTCGCGGCGCCGCATCTGGTCCTGAACCGGAGCCCGCGACCATCCGCGGGGGGTCCAGATCGACGATATGCCGACGCCGTCGGGCGCTACCGTTCCGCCCGGAGGGCCGATGGAGGGATCCGGGAGGCGCGGGCCGGAAGCTGCTCGGCAGCGGTGGCGCCCCGAGAGGTTCGCCACGTCCGCGCCAACACCTGGCTCCTTGGCGACGCGGTGAACCGGAACACTCTTTTCGAGACCTGCCTGGACGACGTGGCCGAGACGTACGCCGACGGCGGCTCCGCCGTCGCGATTGACCGCTTCCGGTCCGCGGTCAGGGTCGCCCACCAGCAGGTGCCCGACCGCCGGTCGGACAGCGAGCCGCGGCCGTACGCCCACCTGGAGTGGTGGAACGGGCGACGCGAAGCCGTCTTCGCCGCCGCCCTCCGCGCCGCTCCGAGCGGACACGGAGACGGGGTCCGCGTCCATCGGACGGACCTTCCCCGCTACCGAGGATGCTCCGATCGCTGGTCCTATCGCCTGGGGCACGGCGCGCCGTTGGCGACCTCGGGGCGTTGTCCCGGAACCCGTAGGAGACGGACGGCTCCTGAAGACTAGGGCTCGACCGGGTGGCGTCGGCCTCTTCCGTCAGGCCAGCCAGCGCTTGTCGATCCGGCAGACAACCGTGTAGGCCGGGTCGAAGACGTTGCCGATGTCGTAGCGGACGGCTTGGCCGAGAAGGTGGCTGGCCGCGGTCGCATCGAGGTCGTGGTCGGCGGCGAGCCAGCGGAGCATCTCGGTCGTGGCGTGCTGGAGGGCCTGGTCGAGGGGGCGGGCGTTGCCGACCGTGAAGATCGCCTCGGCGTCCTCGCCGCGCGGCCAGCGGGCACCCGCGGCCTTCTGGAGGCGGACGGTGACGGCCATCTCGAAGGCGGTCTCGACGCCGGTGCCGACGATCTCGCCGTCCCCCTGGATGGCGTGGCCGTCACCCAGGTGGAAGAGAGCGCCGGGGACGAAGACGGGGAAGATCGCGGTCGTGCCGGGGCTAAACCCGCGGTAGTCCATGTTGCCGCCGTGCTCGCCGCTCGTGGCGGTCGAGATCGCCTGGCCGCCGGGCGGGGCGACGCCGAAGCAGCCGATCATCGGGGCAAGCGGCAGGACCAAGCCGCGGAGCCGCGGCGGCGGCTCGGCGAGGGCGACGGTGCCGGCCGTGCGGTCGATGGTCCAGTCGGTCCGCCGCGCCTCGGGCAATGCGCGGAGGAAGTCGGGGTCGACCACGTTCGGCGCGACGACCGACCAGGTGTAGCCGGAGTTGCGCGCCGGCGTCAGCCGATCGATCGTGACGGCGAGGGCATCGCCCGGCTCGGCGCCTTCAACGAAGAACGGCCCGGTCATCGGGTTGCCCGGCGGGGTGATTCGCTCCCCGTGCTCGTTCCCCCCGCCGGCGTCGACGGTGGTGGTGACGACGGTGTCGCCGTCGGCGATCCGCAGCACCGGCTCGTGCGAACCGATCGTGGTGTGGTAACGGGTCGGGGTGAAGCGGTGCGTGGGCACGGCTCGTCTCCCTTCAATACGTGATGCGGTGGGCAATGCACCGGGCGATTGGTGACCCGGCGGCAGGCAGCTACCCGCTCTCGACCGGCGGCGTGCCGGCGGGGCCGCCGCGGACCGGTCGCCGCGGACGATCGGACCGGGAACGGTCGGGCTTGGCGGGGCGGGGGCCACCGCCGGGACGCCCGTCGCCGGCGCGCGGCCGGTGCTGCCAGCGGCGGGCCCGGGACTTGAGCGGCGCGTCCCCCTGGGCAACGACGGCGGTGGCGGCCT
>CADCWL010000198.1 GCA_902806405.1 uncultured Thermomicrobiales bacterium | reverse complement strand
CGGTCGGTGATTCGGCTCGTCATCGCCGGTGGACCACCCAGCCCGCGTCGCCAGGGGGGCACCCCACTCGTCGTCACCACGAGGTGGGAGGGATCTCTTCCAGGCGGTGCCGCATGGAGAGCGAGCCTTCCTCCGTCGGGACGACGCGAGAGCGCGGCGTGGACCATGGGAGGACCGGTCGGGGACCGGTTGGAGGTCCAGCGGGGGCGCACGACGGGCGGATCGGGACGTGTTCGGCTAGGGCGTGAACGTCGCCCCCGCGTGCTGGTTCGCGCCGCCGGTGTCGGGAAACGCCTGGCCGGCGATGGCGTAGGCGCCGACGAAGGGGGCGGCGGCGCGGCTCCAGTTGCCGCCGTCGGCCGTTTCCCAGAGCGTGAAGTGGACGTGGGGGATGCCGACGAAGCCCGGTCCGCCGGGGCCGGAGACGGTGCCGACCGGCTGCCCTTGCACGAGCGGGTCGCCCGCCTCCAGGCTCGGGTCGACGGCGACGTGGAAAAAGGCGACGGCGTGGCCGCCGCCGACGTCGATCGACATCCCGCCGGTCGCGGGGTCGGTCCAGCGGACCGTCCCGTTCACCGGCGAGACGACCGGCTGGCCGGCGGTCTCGCCGTCGGCGCGGACCAGGTCGAGCGAGTAGTAGTACTGCCAGAGCCCGTCCTGGTTCTGGTGGCTGCTGCCGTTGTACCCCTGCAGGACCTCCCAGGTGCCCCCGGAGACGGGCCAGGCGACGCCGGAGAAACCGGCGGCCTCCTGCTCGGCGTCCGGGCGCGCCGCGGGGGAGGCCGCCGTCTCCTCGTCGGTCGTAGCCGTGGGATCGGTCGCCGCGTCCCCATCGAACCGGAGAAAGGCGTCGGCGACCCATCCGGTTCGGTCGGCGAAGGCGACCGGGTAGAAGCCGTCTTGGGGGGCGCCCGTCGTCTCCAGCGTCGCCCCCGCCGGCAAGACGACCGAGACCGGATCGGCCTCGCTCGGGCCGGCGCGGAGGTTGACCGTGTCGGTGGTCGTCGCCGTCCCGGTCGCGCCGTCGCTGCCGCCCTCCGGGGCTTGCGTCGCCTCGGGCGCCGCCGCCGCCGCGTCCCTTTCGAGGTAGGCGGCGTCGACCCAGCCGGTGGTGCCGTTGTAGAGAACCGGAAGGAAGCCGGCGGTCGCCGGCCCGGTGACGGTCAGCGGGGCACCCGGCGGCAGGACGCGGAGCACGTCGTCGTCGTAGCTCGGGCCGCCCCGCAGGTTGAGCAGGTCGGTGGCGCTCGCCGCGGTCCCGGCCTCGGCGCCGGGGGTGGCGGTCGCGTCCGCCGTCGCGGCCGGCTCGGGTTCGACGCTGGCCGTGGCGGCGGTGTCGGGCGCGGTCGCGCCGAGCGTCAGGAAGGCGATCGCGGCCCAGCCGGTCGCTCCCTCGTAGGCAACGGGGGCGAACCCGTCGACGACGTCGCCGGTGCGGGAGAGGGCGCCGCCGGCCGGCACGACGAGCAGGACCGGGGCGTCAGGGCGCGGCTCGGCACGGAGGTTGACGGCCTCGGTTGCCGTCGCCGTCTCGGCCGTGGTCGCCGGGGTGGTGGTCCCCGCCGGGGAGGGCGCGGCGGTCGACCCGGCCGGGGCCAGGTAGGTCTCGTCCATGTAGCCGGTCAGGCCGGCGACGGAGACGGGGTACCAGCGGGATCCGTCCGGCGCGGTGATCGGGCCCCTGCCGACCTCGACGGCGGTCCCCTCGGGGAACGACGAAAGCACGGGGGCGCCGGCGGTGGGGTCGTCGCGGAGCAGCACCGGGTCGCTGCCCGCGTTCGCGACGATGGCCGCGCCGGGCGCGAGACCCGGCGCGGCCGGCACCTCCTGAGCGAGCGCGGCGGTGACGAAGAGCGGGAGGCAGAGGCAGCCCGCAAGCAGGACGACGAGCCAGCGACTGGCCCGTCCGGCGAACGTCGGCATCGGGTTGCTCCTCCACGGTCGGCGGGAGACGGAGGTGCCCCCGCGCCCGTCCCGGATCGGGCGCCGGTCCCCGATCCGTCTCGGCGGGGAACGGTTCTCCTTCTCCCGGTCGGGCGGACACGGTCACGCCCGCACCGCCGGGTCCGGTAGCCGAAGGTCCGCGTCGGGGCGCCGGGCGGGCAGGTTCCCACCGGGGACGTCGGCACGGCGTCGCGAATCGCCGCCCGAATCGGACGATTCCCCGCCACGCCGTCCCCTCTCCGGTGAGGCGGGGAGTCGTCCAGGAGTTCCGACCGTCGGGGAGGGGGCACCTGCGCGCGCCGGGACTCCAGCCAGCCCGACACGCTGCCTCCCGCCTATTGACAGCCGGGAACGGGCGCACCCTAACAGAGGCGCCCCGATGCGCAACCCTCAGGCGAGCGATCGGGAAGGAGAACGGTAGCCTACGAGACGGATGCTAGGCTGCGAAGGGAAGGAGGGGAGGGGCTCCGGGGAGGCCGGGGGAGGCTTTTGTCGGTCCTCGTCGTGTGCCGCCGGGAGCCAACGGGGATTCGCCGTCGTTCGCCGCCGTGCCATGGGGACCCGATGCGCGTGCGTGACATCCTGCCGCCCTTCCTGCTCTTGGTCGTCAACGGCATGCTGGCATCGTCGGGCTCGCCATCGTCTCGTCGCGGAAGGCGCGCCTGCGGCAGCGGGCCGAGGTGTCGGACCGCTGCCTCGCCACGGACCAGATTGGGATCACGCCGGTCGGCATCCTGGCTGGCGCGTTCGGCGGCGCGCCGCCGAACGCGCCGCTGGCGGGGGCGTCGGCCGGCTTGCCGGCATCGGTCCGTACGCCGGTGCGCTCATCACCTCCCTCTCCCTCCTCGTCGGCGGGTTGGTGCCGAGGCGCCTCGCCCTTCAGGGCCCGGCGGAGATCGCGTCGCGGATTGCCAGGCCGATGGAGGTTCTGGCGCGGGTCGCGGGGCCGATCATGACGTTGCTCGCCCTCTCCCGCGACCTCATGCCCCGCTTGCTGCGCGTCCGTCCCTCCACGGAGCCATCGATCCCCGAGGAGGAGGTCGAGCACCTGCTCCAAGAGGGAACCCGCGCCGGCGTCGCCGCCGAGTCGGAGTAGGCGATGGTCCAGGGCGTCTGCGACCGCGGCGACCGCCGCGCCGGGGAGTTGATGACCCCCCGCCACCGGATCGTCTGCCACGACCTCGCCCAGCCGCCCACCGAGAACCGGCGGCGGATGGCCTCGGCCGCGCACAACGTCTTCCCGGTCTGCGACGGGTCGCTCGACCGCGTGCTCGGCGTCGTCCCCGTCAAGGCGCTCTGGCACTTGGCGCTCGCCGGGCGCTCACCGGGAGATCGACCGATCCACGGGAGGCGATGACCAACCCCCTCGTCGTGCCGGAGGTCGCGCCGGTTCTGGATGCGATGGAGCGTTGTCGGCAGAAGGGCGTCCACCTCACCCCGGTCGCCGACGAGTACGGCGCGGGTGGGAGGGCTTGCTGACGCTCAACAACGTGCCGGAGGCGGTCTCCGGCGGGGTGGCGGCGGGCGGGGACGGATCGGACCGGGCGCTTCGGTGGGACGACGGCTCGTGGCTGCTCGACGGCGGTCTGCCGCCGGACGAGGTCTGCGCGCTGCTGGCGATCGACGCCCTGCCGGGCGAGGACGAGGGGGAGGACGAGACGCTCGGCGGCTTCGCGATGGCCGTATCGGCCGCATCCCCGCCCCCGGCGACGCCACCGACTGGGCCGGCCACCGCTTCGGGGGGGTCGACATGGACGGCAACCGGGTCGACGCGGTGCTCGCCGCGCCGAACGTGGCGAGGGACGGGACCACACTGCCGCGGCCCGAAGCTTGGCGACGGGTCGGCCAAACGTGCCCCCACGTCCGTCATGGCCGCCGCCAACCCTCCCGCGCCGGGGACGGCGACTCCTATCCCTGGCAGGAGCCGAACCGTTCACGTTCGCGTCCGACGGATTGCACAAGAACCAAGCCCACACACTGCTTGACACGCCCACACGGAGTCCCTACGATCAAACTCCTACAAAAAACGAGATTATGAGTACCATAACCGACCAACGAGGCAGGGTGCGTGGATGGCGACGGACGCGACCAAGTACCGGATTGACAGTGTTTCCCACGCCGCCGAGATCCTCTGCGCCTTCCTGCGTCCGCCGCATCGCTTCGGTCTGACCGAGCTCACCGACGCAACCGGGCTGACAAAAAACCAAGCCTTCCGCATGCTGCGAACACTGGAGCCGGCGGGTTTCGTGGTACAGGATGGTGCAACAAAGACCTACCGGCTCGGCTCCCGGATCGTCGACCTGGCGGCGTTCGCCGTCCACGGCACGGGCCTCGTCCACGCCGCGGCGCCGGTGCTCGACGCCGTTGCTGCGGAGACGGGAGAGACCGTCAACCTGATCACCCGCCTCGACGACCGGTCGGCAATCTGCGTCGACACGCGGGACAGCCGGCAGCGGCTCCGCATCACCGCCAGCGTCGGCGCCCGCTTCGCCCTCCACGCCGGCGCCAGCCCCAAGCTGCTCCTGGCGTTCTCGCCGCGGCCGACGATCGCGGCGTACCTCCGGGACTGCGCCCCGTTCCCCGCCTTCACGGCGAAGACGATCACCGACCCGGCGCCGCTGCTCGCCGAGTTGGACCGGATTGGCGCGCGCGGCTACGCGGTCAGCAACGAGGAGATCGACAAGGGAATCTGCTCGATCGCGGCGCCGGTCCGCGACGGAGCCGGCGCTGTCATCGCCGGCGTCAGCGTCGCCGCCCCGACGATCCGGAGCGGGCCGGACGATCGCCAACGCAACACCGACGCGGTGCTAGCCGCCGCCCGTCGCATCTCCGCCCAATTGGCCGGCACCGATCCCGACGGCGGTTCCCCGCCGCACCCCTAGCGGTCCCGTGTACGGGGCGTCGGAGCGTCCGGCGTCCCGGTCGATACGAGGAGGAAGCCCGATGGACGTCACGCGGCTGGTCGACGCGCTGCGACACGACGGGGCACCCGTCTCCCGCCGCTCGCTGCTCCAACTTGCGGCGATGGGCAGCGTTGCCCTTGGCGCCGGCGCCGGTTTCACGCCCCGCCGCGCCCTCGCCGGTCAGGACGCCGGCGCGCCGCAGCCGGGCGGCACCTGGACGATGGCGATCACGGCGAACCCGACCGCCTACCCGATCACGGCGCCGGGCGCCCTGGCCGACATCCTCGTCAACAAGACGATCTTTAATTCGCTGGTCCAGTACCAGATGAACGGCGAGGAGATCGAGGTCGTCCCCGACCTTGCCGAGTCGTGGCAGGCGAACCCGGAGCTGACGGAGTACACCTTCAAGCTCAAGCCGGGCGTCACCTGGCACGACGGCGCCCCGGTCACCGCCGCCGACGTCAAGTTCACGATGGACGCCGTCCTCGACCCGAACGTCAACGCCGCCGGCCGCGGCGTCGTCAGCTCGATCAAGAGCACCGAAGTGGTCGACGACCTGACCGTCCGCTTCGTGATGCACTACCCCTACGCGCTGCTGCCGGTGATGCTCGGCTACAACAAGCCGATATGCCCCCGCCACCTGCTCGAAGGCCAGGACCTCAACCAGCCGACGGCGTTTCTTCAGCGCCCGGTCGGGACCGGCCCCTTCCGCTTCAAGGAGTTCTCGCAGGGGAGTTACCTCGCGGTCGAGAAGAACCCCGACTACTTCGAGGGCGCCCCCCTCCTCGACGGAATCATCTTCAAGGTGATTCCGGACGGAAACGCGCGCGTGGCGCAGGTCCGGTCGGGCGAGCTCGACTTCACGGTGATCGAGCCGCCGCAGATCGACGCGCTTGAGGGGGTCGAGACGGTCGAAGTCCGGATGGCGCCCCAGGTCAACTACTACTTCTTCGCGATCAACCACAGCAACCCGAAGTTCGCCGACGTCCGGGTGCGGCAGGCGCTCGTCCACGCGATCGACCGCCAGGCGCTTGTCGAGCGCGTCCTGAAGGGGAACGGAGCGGTCGCGACCGGTCCGATCAACCCGCTCCTCGGCCCCTACCACAACCCGAACGTCGCCACCTACGACTATGACCCGGAGCGGGCCGTGGCCCTCCTGACCGAGGCCGGCTGGAACAAGGGGGAGGACGGCGTCCTGGTCAACGGTGCCGGCGAGCGGTTCACGATCCGCTTCAACGGGCCGAAGGGCTTCCCGGTGATGGAGCAGGTCATCACCTATGCCCAGCAGGCCTACGGGGACCTCGGCTTCGAGGTCGAGCTCGAGCTCGCCGACTGGACGGTCCACCTCGACCAGTACCACGACCTCCAGTACGACCTGCTGATGCAGTGGTGGATCACGCCGCCGGCTCCCGACCAGTACGACCACTACTTCAGCGAGTCCTCCTCGAACTGGTGGGGCTACAAAAACCCCGAGGTGGACGACCTGATCGTCCGCTCGCGCAGCCAGCCGGACGAGGCCCAGCGGATCGAGCTCTTCCACCAGCTCCAGGCGAAGCTGGCCGAGGAGGTGCCGGTCGTCTACCTCTACTACCCGCAGGAGATCCAGGCGATCAGCACCCGCACCCGCGACCTGCCGGCGATGGGGTACCGCGACGCCCTGACCTGGATGGAGAAGGTCTCGGTCCAGTAACCGGCGACGCCGACGCGCGGCCGACCCACCGGTCGGCCGCGCCAACCCGGCAAGCCGGGGGCGACCGCCGCGGTGCCCGCATCGCCGGGTGGGAGGAGCAGCCGTGGGCAGCTACCTGGCACGACGGCTGCTGGAGTCCGTCGTGCTCCTGCTGATCGTCAGCGTCACCACCTTCGCCCTGATCCGCTCGGCGCCCGGCGGTCCCTCGCTGCTCGCCAACCCGGAGTTGAGCCGGCAGGACATCGAGCAGATGCGGGAGCAGCTCGGCCTGAACGACCCGCTCCCGCTCCAGTACGGCCGCTGGCTCGGCAACCTCTTCCGCGGCAACCTCGGGGCCAGCTACAGCACGGTCGAGCCGGTTGGCGGCCTGATCCGGGATCGGCTTCCGAACACGTTGGCCCTGACCGGCCTCGCCCTCGCCCTCTCGATCGTCGTCGCGATCCCGCTCGGCGTCCTCAGCGCGACCCGACGCAACTCGCGGTTCGACCGGTTCGTCGCCGGCGTCAGCTTTTTCGGCATCTCGATCCCGGTCTTCTGGCTCGGCATCATCCTGATCATCCTCTTCTCCAGCCAGCTCCGCTGGCTCCCTGCCGGCGGCATGAGCACCCTCGGCCAGGAGTTCCCGCTCGTCGACCGGCTCAAGCACCTGGCGCTGCCGACGATCGTCCTCGCCACCGCCAACCTGGCCGAGCTGACACGCTACACCCGCTCCGGCATGATCACGGTCCTCGGTGAGGACTACGTCCGCACCGCCCACGCGAAGGGACTGGCCCGGCGGAGCGTCGTCTTCGGGCACGCCCTCCGCGCCGCCCTGATCCCGGTCGTCACCGTCATCGGCGTCCTCCTGCCGCGCGCGGTCAGCGGTGCCGCGATCACCGAGACGGTCTTCTCCTGGCCGGGGATGGGGCGGCTCGCGGTCGAGGCCGCGACGACCCGCGACTACCCGGTCGTGATGGGAACGACCTTGACCGTCGCCGTCGTCGTCATCGCCAGCAGCCTGCTGACCGACGTCGTCTACGGCTTCGTCGACCCGCGCGTACGGCTGTCGTAGGGAGGGGCGAGATGGCGGTCGCGCAGACCCTGGGCAACACGCCGGTCGTCGCCCCGCGGGCGCCGCGCTCCTGGCGGGGGATCGCCTGGCGGCGCTTCTCCTCGAACCGGATCGCGTTCGCCTCCGCGATCTTTCTCCTCGGCATGGCCATCGTCGCCCTGCTGGCGCCGCTGATCGCGCCCTACGACCCCAACGAGGTCGACATCCTCTACACCCACACCCGGCCGTCGGGCGAACACCTGCTCGGCACCGACGAGAGCGGGCGTGACGTCCTCTCCCGCTTGATCGTTGGCTCCCGCGCCTCGATGAGCGTCGGCGTGATCGCGATGGTGATCTCGATCGCGCTCGGCTCCCTCGTCGGCAGCGCCAGCGGCTTCCTCGGGCGGGCCGTCGACAGCGTCCTGATGCGCTTCACCGACGGGATGATGGCGATCCCCTACTTCTTCCTGGTCCTGATCGTCGTCGCCGTTTTTGGCTCCTCCTTCCGCAACATCGTGATCGTGATCGGCGTCACGAGCTGGATGGTCGTCGCCCGCATCGTCCGGAGCGAGGTGCTCCGCCTCCGCCACCTCGACTTCGTCCTCGCGGCGCGCACCCTCGGCGCCTCGGAGGGGCAGATCTTGCTCCGCCACATCGTCCCCCACACCGTCCCCTCGATCATCGTCGCCGCCACCCTCGGGGTCGCCAACGCGATCCTGCTCGAGTCGGCCCTGAGCTACCTCGGCCTCGGCATCCAGCCGCCCCAGGCGAGCTGGGGGAACATGCTCAGCAACTCCCAGGCGTACCTCTGGGAGAACCCCCTCCTCCCAATCTACCCGGGCGTCCTGATCCTCCTCGCCGTCCTCGCCTACAACTTCCTCGGCGACGCGCTGCGCGACGCCCTCGACCCCCAGTACCGCGAAGGAAACCTGTAGCCGATGGCGCGGGAGAAGAGACCCCACGGGATGGAGGACGGCGGCACGGTCACCCTGAGCCTGGTCGGCGACGTCATGATCGAGACGCCGTTCGCGCGGCAGCCGGCGGCGGGGCACACCGCCTTCCGCGCCGCCATCACCGAGCTGCGGCGGGCAGACGCTGTCGTCGCCAACCTGGAGATGCCCCTCTCGACGGGGGGATACCGGGTGCCGAAGCACTCCAACCTCCGCTCCGACCCAGTCATCGCCGCCGACGTGCGGGGGATGGGGATCGACGCCGTCACCCTCGCCAACAACCACCTGATGGATTACGGGCCGCCGGCGATGCTCGACACCCTGGCCGTCTGCGACCAGGCCAACCTCCTCCATTGCGGCGCCGGGGCCGACCTCACGGCGGCCGACGGCCCGGCCTGGCTCGTCCACGGCGGTCGCCGCGTCGCGCTCCTCAGCGTCGCCTGCACCCTGCCGATGGAGTCGGACGCCGGCCCGGGCAAGCCCGGTATCGCCCCGCTCCGGGTCGGCTTCTCGTTCGAGGTGGACGCCAACCTGCTCGTCGAGCAGCCGGGGACGATGCCGACCGTCCGCTCCTGGGCCGTCGCCGCCGACCGGGACCGCGTCTGCGCCCGGATCGCGGCCCTCAGGGCCGAGGCCGACGCGGTCGTCGTCGCCATCCACTGGGGTGTCCCGTCCTATTGGCTCTCCCCCGCGCAGGGACCCCTCGCCGAGTACCAGCGGCCGCTCGCCCACGCCTTGATCGAGGCCGGGGCCGACCTCGTCTGCGGCCACCACTCCCATTCGCTCCACCCGATCGAGCTCTACCGCGACAAGCCGATCCTCTACAGCCTCGGCAACTTCCTGTTCGAGGGCCCGCGCCCCTTCATGGAGCCGGAGTCGATCATCGCCAGGGCCAGCTTCGGCCCCCGGCCGTCGCTTGAGATCGTGCCGCTCCTGCTCGACGAGGTTGGCTTCCCCCACCTCGCCACGGGAGAGACCGCCGGCCACGTGCTCGACCTCGTCGCGCGCCTCTCGCAGCCCTTCGGTACCGCGTTGGAGATCGGCGACGGACGCGCCCGCGTCGTCGCCGGCTAGAGGAGAGCGGGGAGCGTCGCTCCTCGGGAAAGGGACCGCCACGATGGACCGTCGTTCCGCGCTCGCCGGCTGGACCGACTCGACCCTGGAGACCGAGCTGCTGGAGAGCGTCTCGCTCGACGTGCCCTGGCGACTGGTCGAGGAGTTCGCGACGCTGACCCGACTCTCCGGATCTCGGGAGGAGCGCCAGGCGGTCGAGCGGGTCATGGCGGAGCTCTCCGCCGCCGACGTCCCCCACACCCTCCACGAGCCGGAGTGCTTCATCTCGATCCCGCTCGCGGCGAGCGTCCGCCTCGTCGGCGACCTGGCCGGAGGCGGCGCCACGTTCCGCGCCAAGACCCCGGCGATGTCGGTCTCGACCGACGGCGAGGAGCTGGTCGGCGACCTGGTCTACGTGCCGGGCGGTGGCGGCTCGAACGCCTACGACGTCTTCTCGACCGGCGTCGACCTCGGCGCCGTCGACGTCGCCGGCAAGATCGTCCTCTCGGAGGGGATGGCCTCGCCGGGCAAGGTCGCCGACGTGATGGCGGCCGGCGCGCTCGCCGGCGTCTTTATCAACCCCGGCGAGGCGATCCACGAGGGGATCTGCACCACGATCTGGGGCACCCCCGATCTCGACTCGATGGGCCGCCAACCGACGATCCCGGTGATCGCCGTCAACCACGCGACCGGTCAGGAGCTGATCGCCGCCGCCGGGCGGGGAGGCCAGGTCGCCCTCTCGACCAGCCTCGACACCGGCTGGCGGACGATCCCGGTCCTGGTCGCCGAGATCCCGGGCAGCCAGGCCCCCGAGGAGTTCGTCCTGCTCCATGGCCACCTTGACTCCTGGCACGTCGGGATCGGCGACAACGCGACCGGCGACGCCACCATGCTCGAGCTGGCGCGCGTCTTCGGCCGGCACCGGGACCGGCTCGCCCGCTCGCTCCGGGTCGCCTGGTGGAGCGGCCACTCCCACGGCCGCTACGCCGGCTCGACCTGGTACGCCGACGCCTTCGCGATCGAGTTGGCGCGGAATTGCGTCGCCCAGGTCAACTGCGATTCCCCCGGCTGCCGCTGGACCACCACCTACAACAACCTGACGGCGATGAGCGAGACGGAGCCGTTCGTCGACGCCGTCGTCCGCGCCACCACCGGCATCGTTCCCGATCCGGAGCGGCCGCCGCGCGCCGGCGACTACTCCTTCAACGGGATCGGCCTCTCCTCGTTCTACATGCTCAGTTCAACGATGTCCGAGGCGGACCGCGAGGAGAAGGGGTACTACGCGGTCGGCGGCTGCGGCGCCAACATCCAGTGGCACACCGAGGGCGACACCCTGGAGATCGCCGACCGGGAGTTCCTGCTGCGCGACATGCGGATGTACGCCGCCTCCGTGCTGCGGACGCTAAACGCGCCGCTCGCCCCGTTCGACTGGACGCGGACCGCCGCCGAGTTCCGGGCCACCCTCGACCGCTACGCGGCCGCGGCCGGGGAACGGTTCGACTTCGGCCCGGCGCGGGAGGCACTCGCCGGCCTGGAGACGGCGCTCGAGCGCTTCTACGCCGCGGCGCCGACCGTGACCGACGCCGCCGACCCGGCCGCCCGCCGCTTCAACGTCGCCCAGCGGCGCCTCGGCCGCCTCCTGATCCCGGTCAACTACAGCCGGGCCGAGGCGTTCCGCCACGACCCGGCCTTGAACGTGCCGCCCCTCCCCGACCTGGCGCCGGCGCTGGCGATGCCCGACGCCGCCGATGCGGCCCGCCGCGGCGTCCTCCTCACCCACCTCACCCGCGGCCAGAACCGCCTGGTCTGGACCTTGGAGCAGGCGCGCGAGGTGGTTGAGGCGGCGACGCCCTGAGCGTCGGCGCGGGGCATGGCGCGGGCCGACGCGCCGTCATGGGGGCGGGCCACCGACGGGGATGGGGAGACGATGGCGTCCACGGAACCGACCGCTCCGGATCCGGATCTGAACCTCGAGGCGACGCTCCGGGAGGGGGTCTCGGCGGATCGGCTCCGGGAGCACCTGGAACGCTTCGCCACCCTCTTCCGCGACAGCGGCGGCGACGACGAGCGGCGCGCCGCGCACTACGTCGCCGACCGGCTGGCCGAATACGGGTTGGCGGCGGAAATCTTGGAGGTCGACGGCTACCTCTCGTGGCCCGGGGAGGCAACGCTCCGGATCACCGGTGCCGACGGCGCCGGCGCGGAGGTCACCGCCCGCACCCGCTCCTTCGGCGCCGCCACGCCCCCGGCGGGGATCGAGGCGGAGATGGTCTTCGTCCCCTCCGCCGCGCCGGCCAAGGGGGAGATGATCTTCGGCCATCGCGCGATCGCCGCCGACTACGCGGCGGTCGACCCGCGCGGCAAGGTCGTCCTGACCGCCGACGGCGGACCGGATGGCATCCGACGCGCCCAGGAGCGCGGCGCGATCGCCCACGTCCACGTCTGGCCATCGGACGAGCCGGTCGTCCACGAGATGATCGCGACGAGCGTCTGGGGCACCCCGACGCAGGAGTCGGCGGCGCGCGTCCCGCGCATCCCGGCCCTCGGCGTCACCCACGCCGACGGCGCGCGCCTCCGGCACGCGTGCACCGAGGGGACGCTCCGCGCCCGCCTCACCGCCGAGGTCCGGACCGGCTGGGCGCGGATGCCGCTCGTCGTCGCCGACGTCCCCGCCGGCGACGACGGGGCCTTCCTCCTCGTCGGCGCCCACATCGACTCCTGGTACGAGGGGATCACCGACAACGCGACCGGCGACGCCGCCCTGCTCGAGATGGCGCGCCTGCTCGGTCTGCACCGCGCCGAGCTGCGGCACGGCGTCCGCTTCGCCTGGTGGCCCGGCCACTCCACTGGCCGCTACGCCGGCTCGACCTGGTACGCCGACACCCGCTTCGCAGAGCTGCGGGAGCGCTGCCTCGGCTACCTCAACATCGACTCGCCCGGGGTCCGCGACACCGCCGTCTGGGACTGCCGCTACAACTGCGGCGAGGTCGAGCACGTCACCCGGGCCGTGGTCGAGGAGCTGAGCGGGCAGCAACCGAACATCCGGCGACCCCTCAAGGCCGCCGACCAGTCGTTCCTCGGCGTCGGCCTGCCGTCGCTCGGAGCCTTCCGCATGCTCCCGCTCGACCACCCGGATCGCAAGGCCGTTGGCGGCTGCGGCGGCGGCTGGTGGTGGCACTCCCCCGCCGACACCCTCGACAAGGCCGACCCGGCGATCCTGGCCGACGACACCCGGATCTACCTCACGATGACGACCCGGCTCTGCCGGCCCCGCCTCCACCCGTACGACTTCGTCCCCGTCGCCGACGACTTCCTCTCCCACATTGAGGAGTACCGGCGCGCCGGCGGCGAGCACCTCGATCTCGCCTCCATCCGCGACCTCGCCCTGGCGTTCCGCGCGGCCGCCACCCGCCTCCGCCACGCGACGCGGGGCGTCGCCGACGGTGCTCCGGACGTTGCCCCCCTCAACGCCGGCCTGCGCCGCCTCTCGCGCATCGTCAACCCGGCACTCTTCACGATCGCCGGTCCGTACGAGGTCGACCCCGCCCTGCAGCTTCCCGTCCTGCCCGGCCTCGCCCCGGTCCGGGAGTTGGCAACGCTCGACCCGTCAAGCGACGACCACCGATTCCTCCACACCCAGCTCCTCCGGCAGCGGAACCGGATCGACGATGCCCTATGCCAGGCAATCGCCCTGGCGACAGAGCTGGCAGAAAACGGCGATGCGCCCCCGGCCGATGGCGCGCGGCGCTAGGCCACGTCGTTCCCGGGGGCGCCGCGCCCTACGCGACGTCGTTGGCGGGCGCGACCGCGGTCGGGCCGTGCGGCGCGCCCCCCTCGTCGCCGCGGCGGGCGAGGGCGGAGGCGATGAAGGCGACGGTTAGGATCGAGATGATGACCCCCAGGCTCACCAGCGGCGGCATCTTGTAGACGTCGATCAGCAGCATCTTGGCGCCGACGAAGACGAGGACCCCGGCCAGGCCCTGCTTCAGGTAGCGCAGCCCGGCCAGGTAGCCGGCCAGCACGAAGTAGAGCGCCCGCAGGCCGAGGATCGCCATGATGTTGGAGGTGAAGACGATGAACGGGTCGTCGGTGATCGCGTAGATCGCCGGGATCGAGTCGACCGCGAAGACCAGGTCGGTCGTCTCGACCAGGATCAGGACCAGGAAGAGCGGCGTCACGAAACGGACGCCGTTGCGCTTGACGAAGAAGCGCGGCCCCTCGTACCCCTCCGTCACCGGGTAGAACCGCTTGGCGAGGCGGACCAGCCGGTTGTCGTCGAGCGCCGGCGTCTCGTGACCACCCCGCAGGAAGCGGAACCCGGTGAAGATCAGGAAGGCGCCGAAGACGTAGATGGTCCAGTGGAACGTGCCCAGCAGCACCCCGGCGAAGGCGATCAGGATCGCCCGCATGATCAGGGCGCCGACGATCCCCCAGAAGAGGACCCGGTGCTGGTACTTGGCGGGCACGGCGAAGGCGCCGAAGATCAGCAGGAAGACGAAGACGTTGTCGACCGCGAGCGACTTCTCGACCACGTACCCCGTGAACCACTCGATCCCGGCCGTCCGGCCCTGGAAATAGAAGACCCCGGCGTTGAAGACCAACGCCAGGCCGATCCAGACGGTGCTCCAGGTAAGCGCCTCGCGGCGGCTCACCTCGTGCGCCTCGCGGTGGAAAACGCCGAGGTCGAGCGCGAGCATGGCGCCGACGAAGGCGAGGAAACCGATCCAGGGCAGCAGGTCGACGAGCATCGGGTCCTTTCGTCACGGGCCCCTGAGGGGGCGGAGCGGGGAGGGGGAAGGGGACGGCCCGCTTCGGCGGGCCGTCCCGATGGCGGCGCTCGGGTTAGCCGAAGTCGAAGCCGTCGTCGCGGCGACCGGAGCGGCGGCGTCCGCGGTCGTCGTCGTCATCGTCGTCGTCGTCGTGGCGCCACCGGTCGCCGCGGCGGTGCCGCCGGTCGTCGTGGTCGCCGTCGACGAGGCCGCCGAGGCGGCCGAGGAGACCACCCGAACCGCGGTCGCGGTCGGTGGTGCCGCCTTTGCGGCGGCGGTCGAAGAGGTCGAGGAGGGTGTCGAGCACGGGGGCACTCCTTGCGCCGCGGCCCGGGGAACGCAAAAACCCCGGCCGCATCCGAAACGGATGAGCCAGGGTCTGACCGGGCAAGACGGGTCTCGCTCCCGTGGCCGGCGCCGGGTGCGCGGAGTGTCGGCCGCGGGGCCCGTCCCTTTGTCGGCGGGACGGTGGTTACTCCCCCTGATTGGGCCAATCGTAGCGAACCCGTGGGACGCTGTCAACGGATCCAATCGCGTTGATGGCCTGGTCGAGCGGAGGCGCGTCGGTTGGGGCGGCCCCGAGCTCCCCGAACCGCGGCCGCACGACGCGTTTGCCACGGCCCGGCCGGGCCCCTATACTTTGTTGGTTGAGCCGCGAACGCCCATCGGTACCGGGTGTGGGCCATGCGACGTTGATGATGCGGCGGGAGGGCGGAGACCTGCTCCTCCGGCCGCCAGGACGGGAGAAAAACGGCCGTGCCGAAGCGAACCTACCAACCGCACCGCATCAAGCGGATCAAGGAGCACGGCTTCATGAAGCGGATGGCGACCCGCGCCGGCCGCGCCGTCCTCGCCTCCCGCCGCAAGAAGGGCCGCCACGCCCTGACCGTCTCCGACGAGGGGAAGTTCACGCAGAACAAGTAGCCGGTGGGCTCCGAGCCAGGAGCGACCGGCGAAGAGCCTTGTGTCGCCCCGAACCGATCTACCGGACACGGTCGCGGCGGAGACCGGCGAGGCCACGCTTCGGGCCAAACAGCTCATAGCTCCGCAAAATCCCGCGTCGCCAGCCGGTAGTAGAGACCGCCCCGGGCGAGCAGCTCGGCGTGCCGGCCCTGCTCAACGATCGTCCCGCGGTCGAGAACGACGATCCGGTCGGCGCGCTCCACCGTCGAGAGACGGTGGGCGATGACGAGGGTGGTTCGGTTCGCCATCAGCCCCGCCAGTGCCGCCTGGATCGCCGCCTCCGAGGCGTTGTCGAGCGACGAGGTCGCCTCGTCGAGCAGGAGGACCGCCGGATCCTTGAGCACGGCGCGGGCGATTGCGATCCGCTGCCGTTGGCCACCGGAGAGCTTCACCCCCCGCTCGCCGACCGCCGTGTCGTAGCCCGCCGGCAGTTCCGCGACGAAGGCGTGGGCGTTGGCGGCGCGGGCCGCCGCCTCGATCTCCAGGGGCGTTGCCCCGAGGCGGCCGTAGGCGATGTTCTCGGCGATGGTGCCGCCGAAGAGGATCGGCTCCTGGGGGACGACGCCGATCGCCTCCCGCAAGGAGCGCGCGGTCAGCCGCCGCAGGTCGTGGCCATCGAGCAGCACCCGCCCGTGCTCGGGGTCGTAGAAGCGGAGGAGCAGGTTGACGAGCGTCGTCTTGCCCGCCCCGCTCGGCCCGACCAGGGCGACCGTCTCCCCCGGCGCGATCGCCAGCGAGAACCCGTCGAACACCCACGGCGCCTCCGCCTCCCGCCCGTAGCGGAATCCGACCCCTTCGAAGGCGATGTCCCCCCGGACCGCCGTCGGCAGCGGGCGAGCGTCCGGCGCATCGGCCACCTCCGGCGCGGTGTCGAGCAGCTCGAAGAGGCGGACGGCCGCCCCGCTCGCCTGCCGCAGCTGTGCGTAGCCGCCGGTGAGGCCGCCGAGCGACCCAACCGCCAGCACAAGGTAGAGGAGCGACGAGACGAGCTCGCCGGCGGAGAGGCGGTCGTTGGCCACCTCGCGCGCGCCGAAGACGAGCACCCCGGTCAGTGACAGATAGCCGAGCCCCGTCACCGTCGGCCCGAAGGCGGCGTTCAGCCGCGCCCGTTCCAGGGCGAACCCGAAACCGCGGCCGACGCTCCCCTCGTAGCGGCCGATCTCGTACCCCTCCCGAGCGAAGGCCTTGACCGAGCGGACCCCGCTCAGGGTCTCCTCCAGCACCGTCGTCGCCTCCCCGAGCGCCTCCTGCTCCCGGGTCGTCAACTTCTGGAGCCGGTTGCCGAAGAGGACGCCGACCCCGACCAGCGGCGGCACCACCACCAGCACGACCGCGACCAGCCGCCAATTGATCGCCAGCACCAGCGCGATCGCCCCGACCAGGGTGATCGTCTGCTCCAGAAAGCGCAGCAGGTTCGTCGTCAGCGCGCCCCGGATCGTCGTCGCGTCGTTCGTCAGGCGGGAGACCAGGTCCCCCACCCGGCGGCCGTCGAAGAAGCCGAGCGAGAGCCCCTGCAGGTGCCGGTAGAGCCCCCGGCGCAGGTCGGCCACCAGCCGCTCCCCGGCGTAGGTCAGGAGGTACCCCTGGGCGATGCCGAACGCGGCCTGGGCGATGAAGACGACGACCAGCACGCCGCCGATCCGCCGCAGTTCCGGCCCGTCCCCGCCGCCGACCCCGTCGATCAGGTCGCCGGCCAGCGTCGGCAGCACCAGGCCGAGCCCGGACGCCGCCACCAGGCAGACGGCCCCGACCGCGAGGAGCCGCCAGTACGGGCGGGCGAGGCCCAGCATCCGGCGCAGGACCGCCCGATCGAGCGACGCCTTGGCGCCGGCTGCTGCCGCGTTGGCTGCCACCTGGGCGTTGCTCCCCCTCCGTCGTTGGGCGACGTCGTCCGCCGCGACGTCGCCTCCGCCCGACGTGGTCACGGCGCCGCCCCGGTCGCGCTGGTGGAGTTCGTGCGGTGCACGGCGCCAAGGATAGGCGTCGCCCAGCCCGCGGTGCCTATACTTCGGGGGCAACCCGCGAACGGACCAGGGGGAGCCGCGGCGCGCTCCCCCGCGGCGCCGGCGGCGGTGTCGACGGTCGGCGGCGCGAGGGTGGCGACGGGTGGAGCGCGGGATACGGCTGCGGCGCGAGTGGGAGGTGCGGCGGGCGCGCGGCCGGGGCCGCGCCTTCGCGGACGGGCCGCTGGTGGCGCGCGTCCTGGCGAACGGGACGGAGCCGCCGGCGAACCGCTACACCGTCGTCGCCGGCAAGAAGGTGGGCGGCTCGGTCCAGCGCAACCGGCTGAAGCGGTTGGTGCGGGAGGCGCTGCGCCACCTCCACCCGACGCTGGCGCCCGGCCACGACGTGGTCGTCGTCGTCCGCGGCACGGTCGCCGAGATGCCCGGCTACGACGCGGCCCGCGCCCCCCTGGAGCGCATCCTCCGCCGCGCCGCCCTCCTCCGCCCGGCCGCCGTCCCGGTCGACCGTCCCACCGCCCCCGACCGCCCATAGCACACCGCTCGGAGCCCCCCGTGACCCAGTTCGCCCTCCGCCTGATCCGCGGCTACCAGCGTTTCGTCTCGCCGGCGCTGCCGCCGAGCTGCCGCTTCGTGCCCAGCTGCTCCGTCTACGGGTACGAGGCGATCGCCAAGTACGGTATCATCCGCGGCGGTCGGCTCGCGGTCTGGCGCATCCTGCGCTGCAACCCGTTCGGCCGGGGGGGGTACGACCCCGTCCGCTAGGCGGCAAGGCGGGTTCCGCCGCCGCCCGATCCGTCCTCCGGACGCGGTCGCGGGCGCGGCGTCGTTCCGCCGTCGCGGGGTCGTCGACCGCACCCGTGCACGCTTCCGCCGCCCGCCCCGCGGCGCTTCATCCGACACGCATCCGGTCCCGCCGCGGGCGGGAGGAGGCCCTTCTAGGTGCTCGGTCCGCTCTTCGCGACGCTCGGCTCGGTCCTCGCCGACCCGGCCGTCGTCCCCGCCGTCTCGATCCCGATCTGGGACCAGTACGTCGACTTCTTGAAGTGGTCGCTGAACGGCCTCGCCAACGTCTTCAACAGCGGCGGTCTGGCGATCATCGTCTTCACCATCCTGATCAAGACGGTCCTGCTGCCGCTGACGGTCCGCTCCATCCAGTCGTCGAAGGCGATGCAGGAGCTGGCGCCGAAGATCAAGGAGCTGCAGAAGAAGCACGGCAAGGACCGCCAGCGCCTCTCCCAGGAGACGATGTCGCTCTACAGCGCCCACCGCGTCAACCCGATGTCCGGCTGCCTGCCGATGATCCTCCAGATCCCGATCTTCCTCGGGCTCTACAACGCCATCATCGGGCTTTCGCAAAGCGAAGAGGGGGTCTGGGACGGCGGCTTTCTCTGGCTCAACAGCCTGGCCGATTCCGACCCGATCAAGCTGCTGCCGTTCCTGGCCGCCGGCTTCCAGTTTGTTCAGACGCGGATGATGCGCCCCTACAAGCAGGCCAAGATCACCGACCCGCAGCAGGCGATGATGAACACGATGATGAACATCATGCCGCTGACGGTGATCGCCTTCGGCTGGGGCTTCGCCTCCGGTGCGGTCCTCTACTGGGCGACGCAGAGCGTCTACAGCGTGGTCCAGCAGTGGATCATCACCGGCTGGGGTAGCATGCGGGACTGGTTCCCCCGCCTGCCGGAGCTGCCGGAGCACCGCCGCCTCGGCTACCGCCCGCCGCGCGACCCCGCCGACGTCGTCGTCGTGAGCGGCGCGGACGGCGCCGCGGTCCAGGCCGGCGGCGCGATGGGCTGGTTCCAGAAGCGGATGGAGGAGGCGCAGCGGCAGGCCGAGGCCCGCCGCGACGCCGCCGGCGGGACGCAGGCCCGCGCCGACGCCGAGACCAAGACCGTCGTCAGCGGGCCGGCGGCGGCCGCCACGGCCGGCTCGGCACAACCCCTGACGCGCGCCACCGCCCGTCGCGGCGGGCGCGGGTCAGCCGGCCAGCGGGCGAAGAGCGCCGGGCGCGCCCAATCCACCAACGGTGGGGGCCAGGCCGCCCGCGCCGACGGCGGCTCCCGCGCGGTGATCGTGCCCCGCAAGGCGCGTCCGGCCGCCGGCGCCGACGGCAAGACCGCGGGCTAGGGAACGGGGGTTGGGGTGGCCGTCGCCGGCGGCCCGGCCATCGAAACCCCTTTTGATCCCCGATCCATCGTCCCCAGCCCCCCCGAGGAGAGCGGATGGACCCGAACCATGGCCGGATGACCAGCGTCGAGATCCAGGCCGTCTCGGTCGACGAGGCGGTCCGCCTCGCGCTCGAGCAGCTCGGCCGGGGCGAGGCCGAGGTCGACATTGAGATCCTCTCCGACGCCGGTCCGGACGAGGGGGACGAGGCGCTGGTCCGCGTCACCGCCAAGGGGATGGCCTCCCAGCCGGTCCAGCGCGGCGGCCGCCGGGGTGCCGGCGTCGGCGGGCCGGGCATGCCCGGCTTGCCGCGGCGGCCTGCCCCCGGACCGCGCCGGGTGC
>CADCWL010000197.1 GCA_902806405.1 uncultured Thermomicrobiales bacterium | reverse complement strand
GCTACGCCGGGGATAACAGGCTGATCCTGCCCAAGAGTCCACATCGACGGCAGGGTTTGGCACCTCGATGTCGGCTCGTCGCATCCTGGGGCTGGAGAAGGTCCCAAGGGTTGGGCTGTTCGCCCATGAAAGCGGTACGCGAGCTGGGTTCAGAACGTCGTGAGACAGTTCGGTCTCTATCCGCCACGGGCGTTGGGAAGCTGAGGGGCGCTGGCCCTAGTACGAGAGGACCGGGCTGGACGGACCGCTGGTGGGCCAGTTGTCGGGCAACCGGCACCGCTGGGTAGCCACGTCCGGACGGGCGAACCGCTGAAAGCATCTAAGCGGGAATCCCTCCCCAAGACGAGCTTCCCCACTGTTTCGACAGGTAAGACCCCCGGCAGACGACCGGGTCGATAGGCGGCGGGTGGAAGGCGGGCGACCGACCGGAGCCGAGCCGTCCTAATGGTCGAGGGCGGGCACTCCCGTACACGGCTGTCGTCGAGGCCGCGATTTCCGTCGGAGGATCTGGTAGGTCGGGGCGGCTCGCGCCCGGGGGAGTGTTGCTCCCGCTGGTGCGAAGGCGTCGGCAAGACCTGATCCGAGACGCGAAGCGTTCTTTGGCGGCGGTCCCCGTTCCAAGGTAGAGCAGGTGACTCGGTGCAAGAGGGGTTGTGGTGGAAGATGGTGTGCGGCGCGCGGGCAAGGAAGCGGGACACAGGATTGAGCGTGTGCCGTGGAACTGTTGGTGTCCCGTTGGGCAGTCTTACTGATCCCTTGTTGGGGGGTCGGGGGCACCCGTGGCCGTGAGCGCGCTGGCCCCACCCGGTCCCATCCCGAACCCGGTCGTGACCCAGCGCAGCGCCGGAGAGTACTGTGGGGGCGACTCCACGGGAGGCGAGGCCGTCGCGGGTGCCCCCGATCCTCGAGCGAGGATTGGCGTTAGACTGCAGCATCGGGTAGAATTTTCGCGTGTCGCGGGGTGGAGCAGCGGCAGCTCGTTGGGCTCATAACCCAAAGGTCGGGGGTTCGAATCCCTCCCCCGCTACCATTTATATGTGAAGAAGGCCTCGCCGATTTCGGCGAGGCCTTCTTCGTGTTTGCTAACCAAAGAGGCCGAGCTGAGCGGAAGTTCGTTGCTGACGAGCGGCGAGCAGGTCGGTTCGGGCGGAGAGCGACGGGAAGAACGCGTCGAATCCGTTCTGCGTCGGGAAGAGCGGGCGAAAGCGCTCCGCCACATCGCGCAGTCGACGGAGGAGGTAATCCGCGTTCTCGTCGCGGGCGTAGTCGGCTATGAGCGCCAGTTCACCGTCCTGCCGCTCGTACAGTTCTAGCCGATCCCCGGTGCGCGGTGCGGGGCCGCTGGTGGGGCGGGCGAGGAGGCGCTTAATCTTTGGGTGCTTATCCAGGGTGTCTTCGTTCAGCGTCGTGAGTTGGACGAAATCGGCCGGCAGGAGGGTGCGGTTTCGGATCCGGTCGGCGAGTTCGAAGTAGGCCTCACGTACTCCCGCGCGATCGTCGCGGAGGAAGCGATCGGCGGAATCCCGGAGGAACGCGCGGAAGCAGGGTTCCATGCGCCGGCTCCGGAGCGAACTCCCTCGTAGAACCATGGAGCCGTCGTGCGCGAGCAACGCGTACGTCTTGAGTTTCAGCGAGAGCATCCCGGCGTATCGGCCGTCGTGCGCGAGCCGGATGCCGTCGGGGAGCCCCATTCCCATCTTCTCGACGTAGTCAAATTCCTCTTCCTCCGTACGCACGGTCGCCGGCGGGACAAAGTAGACGCCGTCGGTATCAACCTCGATTGGGGTTGCACCGGTCTCGGTCAGCCGCTCGACGACCTGTTTCACGATCCGTTGTCCGGCAACGGTGACGCGAGCTGCCGCGCCATAGTCGTTGAAAAGGGCTCCGCCATACCCGAGGTAGCCGTAGAAGGAATTGATGAGGACCTTGAAGCTGCCCTGAAGGCCCTCCCACATGCCGCGTTCCGCTTCACGGCCGGGATCGCGGGTAAGGCGCGTCATCACCTTCGCTTCAAGACGGCGACGGGTTAGCTCCTCCAGCATCGGCAGGTAGGCCCCAAGCGTGTCCCCGCGGGCCGTGATCCTCTCGGCGAGCATGATCGATGGGTAGAGGCTCTCAACATCGCACTTAACCACGGGCGCGAAAGCGCCGACCTCCAGCAACTCGGCATGCCCGCCAGGGTACTCGCGCGCCGGTTCAGCGGTCGGTAAGCTGTGGCCGAGCATCAGATAGGCGCGGAGCATGAGATCGTTGATCTTTTCCCCCGGCCCGCCGGTGGCCACGGCCTGGAACGATCGGGGCAAGATCTGGCTCTGATAGAACTCGGTCGGCGTAGCCAGGCGCGAGAGCGCGTCGACGTCGCGGACGTCGTCCATCGCGTAGCGTACCAACCGATCGCGGTCGCTCCGCCAAAGCTCCCGGATCTGCTCGCCTGGGACGAACTCGCGGTCGGGCCGCGTCAGGCCGAGCTCCTGAACGGCGTTCTTCAGGCCGTACGACCCGAGACGGCCGGCGGTGTCGTACCTCTGGACCTGCTGGTAGGTATCGACAATGTGCCGACCATAGATATAGACCGGGGTGAAGGGAAGCGTCATGCCCCCGACCTTGAACCGGGCCTGACCCTGGCCGATTCGCACCGGCGAGCCGTCCCGCCCCCACGCGAGCGGGGTTCCTGCCCGCTCCGCCCTCGCTGCCAGATACGGCAGGTCAAAGTTGAAGACGTTGTGCCCTTCAATAACGTCGGGGTCAAGATCCACGATCCGCTCGTTGAGGCGGCGCAGGAGGTCCTCCTCAGTTGACTCCAGCGCCAGGAGCTCTTCCTTGCCGTCCGAGCAGCGCAGCGCCACTAGGATGACCTGTGCCCCGGGCGCCATCGGATCGAAGCCAAGCGTCTCGATGTCGAGTTGGAGCCGCCGCACCCCCTCGAAGACCATCCCCTTGAACAGGGTCCGGCCGGACCGCACCAGGTACTGCTCGACCGGTGACCGTAGCCGGAAGAACGTCTCGCCGGCGTCGCGTCCGGCCCGCGTCGCGTCCCCGAATGCCGGCCATGAAGGGAACTCGACCAGGAAGCGAAGCGGAAGGTCTCCCTTCAGGGCAGAGATCTCCGGACGTGGCCGGACCGCGGCCCAGGGCTCGGCGCGAGTGGCAAGCAGCCAGGGCCGAAAACGGTCCTCCTCGACGGTGATACCGCCCTCGGACCGCCGGTAGACACGCACCCGATCGGCACCGGCTGGCTCGACGGAGACGACGTTAGGCAGCGGATCGGTCCCGAAGAGCAGGGCTTCGGTGGTCTCGGCGAGCGGCGCTGCGGATCGTTCCATGCGGGAAAGTCTACCGTACGCTCCGCCCGATGCCCTGCTTCCGCTCCCGCCAGACCGGCGGTATGATCGGCGCGCCGTCGCTCCAACGGGAGCGAAGCGGTCGCGTTAGGGGCTCAGCGCCGTGCCGCCGATCGTCGCCACCGGATCCCGCCGTGCCGCTCGCGCGTGCCGATCCGGATTGGACATTGTCCGCTCGGTCGCGATAGAGACCGTCTATCCCCGTCGCTGCGCCGGGTGCGGGCGGCGCGGGTCCTGGGTCTGCCCCGACTGCCGCTCAGCGCTGACCCCGTTTCAGCCTCCCTGGTGCGACGGGTGCGGCGTCCCACTCGACGTCGGCCCGTGCCGGTGCGACGTGGCCCCTCCCACGATCCACGGCGCCCGTGCGGTGGCGCCCTTCGCCGGGTGGCTCCGGTCGGCCATCCTCGATTTCAAGTACCGGGACGAGCGGGCTCGGGCGGATCACCTTGGCGACGATCTCGCTGCGGTTGTCCGGAGGATCGGCGCCGTTGACGCATTGGTTCCGGTGCCGTTGCATCCCAGTCGCGAGCGCCGCCGTGGCTACAATCAGGCGGCGCTGCTTGCGGCCAGGGTCGGCACGCTGACGGGATCGCCGGCCCTGGACGTGCTGCGCCGGACTAAGCCCACGGTGCAGCAGGTCGGGCTCGTTGCCGACGACCGGCGTCGGAACGTCAGGGATGCCTTCTCACCACGGGCGGGGAGTTCCATTGACGGCGCAAGACTCGTCCTGATCGACGACGTGATGACCACCGGGTCGACGGCCGGAGCCTGCGCCGACGCGCTCCACGCTGCGGGCGCAACCGAGGTCTGGGTGGCAACACTGGCTCGAGAGTTGTAGCCGCCCGTCGGACGAGCGACGAGCGCGATCCCAGCCTTCTCTGTGCTGTTCGACCCGTTGAGGCGTCGAGGGATCGCCGACGGCGTCCGATCGCTGCCCTCGGTCACGCCTCAGACCGCGCCCCGGTTGAGGGTTGCGACCGCCGCCGCGGCCTCCGATCTCGCCCACACGTCCGCCGCCATGATGGCGTCGAAATCGAGAGGCCCCTCCGGTCGGTGCGCGTCGAGTGTCCGGGAGACAACTTCCGGGATCTCGACGAACCGGAGACGACCGGCGAGGAAGGCATCCACGGCGACCTCGTCGGCCGCGCTCAAGACCGTCGGATAGGTGGCGCCGGCGTTGCCCGCCCGGCGGGCGAGGGCCAGCGACGGAAAGCGGGCCTCGTCCGGGACCTCGAAGTGGAGCGCGCCGATCGACGCCAGCGAGAGCGGCTCGTGCGGGCCCGCCACCCGCTCGGGGAAGGTCAGGGCGTACTGGATGGGCAGGCGCATGTCCGGGAGACCGAGCTGCGCTATTTGGCTGCCGTCGACGAACTCCACCAGCGAATGGACGATACTCTCGGGGTGGATGAGCACGTCAATCCGTGCATCCGGCACGCCGAAGAGCCATCGAGCCTCGATCACCTCCAGTCCCTTGTTCATCAGGAGCGCCGAGTCGATCGTAATCTTGCCGCCCATCGACCAGGTAGGGTGGGCGAGCGCGTCACGCGCCGTTACGGCCGCCATCTCCGCCGCCGGCGTGCTGCGGAACGGGCCGCCGGAGGCTGTCAGGATCAAGCGGGAGACCTCGCGTAGCGGGGTGCTGCCGAGGCTCTGCCAGATGGCGCTGTGCTCGCTATCAACGGGTCGTATGGAGACCCCGCGCTCGGCGGCAAAGGGGACGATTAGCTCCCCCGCGCACACGATCGTCTCCTTGTTTGCCAGCGCGATCGTTTTGCCGGCGGCGATCGCGCGGTGGGTGGGAAGGATCGCGGCGTGGCCGCTGGAGGCGACCACGACGATCTCGGCGCTGGGGTGGGTGGCTGCCGCAATCAACGCCTCGGTCCCGACCTCGATCGGGCCAAGCTCGGCGGGCCAATCGGGATCCGGGGCGCCGAGCGCGACGAGATCCGGCCGGTGGCGGCGCACCTGCTCCCTCAACAGCGAGGCGTTGGCCCCGGCGGCGAGCGCCACCACCCGGAACCGATCGGGGTGATGCTCGATCACCTGCAGCGTCTGACGGCCGACCGAGCCGGTTGACCCCAAAACCGCCACTCCGGTCGGACCGGGGACCGGTGCTCCCTCTCCCTCGCGCTGCGTCATCCGTTCGCGTCCTTCCCGCCCGAAGAGAACCTGCCGTCCTCGATCACCCGCTCGCCGCACTTACAGCTGCCTAACGCGTCATCCAGTCGACCAACCCCGCGACCGACCAGCCGATCGTGAGGACGAAGAGGAGCCCGTCGATCCGGTCGAGCACGCCCCCGTGCCCGGGGATCAACGCCCCGCTGTCCTTCACGCCCGCCTGCCGCTTAAGGAGCGACTCGGCAAGATCTCCGACTTGCCCGGCCGCCCCAAGCACCAGACCGACAGTCACCCCCGCGACCGCGGGTAGACCGAGGCCGAAGAGGCTGACACCGACACCTCCAACGATCCCGGAGCCGACGAGGCCACCCAGGGCACCCTCGATCGTCTTCTTGGGACTGACCCGCGGCAGGAGGGGCTGGCGTCCCCACGCCCGCCCGACCAGGTACGCGAACGTGTCCCCTAGCCAGGTGGCAAGGACGACGATCAAGACCCAGGCGAGACCGCGGGGTGCGTCGTTCCCGATGGCAACGGTGGCGGAGAGCGAGCGGAACCACGGAGCGTCGACGTTACCGTGCGCCATTCGGAGGGCAACGCCGGCGTAGACCGGAACCCCAAGGTAGAGCGACCCGGCCACGGCAAGGGCCCAGGCAGTAAACGAGGCACCGCCGTCGGATCGCAGCAGAACCGCCACCAAAGGCGCTCCCGTGGCGACGGCGGCGACGCCAACCGCGCCGGGTCCGTCGACCAGACCCGCAACCGCAAATGCGGGTACGACCGCGTACCCGGTCACGGGAACCCGGTCGGCGGGGAGGGGGGCGCAGAGGCGGAGGAACTCGCGGTAGCCGAGGACCCCGAGCGCCGACAGGAGGATGGCGAAGTAGGGACCACCGAGCAACGCCGGCACGATGCCGACGACCACGACCGCGATCGAGGAGAGAGCACGGTTTCGCACGCGGGGGGTCAGGTACCGGCCGAAGACGGTGGATCGGCGGCGGAGACGTGACCGAACCGCCGCTCCCGCCGGGCGTAATCAGTGACGGCCGCGCGGAGGTCGTCCGGCCCGAAATCGGGCCAGAGGACCGGGGTGAAGAACAGCTCCGCGTAAGCGGCCTGCCAGAGCAGGAAGTTGCTCATTCGATGCTCGCCCGAGGTCCGGACGACGAGATCGGGGTCGGGGAGGTCCCGCGTGTACAGGTGGCGGGCGATCAACGTCTCGTCGATCTCTGCCGGGTCAACGCCCGACGCGACCAGATCGCGCACTGCCGACACCAGTTCCTGACGGCCGCCGTAATTGAAGGCAAGTGTCAGGACGAGACGCTCGTTATGGCGGGTCAGCTCGATCGCGTCGAGCACTGCCTGGCGGAGACCCGGGGCAAGCCCGTGCAGACTCCCAATGTGGCGCAGTTGAGCACCTTGGCGGTGCAGCTCCGCCGTTTCGCGCTCAATCGCCTCCCCAAGAATGCGCATGATGCCGCCGACCTCCTCGGCTGGGCGGCGCCAGTTCTCCGTCGAGAAGGCCCAGAGGGTGAGGTAGCGGATCCCCATCTCGCCGGCAGCGACGGTGATGCGGCGGATATTGTCCGTTCCCCGCTCGTGGCCCGCCACGCGGGGGAGGCCCCTGCGAGCGGCCCACCGCCCGTTGCCGTCCATGATCACCGCGACGTGGCGGGGGATGGCTATCTGCGCCGGCTCCACGGTAGCAGCAGGCGGGACGGCGCCGCGTGCGTCGGGCAGCGCTCCCGCGTCGGCCCTCCCGTTTTGCACCTTCCGTCCGATCAGGTCCATGGCGAGCTACCCCATCGCTGTCCACGAGCCAGCCGGACATGGAGGCGTCGGGCGGCACTGTCAACCGCCGCCGTCGCGGTCAACGCAAGGGAGGGGAGCGCCACCGCGGCGGCGCTCCTTGGCCAGACTCCCCGGCTCAGACCTCCAGAACGTCCCGCTCCTTCGCCCTTCCGATCCGGTCGGCCTCGTCGACGAAGCGCCGGGTCAGTTCCTCGATCTGCTGCTCGCCGCGCCGTCCGTCGTCCTCGGAGATCATCCGCTCGTTGAGGAGCTCGCGGACGCTGCCGACTGCGTCGCGGCGAACGTTGCGGACAGAGATTTTGCCGTCTTCGACGTGGTTGTGGACCAGCTTGACGAGCTGCTTCCGACGCTCCTCGGTCAGTGCCGGGATCGCGATTCGGATTACCTGCCCGTCATTGCTCGGGTTCAAGTTCAGCTCCGACTTCAGGATCGCTTTCTCGATAGCGCCCATCGTGCCGCGGTCCCACGGCTGGATCACGAGCAAGCGCGGCTCCGGGACCGAGACGCCGGCTAGTTGATTCAGCGGGGTTGGGGTCCCAAAGTACTCGACGGTCAGCCGGTCGACAAGCGTCGGGGACGCGCGTCCGGTGCGGATCGAATCCAGATCCCGGTGCAGCGCGCCCATCGCCTTACCCATACGTTCTTCGGCGTCGCTCAGCACGTCCTGGATCATCGTGGCCTCTCCTCGCGACGACCGACCAAGGGCCGGTGCCAGCCGGACTGTTTGCCGGCGCGTTTGCTGCACATGGTATCCGGTCGACGGCACCGTTACGCGGCGCTCGATGCAAGGTCCCATAGCCATGAGTCGCCGGTTGCCGAGGCTATGCCAAGAGGGCGACCCCTCCGCCGGCGACCAGGGTACCGACCGGCTCGCCGCGGACGGCTGCCTCAATGGCCTGCTCGTCTGCCATGTTGAAGACAAGAATTGGCAGATCGTTGTCGCGGCAGAGAGCGAACGCTGAGGCGTCCATCACCCGGAGGTTCCGCTCCATCGCCTCCTGGTGGCTTATCTGCCGGTACCGCTTGGCGTCGTGATTTACGTTCGGATCGTCCGAGTAGACGCCGTCGACCTGGTTCTTGGCCATCAACAGCACGTTCGCGCCGAGTTCCAGCGCGCGAAGTGCCGCCGCGGTATCCGTCGTAAAGTAGGGGTTCCCGGTGCCGCCGGCGAGGATGACGACGCGGCCCTTCTCCATGTGACGCAGCGCTCGCCGCCGAATGTACGGTTCGGCGACCTCGTGCATCTCGATGGCGGTCATGACCCGGGTCTGGAGCTCGGCCTTCTCAAGGGCGTCCTGCAAGGCCAGGGCGTTGAGAATGGTGGCGACCATACCCATGTAGTCGGCGGTGGCGCGGTCCATGCCGCGACTGCTCGCAGCGAGACCGCGCCAGATGTTGCCGCCGCCGATCACCACCGCGACCTCGACGCCAAGCCCGACCACGCGTCCGATCTGGCGGGCAAGACCCGTGACGACAGCGGGATCAATCCCGGCTTGCCCGTCGCCGACCATCGCCTCGCCGCTCAGCTTGAGCAGGACGCGCTCGTATTTCGCCGCCACCGTGACGCCTCCCCACCCGTGCTCTATCGGGGGACGTGGCGGGCGCGGGTTAGCGCCCGCCACGTCCCGGCTTGCCCCTAGCCTTGCGTCTCGGTATCGTCTCCGGCGGGGAGATCGGCACCGACCTCAAACCGGGCGAAACGGCGCACCACAATGTTCTCGCCGAGCTTGCCAATCCGCTCTCGGACGAGATCGCGCACCGTCTGCTTACCGTCCTTGATGAACGGTTGGTCGAGCAGGCTGACGGCCTCCAGCGCGTTCTTCCGGGATCCGAACTCCTGCTCAAGAGCCGGGAAGACGTCCGCTGGGACCTCCTCCTCGGAGACGAAACGCGGCGCTGTTGCCGCGACCTGCATGGCGAGATCGTGAGCGAGGTCACGGAAGTCCTGCGTCCGGGCAACGAAGTCGGTCTCGCAGTTCACCTCGACGATGGCGCCGATGCGCCCCGCGCCATGAATGTAAGGCTCGATCAGCCCCTGGGTCGCGGCCCGCCCGGCCTTCTTCTCTGCCTTCGCCAGGCCCTGCTGCCGCAGCAGCAGCATCGCCTGGTCGAGGCTGCCTCCGGTCTCTTCGAGCGCGCGCTTGCAGTCCATGATGCCCGCGCCGGTGCGCTCGCGCAGGTCCTTGACCTGGCTGGTGGTGGTGACCACGTCTGCTCCTGTTCGGTGGTAAACCTCCGATACGGCCAAAGGCCGCCAGAGGTTAGCTCGGGAGTGCCTGGCTGGCCGCGACGTCGGCCGCCGCAGCCGCCGCCGTCGCGTCGTCGGCGATCGCTTCGCTCGCGCCTTCGAAGTCGGCGAGCGTCACGGACGGCTGGCTTGCGCCGTTGGTCGGCAAGCGCTCTGCCGACCCGACGTCGCCCGACCGCTCCGCCTGCGCCACCTCGCTGCGCATCTGGCCCTCGCGCGCCGCATCGGCGATGCCGGCGGTGAGCAGACGCACGGATCGGATCGCGTCGTCGTTGGCTGGGATCAAGAGGTCGACATCGTCCGGGTCGCAGTTGGTGTCGGTGATCGCGATGATCGGGATGCCGAGCCGGCGTGCTTCGTGGATCGCCAGGTGCTCCCGCTTCGGATCGACGATGAAAATCGCCCCCGGAAGCTGGGTCATGTCCCGAAGACCGCCGAGCGTCCGCTCAAGCTTTTCCAGTTCCTGCCGCTTCTTGGCACCCTCCTGCTTCGGCAGGAAGTCGAACTCGCCCCGAGCGGCCTGGGCCTGAAGTTGCTTCATATAGCGGAGCCGGTTTTTGATGGTGACGAAATTGGTCAGCGTCCCACCGAGCCACCGCCGGTTGACGTAGAACTGGCCGGAACGATCCGCTTCTCGCTGAACGACGTCCTGCGCCTGCTTCTTGGTGCCAACGAAGAGGACGCGGCCTCCGCGGGCCGAGAGATCGGCCACAAACCGGTGTGCTTCCTCAAGGAAGGGCACCGTCTGCTGCAGGTCGATGATGTGGATCCCGTTGCGCTCGGCGAAGATGTACGGTTTCATCTTCGGGTTCCAGCGTTTCGCCTGGTGCCCGAAGTGCACTCCCGCCTCTAACAGGGCGCGCAACGTGTTGTGGCGGGACTGCCCGTGGACGCTCGTGATCGACTGCTGCACTGAGACCTCCGATGGTGTTGAAACGTCCGCGCCGTTCACCCCGAACGCGGACCGATGCCATCGTGGCTTCGGCACACCCTGCCCGGTCCCGGCGCGTGCGAAATGACGGCCCAGCGGTTGCCGGGCCGTCGATCAGTATAACATCGGTAAGCGCGGAACAACCTCACCCGTCGTTCCACCGAGGAAGAGGAAGCTTCCCGGTGCCCGTGCAACAGGAATGTCGATCCAATTCTGGGCGGGACCGTTCCGGCCTATTCTTGTGCCCGGAGGAAATCCTCTCGAACAAAACCCTCGGTACCAGTGGCGGTCGTGACGGGCCACCAGTCGAGGTCGCCCCCTTCCTCGAACGGTCCGCGGATCGTCAGCACCGACCCAGCGGGCAGCTCCCCGATCGCTTCGGTCTCCCGCGACGGCCCCTGGCGGAGGTTCACGGCCTCCGTCGTCTCCACCGCCGTTCCCTCCTCGTAGGTGGGGTATTCCGGTGTCGTCGTTTCGCCCGCAGCGGCGGGAGCCGTCTCGTCTGCCTGCGCCGCGGGCGGCGCTTGGGCAACGGTCCGCTGCGCAGGCGCCGTCGGGGCCGCCGGCGTGGGCGCGACGGCGGTCGGTGACGGGGGCGGGCCCGCCGCGGCCGTCACCGTCACCGCGGTCGCAGTCGGGCCCGCCGACGGCGGAGAAGCGCCGACCACCGCCACCTCTGCCACCGGCTGCGTGGCGACCGGCCCTTCGCCATCGCCGCCACCGATCAGTTGCCCGGCCCAATACCAGGTCACGCCGAGGAGCAGCAGCAGGCCCGCCACCGGGAGCGCGACCCGAAGATAGTCCGTCCAGTACCGCTCTTCCGGTTGGTAGCTCACCGTGCGCTCTTGGCCGGCGCCCGGACCGGGGCGGTCGGGACGAGGCGTCCCCGAGATCGAACCTCCCGGCCCCCCGGTGCCACCCGTGCCCGACCCGCCGACGTTGGAGCCGGACATCATGGCGAGGCCGGCAGGCGCGAGCTGCGGCTGCACTCCGAAGAGGCGCAGCGGCTGCCAGCTGACGCGGTCCGCTGGCCCTCGAGGAGGACCGGCATCGGCGTCCGCCGCTTCCCACGCGCTCCCGAGGCCACGGCTGCAATCGAGCCCGTCCTGGTCGACGAGTTGGCTCTGCTGAGGGGAGTAGAGGCGGGGATTACGACACCAGCCGCGTCGCCAAATCGCAGATGGCTCGTAGTGCTTGCAGGATTGGCAGGTTCGTGCCGTCACGGGTCAGGCTTCCCTTCGCACGGGCACCGACGGCAGGACCGCTCGCCACCTCGACTAACGCGACAAGGCGGCCACCGTCGCCGATGCGCTCAGAGGTCCGACGCCGAAGCCGGCCGAGTATAGCACGGCCCTCACACCCGAACGTTCGGTTAGATGAAGGCCCGACCGGCCACCGTCTTCCGCCCTACTCCTCGCGCGGTGGCGACTCCTCCCCGTCGTCCTCGGGTGGCGTTTCCCAGACCGTCTCTGGAGCGCCGAGTCGCCGGATGAAGGTTGTCGAGCCGGGTCGGCCCTCCCCGCCCCGGGCCTCCCCGACCCCCGCCGTCATCGCCACAGGCGATGAACCTCCGGCCGGCAGCGATCGCGGCGCGTGGTTGGCGCGGTCCTCCGGTGCCGCCATCTCAAGCTGGCCCTCGTAGTACGCGCCCTCGTTGATGACCAGCGTCTCGGTCGCGACCTTACCGCGGACCCGGCCGCTCGGCATCATCTGCAGCCGCCCGCGGCAGCGGATATCGCCGTTGAGATCGCCCGCAACGGTGATGTTCTCGGCCTCGACCTTTGCCGCGACGGTCGCGCCCTGGGCGACAAAGAGGGTGCCCTGGCACTCGATGGTGCCCTTCACCTCGCCTTCGATGCGGAGATCGCGGTCAGCGCGAAAGGTGCCATCGAACGCCGAGTGGCGGTCGACGACGCTGAAGGCGTCGTCGGCCGAGTCCCCCCCGAAAAGGGGCTCGCCTGCGTTCCCAATGGCGCCGTAGTCGGCGTCGTGGGCGTTGCGAATCGACATGGTGGGCTGCTCCTTGGGTCAAAGCGTCTTTGCTGTGCGGCCGCGCCCGCGTCAGCCGCCCCGCGCCGCCCGCCGCTGAACGACCGCGGGCGAGGCCGGCTCGGGCGTGGCCGCCTCCGGCACGCCCGTGCGGAACTGGCCCGTGACCCGGGCTCCTTCGTGGACGACGAGTGTCGGCGCCTGGATGTCGCCGAAGATCCGCCCCTGGGGCAGGACCTCGAATCGCGCGTCGCAGCGGATGCTCCCTTTGACGAGCCCGGCGATGATCACGTTTTGGGCCGAGACCGTCGCATCGACGTCGGCCTCTTCCGCAACGTAGACATCCTGCTTGGCGAGGATCGACCCCTCAAACCGCCCGTGCACGTGCACCGTCCCCTCGGTGCGGAACTCACCCGACCACGTCGCGTCATGGGCAATGACGCTCGTGTCGGCGTCTCCGCCCGCCCGGGGCAACACGGGCACGGCGGGCGCCTCCTGCTCCGGCGCGAACGGGTCCCGAACCGGAGCGCCATACTCCGAGCCGGCTCGGGAATACCCGTCATCCTCCCGCGCGCCGTAGCCCCGCGCCTCCACCTGGCCTCCCGCGCTGGCTCCTTCTCCCTGGAGGGCGTCGTTGTACGCATTGGGAGCCGCCGAGTCCTCGTGCTCCTCCTCGGCGCCGAGTTGTTGACGGAGGGCGCTGATCTGGCGCTGAAACGCGTCGACCTTGTTGTCCTTGCGGAAGACCACGATGGCACCTCCTCGATGCTCTCCCCGGCCCGGGCGACGTGCAACCGGGCATCGCGTCGTCCATCCGGGACCTCTCCGTGGAGATCTCTCCTCGTCCATCCGGCCCGTTCCGTGCCGGCCCATTTCCGCTACCGGCGTGAGCGAAGATGTCGTCGTAAGCGGCCGACGTTACGGTAGACAAACGCCGACAGGACGCGGACGACTGCCGAAAGCTGGCGTACGTACAGACTAACATGGGGTACGGACGACGGATAGGGGTTGACATATTGACACCCCTCTATTTGCAGATGAGTCGTCCGCGGAAGCTCGACGGTTGCCCCGGTAGAGATAGAAGAAGACGGTGCCTGTGCAGCACCGCCTTCTCGTCGATACCGGTGTGAGCCTACACGCGCGGTCGCGGCACCGCATCGCTATCAGGTGGTACGCCCGAGAGGACTCGAACCTCTGACCTCTTACTCCGGAGGCAAGCGCTCTATCCGCTGAGCTACGGGCGCGTCAGGAAAGAGTGTACCTAATAAAACCCCCGGCAGCAACAACCGGGGAGGGCGGAGCCGTCGAGCGGTGACGAACTCGCGGTCGCCGCGCCGATACGATCGCAGCAGGGTGGGAGCGCTCAACGTGGCGGCTGCCGCACCCCAACGGCTACACTTCACCGGTTATCGACGGCCGCGCGAGGAGCGCCGGCACGGACGCGTACCGATCGGGAGTCGACATGGACCCGGACATCCAACTCAACGACGAAGACGTGGCATTGCTCCTGACGCTGCTGCGGAACGGCGGCCAGCCGTTGACGACGCAGGCACTCATCGACGCGCTCCGCCGCCGGTCCGAGCCCGCGGGCGACCGGGACAGCGCCTAACGACCGGCCGGACCGGGACGAATCCGGACTACGACCGTCCCTTCCCCTTGGCGACGCCGTGGTGGTATCGACGGGGGCCGGCGATCGACAACTGCCGTCACTGATTTGGAGAAGGGAACGCATTTGGTCACTCAGGAAGTGCGCGTCGAGGTTCGATTCGCCGGCACCAGCGACGAGCAGGCGCTGGCAGAGCGCCTGCTCGGGCTGCTCCGGGCTCGGGGCCGGTTCCAATCGGCCGGCACCCCAATCCGGGTCTCGCTGTCCTCGATCGGCGAGTTCTTGACCAGCCAGGGGGACGCTGCCGCCGCGGCCGCCCTCGGCGCCGCGGTGGCGGCCAACCCGGCCGTGTTCGCCGTCGAGGAGCGGAACGGCGAGCAGTTGGTAGTGACGACCACGGCGGGCCGGGCGCCGAACCATCGCGAGACCGTTTCGGGGCACGACTTCGCGCAACGGTTCATGTCCCCGCAGCCAAAACCGGAACGGCCCGCCCTGCCGGTTCGGGAGCGGGCGCGCGTCGACCCGTCCTGGGCGACCCTGCCGGCGGTCCTGGGCGACCTCGACTTTGAGGACGAGGAGCCGGAAGTCGATCTGGACGTGGACGGCGCCCTCGCCGATCGACCCGTCGACCTGCCTGTCGAGGTCGTGGCCGGCCCGGCGGTTGAAGCTCCCACCGTCGCGGTCGAGACGCCCGAGTCCGCTCCCGCCGAGGTCGAGCCCCTGGCGGCCGCAGCGCCGGAGGCGGTCCGTGCCGCCGAACCGGCTGCCGTCGCGCCGTCTGCCCCCGTCCCGACCGCCGCACCGCCCATGTCCGCCGCGCCGCCCGTAGCCGTCACGCCGCCCGTACCCGTCACGCCACCGGTGGCCGCGCGAACCTTCACCCGGCCGGCGGTGTCGTACACCGACGTGACGGGGGTCGACGACCTGCACCTGGCGGCAGCCATTCGCCGGCGACTGGAGTCCGATCCGCGGATCGCCAACTTCGGCGAGCAGTGGATGATGGAGGACCGGGTGCCCCGGTTCAGCCGCGGCGACCTGCGGCGGATGAAAGACTATCTCCAGGAGCAAGAGCAACCGCTGACCGATCATGTCCTCGTCCAGGACGTGCTTGGCATCCGCCCGAGCACGCCCGATTTCGAGACGATGCGCTTCGCGGTCAACTTCCGGCTCTCGCGCGAGCATCGCGAGTTCGAGTTCGTCGGCACCGCGAACCAGCGCTTCTGGAGCACGACCGGCCTGCCCCAAATCGGCACCACCCGCCGCAAGCCGAACGAGATTGGCACGGACTACCGGTACCTCCTGGAGGAGGTCACGGCAGCGGGGGCGCCCGCCCCCCGCTCCGCCCCTTCGCTCGACCACGTTCTCACCTTCTACGAGTACCAGCACGGGCTCCTGCCGTACGACGCGACCATGCGGGCGCTGCTGCCGGCGCCGCTGCTGCCGAATCAGAAGTCCGCGGTGCTGACCTTCGAAAGCCCGCAGTCGTACACAACCTACCTGGTCGAACTGCGGTTCCCGACGCCGAACCGGGGTGGTTTCATCCTCGGCCTGGACGACCTCTTCGCCGAGAACCTGGTCCCGGGCGCGGTGATCTCCCTCTCCCGAACCGAGAACGACGGCCACTACCTGGTCGAGTACATCGCCGAGAGCGCGGAGAGCGTCCGGCTGCTGGAACTGGACGAGCGCCGGGCCCTGCGCTACGTCTTTCGACCGACCACGTACGCATGCGGCGTCGATGAGCGGTTGCTGCTGACCGAAGAACGCTTCGGCCGCTTGAACGGCGAGAAGCCGGTCGACGAGAAGGTGCGGCGACGCCCGGAAGCGGTCGTCGCGGCCACTTTCGAGCGGGTTGGCGAGCACCGCGAGGCGAACTTCACGGCCGATTTCGACGCCCTCTTTGCCGGCGTCAACGTGGAGCGCCCGGTCTCGGAAACGCTGCTCCGCTCGATCCTTGAGCACGACGACACCGGTGCTTTCTCCCGTGATCCGGACCAGACCGATGCCTACACCTACGTCCCCGGTACCACCCCTTAGCGACGCGGCGGCGGCGGCAGGACCGCCGCCGCCGCCGCCCCTGGCTGAGGTCCTCGCCACGATCCGGGGAGGGAACTTCGGCGAGGCCGAGATAGCCCGGTTCTCGGATCTCGATCGAGCGGATGCGCGGCTCCTTGGTCGGGAGTGGGACGCGCTCGGAGAGGGAACCCGTGAGGCGCTCGTGCGCCGCATGGACGAGCTCTCCGAGGTCCGTATCGAGCTCCTGTTCGGGCGCGCGTTGCGCGTCGCGTTGACCGACGATTCGGCGGTCGTCCGCCAGTTGGCGGTGGCGGCGCTCTGGGAGGATCGCGGCGAGGATCTCCTCGAGCGCTTTCTTCTCCTGTTGTCATCCGATCCGTCCCAGGACGTGCGGGCGGAGGCCGCGCGCGGCATGGAGCGGTTCGCCGCAGCCGCCGCCGAAGGGGACCTGGACGAGGGCACGGAGTGCCGCCTGCGGGAAGCCCTGACGGAGGCCGCCACCGACGAGCAGGCGCCGTACGGATTGCGACGGCGGGCGCTGGAGGCCGTCGGCGTCCTCGGCCGCGCGGCCGAGGTGCGTGAATTGATCCTCTCCGCCTACGAGGGGGAGGACGAGGGGCTCCGGGCGAGCGCCCTCTACGCGATGGGGCGCAGTGCCGACGAGCGGTGGCTCGATACCGTTCTGGACGAGCTGGCCAGCCCGGAGACAGAGCTACGGTACGAGGCCGCGCGAGCGACCGGCATGCTCGGCGATGCGAGGGCGGTTCCGGAGCTTGGCCGATTGGCCGGGGACGAAGACGCCGAGGTCCGCCACGCGGCCATCGCCTCGCTCGGACAGATCGGTGGTCGCGAGGCGCTCCGCGTGCTCCGGATGCTGGCGGAGGACCCCGACGAGGCGGACGTCGAGGCCGTTCAGGAGGCGCTCGACGAGGCTCTCGACGAGGCCGGTGCCGGCGACGGGCCGCCGCCCGTTGATCGATGACCGGGAGTTCAGCGCGGACCGCCCCCGATGACCGGGATGTCACGGTCCTCCCGTTCCCCGGAGCGACGGACCAGGAGGCATGGGATCGGGATCTCCGACGCGCCTCCGGGCACCTCCTCCAATCGTGGCGATGGGGCGCCTTCAAGGAGCTGCACGGCTGGCGGGCGGAGCGGGTTCGCGTCGAATCCGGAGGCGGGTACGGACTGGCTCAGGTTCTGTTCCGCTCGCGAGGACCGATCAGCGTCGGCTATCTCGGACGCGGTCCGGCGCTCTCCAGCCCCGATCCGGCCCTGGCGACCCGTCTCCTCGGCGCCGTGGACGATGTCTGCCGGCGGCGGGGGGCGGTGAGCCTGATCGTCGAGCCGGACGCCGCGTTGCCGTTCACCGGGCGGCTCCGCAATGCCGGCTTCGTGCGCGGCCCCGCCCATATCCAGCCCGGCCGGACGGTGAAGGTGCCGCTCCTCGACGACGAGCCGCTGCTCGGTCAAATGCACCAGAAAACGCGCTACAACATCCGGTTGGCGCAGCGCCGGGGTGTGGCCGCGGTTCGGGCAGAGCCGACGGCACAGGCGTTGGAGACCTTCTACGGGCTCCTCACCGACACCGCCGAGCGGAACGAGTTCGGAATCCACGGGGCCGGCTACTACGTCGACTTCGTGCGCCTCTTCGGCGACGACGCGGTCCTCCTGTTCGCCCTGATCGAGGACGAACCGGTCGCCGGCGTGATCGCCGCCCGCTTCGGGGACGAGGCGATCTACATGTACGGCGCGTCCTCCACCCGACACCGCGCGCACGGCGCCGGCTTCTTCCTCCAGTTCGAGGCGATGCGTTGGGCGCGCGAGCGCGGCTGCCTCCGCTACGACCTCTGGGGGATCCCCGAGGAGGACCCGACGTCAACCGCCGGCGAGGACGGCGGCCGGGTGGCCGGCACCCGCGCCGACGACTGGCGCGGCCTGTACGAATTCAAGGTCCGTTTCGGGGGAGAGATCCTCTCCTACCCGCCGCCGGTCGAGCGGCGGTACCGACCCCTCCTCGCCACGCTCGCGCGCCGCGTCTACGGGTCCCGTGGCTGAGGCGCCGCAGCCCAACCGCTCCGCTCTCATCGGCGATCTGGCGGACGTGCTCCCGAGGGCACGCCCGATCGGGGACCGTGCGACGCGGATTGGCGGCATCGCCTACGACTCGCGGCTCGTCGGACCCGGCGACCTCTTCGCGGCGTTGCCCGGCGCCGACGCCGACGGTCATGCCTACGCCGCCGATGCGGCGCGACGGGGCGCCGCCGCCCTCCTCGTCGAGCGCCCACTCGATCTCCCCGTGCCGCAGGTGCTGGTTCCGGACAGCCGGGCCGCCCTCGCCGCGATCGCCGCCGCCTTTTTCGGCCACCCCTCCCGCGAGATCGACGTCGTCGGCGTCACCGGGACCGATGGCAAGACGACGACCAGTTACCTCATCGACGGGCTTCTGCGCGCCGCCGGCCGCCGCACCGGTATGGTCGGCACCGTCGCCGTCCGCATCGGCGACGACGTCACCGACCACGCGACACGCCAGACCACCCCCGAGTCGGTCGACATCCAGCGGTACCTGCGCGCGATGGTCGATGCCGGGGCCGGGTGGGCGACGCTGGAAGCAACCTCGCACGGCCTGGCGATGCACCGGCTCGACGGGATCACGTTCGGGATCGCGGCCGTCACCAATGTCACCCACGAGCATCTCGACTTCCACGGCACCGTCGAGGCGTACCGCCGGGCGAAGAGCGTGCTCTTCGCCCGAGTCGGCGAGTCCGGCGGAACGGCGGTGGTGAACGTGGACGATCCCGGGGCGGAGGCAATGCTCGGCGTCGCCGACGGTGCGACGATCATCCGCTACGGCGCCTCTGGCCGCGATACCGAGGTGCGAGCGATCGACGTCGTCGCCGACGCGCGGGGCAGCCGGTTCCGAATCGAGACGAGCGGCTGGGGAGCGGCCGCGGTCGACCTCCCCCTCATCGGCGACTTCAACGTCGCGAACGCGCTCTGCGCGACGGCGGTGGCCCTTGCGGCGGGCGTCGATCTGCCGACCATCGCCAGCGCGCTTCGCACGCCGCCAGCGATCCCCGGCCGGATGTCGACCGTCGCCGCCGGTCAACCGTTCTCGGTCGTCATCGACTACGCCCACACCCCGGACGCGCTGACGAAGGTCTTGACCTTGTTGCGCGGCCTCCATCCCGAAGGCCGGCTGATCGTCGTCTTCGGCAGCGCCGGGGAACGGGACCTCGAGAAACGGCCCCGTCAGGGGGGAGTGGCCGCCCGCCTCGCCGACTACGCGGTCATCACCACCGAGGACCCGCGGAACGAGGACGCGGGGGAGATCGTCGACCAGATTGCGGCGGGGGCGGTTGGCGCCGGGGCCCGGGAGGGAGACCGGTTCGATCGGATCGTTGACCGGCGTGAGGCGATCCGCCGCGCCTTTGCCGCCGCCCGTCCAGGCGACTGCGTCCTGCTCGCCGGCAAGGGTCACGAGCGGAGCATCATCTGGGGCCGCGAGAAGCGACCCTGGGACGAAGCCGGGGTGGCGACGGAGTTGCTGTCCGAGCTGGGCTACGGGGTGGGCGGAAGCGACCGGTAAGGTCGTTTTCTCCTCCATCCCCGTCCAGCGCCCGACGGTCCGCTAGCCTTCGTGGCCACCGCGGCGGTCGGCCCACGGCGCCGTCCGCTTGTCCGGCTCGATCCGCAACCCGACGTCGTCCAACTGGTCCTCACCGATCCGATCCGGCGCCTCGAACATCAGGTCGAGGCCGCGCTGGTTCTTCGGGAAGGCGATCACCTCCCGAATGTTCTCCGCGTCGGCGAAGAGCATCGCCAGCCGGTCGATGCCCATCGCGATCCCGCCGTGGGGTGGGGCGCCGTAGTCGAGCGCCTCGAGCAACGCGCCGAATCGGGCCGGCAGCTCCTCGGCCGGGTAACCCATCAGCGCGAACAGGCGTTCTTGGTCGGCGCGGCGGTGGTTGCGGACGCTGCCGCCCCCCAGCTCGTGACCGTTACCGACGAGGTCGTACTGCTTGGCGCGGACGACGCCCGGGTCGGTCTCCAAGAGCGGGGCGTCCTCCGCGAGAAAGCCGGAGAAGGGGTTGTGGGTCGCGTCCCATCGCTGCCCCTCCTCGTCCCACTCGAAGAGCGGGAACTCGTGGACCCAGCAGTAGGCCATCTCGTCGGGGTCCGCGAGGCCCAGGCGGCGGCCGATCTCCTCCCGCAGACCGGAGAGGGCCTTGGCGACGACGGCCGGCGTGTCGGCCACCGCGAGGACCAGATCACCGACCTCGGCGCCGACGCCGCCGCTGAGCGCCTCCACCTCCTCGGGAGAGAGAAACTTGGCGATCGGGGAGCGCACCCCGTCGGCGCGGACGGCGAGGGTCGCGAGACCCTTAGCCCCGGCCCGCTTCGCCAGCTCGGTCAGCTCTTCGATCTCCCGCCGGGTGTACTCCGCGCCGCCGGGGACCACAATCGCCTTCACCTGTCCGCCGGTGGCGAGCGTCTGCGCGAACGCCTGGAAGGCGGTACCGCGGAGGCCGTCGGAGGCGTCCTGAAGCTCGACGCCGAAGCGGAGGTCGGGCCGGTCGTTGCCGAAGCGAGCCATTGCCTCGCTGTACGTGAGGCGGGGGAAAGGGCTCTCCCGAACCCGTTTGCCCGTGAACCGTTCGGTCAGCTCAAGGTAGAGCCGTTCGATCAGCTCCATCACGTCGTTCGGCTCGACGAACGACATCTCGACGTCGAGCTGCGTGAATTCCGGCTGTCGATCGGCACGCTGCGCCTCGTCCCGAAAGCAGCGGGCGATCTGGTAATAGCGGTCGAAGCCGGCCACCATCAGCAGCTGCTTTAGCTGCTGCGGCGACTGGGGCAGCGCGTAGAAATTGCCGGGAAAGGCGCTGCTGGGGACAAGGAAGTCGCGGGCGCCCTCCGGGGTGCTCTTGATCAGGAGCGGCGTCTCAACATCGACGAATCCGAGCCCGCCCAGGATCTCCCGCATCCGGGCGACGATCGCGTGGCGGAGGAGGATGTTGCGCTGCATCCCGGCCCGTCGCAGATCGAGGTAGCGGTGGGTGAGGCGTAGGCCCTCATCCACCTCGACCTCCTCGTTGATGTAGAACGGTGGCGTCTTCGCCTCATTCAGAATTTCCAGGTTGTGGACCTCGACTTCGATCCCGCCCGTGGCGAGCTTCGCGTTATCGGTCCCCTCCGGTCGCTGGCGAACCGCGCCCGAGACGCGGAGGACGTACTCGTTGCGGACGCCGCTGGCGAGCGCGTGGGCATCGGGCGTGACCTGCGGGTTGAAGACGACCTGGGTCAAACCGTAACGGTCCCGGAGGTCGACGAAGATGAGCCCGCCGAGGTCGCGGCGGCGGTGGACCCATCCGTTCAGCGTCACCGTCTGGCCGACGTTGCCGGCGCGCAGCGTGCCGCAGGTCAGCTTGCCGGTGACCGATGGATCGACGTCGTACCGCTCGCTCACGCCCGTTGGTCGCCTCCCGCTCCCGCCGTCTCGTCCCCGGTCGTCGCCCCGTGTCCCGCCTCATCCGCGACCCGCCGCCGGAGCGCCCCGTCCAGCGCCCGCTCCGGATCGACGCCGGCGCGGATCGCCGTCGCCACCGCCGTCAGCAGCTCGTCGCCGGCCGCCTTCGCGGCGACGGGGTCTGCCGCCGTCGGCGACCGCTCCTTCCACGCCCCGAGCAGCGTCGTCGCCCGCAGCAGCGCGGGCATCGACCGCGGCAGTCGGTCGAGCGGGTGCTGCTCCTTCGCGACGCCGCTGGCGGACCGCTCCTCCGCCTTGACCGACTCCCACGTCGCCACCACGTCGCTCGGCGTCCGCGCCTCGACAGTGCCAAAGACGTGCGGATGGCGCCGGATCAGCTTCCGAGCCACCCGCTCGACCACGTCTTCCAGCGCAAACTCACCCGCCTCCTCCGCGATCTGGGCGTGGAGGACCACCTGGAGCAGGAGATCGCCGAGTTCTTCCTCAAGGTTGCCGGCGTCGGTCCGGTCGATCGCGTCGGCCACCTCGTACGCCTCCTCGAGGACCGCCGGGCGGAGGCTGCCGTGCGTCTGCTCGCGGTCCCAGGGGCAGCCACCCGGGGCCCGCAGCAGCGCCACGATCCGCTGCAGGGTGGCCGCCGAGCGGAAGGCGGCGAGAGCCTCCAGGGCGGGCACCCAGACGCTCGAGAGGTGATCGACCGGCCGGCGGTCGAGCTCGTAGAGACGGCAACGCTCAAGGCGCTCCTCCCCGGGCACGCCGGCGGCGCGGACGACCAGGATCGGGTGATCGTCCGGGTAGAGTCGGCCGAGGGCGAGCTTGACGGCGGCGGCGACGTGGGGAGCGTGGACCTGCCCGATCAAGCACGGCCGATGCGGATCGACGAGGACGCTGCCGCCGGAGAAGGGGTCCCGCTCGATCGCCGACGCCAGGCCGAGGGCGTCGATCACCTGCACATCGTCCGCCAGCGGGTCCGCGCCGATCGCGGTCGCTACCGCGTCGACCGCACTCACGGCGCTCTGGATCGAGACCGCGATGCCGCGCTCGACCGCCCGCTCCTCGATCAGCCGCACGCTCCGCTCCCCGAAACGGGGATGACCGGGAACCGCGAAGACGACCGTTCCGTCTCTGCCCACGCCGGCGAGCCCAAGGACGCGCTCGGCGATCGCCGCGTAGACCTCTTCGAACGATCGGATCCCGGCGTAGAGGTCGTCGCAGTCGGTCACCCGGGGGTCGTCGCGCAGATCGTCGATGCCCGGATGAACCCGTGTCCGGAGGACGATGGTGCGCGCGCCGTCCAGTGCCCGCTGCGCCCCGAGCGTCCGCAGGGCGGGGTCGCCAGGGCCAAGGCCGACGACGACGAGGTCGGCGGGGGACGGCTCGCTCATCCCTTGCCGGCGGTGGCGCGGTCGCCGCCGAGGCTGAGGACCGCCATGAACGCCTCCTGGGGGATCTCGACGCTGCCGACGATCTTCATCCGCGCCTTCCCCTCCCGCTGCTTCTCCAGCAGCTTGCGCTTGCGGGAGATGTCGCCGCCGTAGCACTTCGCTAGGACGTTCTTGCGCATCGCCCGGATCGTTTCCCGGGCGATCACCCGGCTGCCGATCGAGGCCTGGACCGGAACGTCGAACATCTGCCGCGGGATCAGGCCGCGCAGCGTCTGGACGAGTTCTCGACCACGGCCGTAGGCGTCGTCGCGGTGCATGATCAGCGAGAGGGCGTCGACCGGGGCGGCGTTGACGAGGACGTCGAGCTTGACGAGGTCGGCCGGGCGGAGGTCGGACAGGGCGTAGTCGAGCGAAGCGTAGCCCTGGGTGCGGCTCTTGAGCTGATCGTAGAAGTCGACGATCAGTTCGGCGAGCGGCATGTCGAACTTGAGCTGGACCCGGTCCTCGTCGAGGTAGATCATCTCCTCGAAGACGCCGCGTCGGGTGGTGACCAGCTCCATCACCGCGCCGATGAACCGCGACGGGACGATGATCGAGATGTCGACCCACGGCTCGCGGATCTCCTCGATCTCGCCGGGCGAGGGGAGCTCCGACGGGTTGTTCACGGTTTGGGTCCGCCCGCCGTGCAGGGTCACCTCGTAGGCGACGCTCGGCGCGGTGGCGAGGAGGTCGAGGTCGTACTCCCGTTCCAACCGCTCCTGGACGATCTCCATGTGGAGCAACCCGAGGAAACCGCACCGGAAACCGAAGCCGAGGGCCAGCGACGACTCCGGCTCGTAGACGAGCGAGGCGTCGTTGAGTTGCAGCCGCTCCAGAGCGTCGCGCAGCAGCGGGTAGTCCTCGCTCTCCGACGGGTAGAGGCCGGCGAAGACCATCGGCTGGGCCGGCCGGTACCCGGGCAGCGGCTCCGGAGCCGGCGCGGTCGCCAGGGTGATGGTGTCGCCGACCTGGCAATCCTTGACGACCTTGAAGCCGGTCGCGACATAGCCGACCTCGCCCGTCTCCAGGGAGGGCGCCGCCAGCATCGTCGGCGAGAAGACGCCGACCTCGATCAGCTCCGCCTCCTTCCCGTTCGCCATCAGCCGGATCCGGTCGTCGCGCCCGATCCGGCCGTCGACGACCTTGACATAGGCGATGACCCCTTTGTACGGGTCGTAATGGGAGTCAAAGATCAGGGCGCGGGTGGGGGCCTCGGGGTCGCCGACCGGCGGCGGCATCTTGGCGACGATCGCTTCCAGAATCTCGTCGATGCCGATCCCCGTCTTGGCCGAGGCGGGGACGATCTCGTCGTCGAGCAGGCCGATGAAGCGGCCGACCTCGGCGGCGACCTTCTCCGGGTCGGCGTTCGGCAGGTCGATCTTGTTGATCACGGCGACGAGGGCGAGCTCCTGGTCGAGCGCAAGGTAAACGTTGGCCATCGTCTGGGCCTCGATCCCCTGGGCAGCGTCGACCACCAGCAGCGCACCCTCGCAGGCGGCGAGGCTGCGGCTCACTTCGTAGGAAAAGTCGACGTGGCCGGGGGTGTCGATCAGGTTGAGCTGGTAGTCCCGCCCGTCCCGGGCCCGGTACGCCATCCGCACCGCGCGGGCCTTGATCGTGATTCCCTTCTCCCGCTCCAGGTCCATCGAGTCGAGGAGCTGGGCGACCATCTCCCGCTCGGCGATCGTCTGGGTCCGCTCCAGGAGGCGGTCGGCGAGGGTCGACTTACCGTGGTCGATGTGGGCGATGATCGAGAAATTGCGGATACGGGACGTGGGGGAGATCGCGTCTTCGCTCATGCGCTCGCTTCAATAGTCCGCCCGGCAACGCATCGTCGATGCATAGATCGCCAAGTATAGCCGAGGGTTGCCCCCTCGGCCGTCACGGCGGGGGCGTAGGCAATGCCTCCGATGGATGCCTCAGCGAGGCCAACCCGAACGACGCCGGACGCCGGGGAGGCGGCGGATCCGACGCGTCCCCGGCAGCCGGTTGGAGAGACGGGATGTCACCTGGCCCAGCTCCGGCAGGCGGAGGAGATGGGCAGCTATCAGATAGCCAAGCGTGGTCACGCCGATCGCGAGGACGAAGAGCGGGATCTGGAGGAGGCGGGAAGCAACCCCCGGCGCCGTCGCCGCCGTCAGCCGCGGACCGAGGAGCCAGGCGATCAGGGCCATCGCCCCGGCCGCGGCGGCGACCCGGGCGAGCCACGACAGGTCGCGACGACCGACGCCGCCGAGCCGCCGCTCCAACACGACCAGGAGGATGACCCCTTCGATCGTCGTCGTCGCGCTCAGGCTGAGCGCGAGACCGGCCAGGCCGAAGCGGCCGACCAGCGTGGTGCAGAGCGCGACGTTGATCGCGATCGTGACGACCCCGGCGACCACCGGGGTCCGCGTGTCCTGCATGGCGTAGAAGGCACGCGTCAGGACCTCGACCGTCGCGTAGCTGATCAGTCCGAGCGCGAGGAGCGCGAGCGGGGGCGCGACGATCTCGGTCGACGCGGGCGAGAAGGCGCCCGATTGAAAGATCGTCTGAACGATGGCGGTTCGGTAGAAGTAGAGGCCGACCGCCGCCGGCAGTGTCAAAAAGAGGACGGGGCGGAGGGCGCGACCGAAGGTGCTCCGCAGTTCGTCGAGTCGCCCCGCACCGTAAAGCCGCGCCATTGCCGGAAAGATCACGGTCGAGACCGAGAGGGCGATCACCCCGTGCGGCAGCATCATCAACTGCCAGGCGTAGTTGAACGCCCCGGCGGCCTCGTCGCCGAGACCGGTGGCGAACGCCGTGACGACGACGAAGTTGATCTGGAACGCCGCCTGACCGACGACCCGCGGCAGCAGCAGGCGCCAGACCCGGCCCAGGCCTTCGGTCCGACGGTCGAGCGTCGGCCGGTAGCGCAATCCGGAGCGGACGAGACCCGGCACCTGGACAAGGACGTGGCCGAGGGCGCCGACGACCACGCCGACGGCAAGACCCGAGATCCCGAGCGAGGGCGCCAGAAAGATTGCGCCGAAGATGATCGCCACGTTGTAGACGAGCGGAGCGAGCGCCGGCGCGAGAAATCGGTCCTGGGCTTCGAGGATCCCTTTCGCCGCGATGCCCAAACCCAGCAGGACCGGGGAGAGGAGGAGCAGGCGCATCAGGTCGACGGTTAGCGCCTGGTACCGGGGGGTCAGCTCCGGGGCGATCAGATAGCGGACCAGCGGCTCCGCCGCCAGAAAGGTCGCGATCGCGGCGATGGCGATCGCCAGCGCCGCGAAGGTGACGACCGCGGAGGCGAGACGCCACGCCTTCTCGTCATCACCGATCTGCAGAAAACCGGCGAACACGGGGATAAAGGCCGAGCCGAACGCGCCGGCCATGATCACGAGGAAGAGGAGATCGGGCACCCGGAAGGCGGCGACGTAGGCGCTCGTCTCGCCGCTGGTGCCGAATCGGTTGGCGATCAACACCTCCCGCGCCACCCCCAGCACGCGGCTCAGGACGAGGGCGAGGGCCACGATGGAGGCATTCCGGACCAGGGAGCCGGCGGCGGCGGTGGGGCGGCGCCAGGCTTCCGGCGATATCGGGACGCCGGGGGTGGGCCAGGTGGACCATGGCTGCGTAGGCACTCGCGCCCCGTCGTCGGCGCTCACGCCCGGAGCGCCCGGGCGACTGCCGTTGCCAGGGGACGATCGGTTGAGTCCCGCCTCCCAATCTGGTAGGATCGTCGGAGTGGCGCGGAGGCGGCGAGCGTTAGCCTGCTGCCCGCGGTGTCGAGTTCACGAGAAGGGTGATCGGTTTTGGCGAACAGCAAGTCGGCGTTGAAGCGGATTCGGGTCTCGGAGCGCCGCCGACTCCGGAACAAGCCGCTCCGCACGGAAGCCCGCTCCTCCGTCCGCAAGGCGGAGTCGGCGATCCAGGGCAACGATTCGGCGACGGCGGAGGCGACCGTGCTGGCCGCGATCAGCACGCTCGACCGCGTTGCCAGCAAGGGCGTGATCCATCCCAACAACGCGGCTCGCCGCAAGTCGCGGCTCATGGCAAAGCTGAACCGCTTGCGGGCCGGGGCCGCGGTGGCGGCGTAGGCGTCGTCGCCCCCCTCGCATCGGGTCAACGCACGCGGCGGCACCTCAGGTGCCGCCGTCGTCGTTGCCGGCCGGTCCGGCCAGCAGTCCGTAGAGCGCGTCCTCCGGATGGCGCAGGCGGCCGCGCTTGAGGCGCCGGTCGGTCGCCGACGCCGCGGCGACGGCGGCGTACGCGCCGTCGTTGCCACGTCGTCCGCGCCCGCCCGCGATCCCGGCCATCCGAGCGGGGTTGCTCAGGCCAAGGTCGCGGCCGGCCGCGACCGGATCGACCCCCGGTCCGGCCGCCAGGACCGCGGCCAGTTCGATCTGCTGGTAGAGCTGCGCCGTCAGCTTCGCCGGCTCTTCCCCGGCCGCGAGCAGCCGACCGAGCTCGACCAGGGCCGGCCCCAGCCGACCCCCCTCCGCCGCCTCCACGAAACGGAAGATCCGGTCGTCGGGGGCGCCGGCGACCATCGACCGCACGTGCTCCACGGTGACCGGCTCGGGGTGGGCGGCGAGCACCAGTTTCGCGACCTCGTTCCGGAGCAGGGCCGTGTCGGGGGGACGGTCGTAGCGGGGGTTTGCCGGTTTCGCGGACCAGCTTTGCGGATAGAGCGTTTCGACGAGGAGGCGGGCCGCCTTGGGGTCAAGCTTCCCCCCGGCCGCCTGTGCCGCGTCGCCGATCCAGGCAAGGAGGGCATGGCCGCGCGGCGGCTCCCCGGCGCGGACGATCGCATTCGCTGGCGCCGCGCGTTTCACAGCCGCTGGGACCGCGGCAAGCGTGGCGTCGACCAGCACGAGCAGGTTATCCGAGGGCACAGCCGCGAACAGTGGACCGAGATCGAGCACCCCGGCGCCGCCCTCCCCCTCGTCGCCGTCGTCCGTACCCGCCTTGCCACCACCGCGGGAGACGCGCTGCATCAGGTCGGAGACGACCACCACCCGCCCGCCCCCGAAAAAGGCGGCGCTGCCGGCGGCGGCGGTGATCTGCGGTAAGGATGTCTCGCGGGCGTCGAAGCGGGACGTGTTGGCGGAAGAGGGGTCGTGGGCTGCGACCAGCGTCGCGACCGCGGCCTGGGCCAGCGCGGCGTCGGGCCCGTGGACCAGCGCGATCATCTCTGCCCTTCCCGTGCGACGTCGGCGTCGACAGCCGATGGCGGTGAGTCGTCGACGGGAAGAAAGGCCGACCCCGCCTGTGCCGTGTGCAACGGAGCCTTGAACCTGCTTTCGCAGGTGGGCGCCCCGGCCCCGGTCGGCACGCCGACCGGCTGGGGGCTCCCGGCTCGATTCTGTTGGCTCAAGACCGCGTAGAACATCACGTACACCGCAGGGTCGACCGCCGTGGGAGCGTACCATCGAGCCCGGCGGCCCAACAAGGGGCGACGAACGCGTGGTGTACGTACATGGACGCACCGAGGGGCCACGTCTCCGCGTCGAGCACACGGCCACGGCCGGGTTATCTCGCAAGACGGACGGGTAGCGTACGATCGCTCGACAGCGTCGACGGTTGACGGGAGGAGGAGATTATGGAGACGACGGCGCGCACGAAGGTGGTGATCACCGGGATCGGCATCGTCTGCCCGACCGGCACGACCCGCGACGCGGCCTGGGAGGCGGTCAAGGCCGGCACGTCCGGCATCGGCCCGATCGAGCGGTTCGATACCGCCGGTCTCGAGACCACCTTCGCCGCCAACGTGTCCGGCTTCGATCCGGCGGCGCACCTCGGCGCCAAGGAGGCGCGGCGCTCCGACCGCTTCACCCAGTTCGCCATCGTCGCCGCGCGCGAGGCGATCGATCACTCCGGGCTAAGCATCGACAACGCCAGCGCGGACCGGGTCGGGGTCCTGATCGGGACCGCGATCGGTGGGCTGGAGACGTTGGAGCGGGCGGCGAAGACGCTCGCGGAGGAGGGACCCTCCCGCCTCGGCCCGTTCTTCGTGCCGATGTTCCTGCCAAACATGGCCTCCGGCATGGTTGCCATCGCCGTCGGCGCCCGCGGCCCAAACTTCGCCCCGACCTCGGCCTGCGCCAGTTCTGCGCATGCCATCGGCGAAGCGGTCGCCATGATTCGGCGCGGTGCGGCGGACGCCATGATCGCCGGCGGTGCCGAGGCGCCGATCACGCGGCTCGGGGTCGCCGGCTTCAATGCGATGGGTGCCCTTTCGACCCGCAACGACGACCCGCCCGCCGCCAGCCGGCCGTTCGACGCCGCGCGTGACGGCTTCGTGCTCGCGGAGGGTGCCGCGGTGCTGGTGCTCGAGTCGGCCGCCCACGCCGCGCGGCGCGGTGCCCGCGTCCTCGGCGAGGTGGCGGGTTACGGGACGACGGACGACGCCAACCACATGGTCCAACCCGCGCCCGAAGGGGCGGGGGGAGCCCGCGCGATGCGTGCCGCGCTCGCCGACGCCGGTCTCGAGCCCGAGGCGGTCGACTACGTCAACGCCCACGGCACCTCGACCCAGCTCAACGAGAAGCTCGAGACGCGGGCGCTGAAAGCGGTCTTTGGCAAGCACGCCCGCCGGCTGCCGGTCAGCTCGACCAAGTCGATGACCGGCCACCTCTGCGGCGCCGCCGGCTCGCTGGAGGCCGCCTTCTCCGTGCTGGCGATGATCGACGGCTGCATCCCGCCGACGATCAACTACCGAACCCCGGATCCCGAGTGCGACCTCGACTGCGTGCCGAACGTGGCCCGAGCCGCGTCGCTGGCCCACGTCATGAGCAACTCGATGGGCTTCGGTGGACATAATGTATCGCTCATCTTTGCCAGGGGTGAGGCGGAATAGGGGACCGGCAGAAACGCGAACGACCACGGCATCGTCAGACGCAACGCGCAGTCGGATGATCGGGGCCGGGGCACACGAACGAGGGGGGGTGAGCACCAACGCTCGCCCCCCCTGGTCCGGTTGCTTCCGTCCTTGCGCCCTATTCGAGATAGCCGCGCAGCTTCCGGCTGTAACTCGGATGGCGCAACTTGCGGAGCGCCTTCGCCTCGATCTGGCGGATCCGTTCGCGGGTGATACCGAACTCGCGGCCGACCTCCTCCAGCGTCCGGAAGCGGCCGTCGTCGAGGCCGAAGCGGAGCACGATAATTTTTCGCTCCCGCTCGGTCAGCTTGTCGAGCGCGTCGCCGATTTGGGACCTGAGCAATTCCTGGGAGGCGAGCTCCAGGGGCTGCGGCAGCGTCTCGTCCTCGATGAAGTCGCCGAGGAAGGCGTCCCCCTCCTGGCCGACCGGTGCCTCGAGCGAGATCGGGTGGCGCGAGACGTCGAGCACCTGCCGGACCTTCTCGTCCGAGATGTCCATCGCCCGTGCGATCTCTTCCTGGCTTGGCTCCCGCTCCAGGATCTGCTGCAATCGGTGCCCGGTCTTCTTGACGCGATTGATCGTCTCGCCGACGTGGACCGGGAGCCGGATCGTGCGGCTCTGGTCGGAGATCGCCCGCGTGATCGCCTGTCGGATCCACCAGGTCGCGTAGGTGCTGAACTTGAAGCCGCGGGTGTAGTCGAACTTGTCGGTCGCCTTCATCAGGCCGATGTTCCCCTCCTGGATCAGGTCCAGGAAAGAGAGACCGCGGCCGACGTACTTCTTCGCGACGGAGACGACGAGGCGCAGGTTGGCCTGGATCAGGTGGGCGCGCGCCATCTCCCCGTCGAGCTTGTCGGCCGCGAACGATTGCCGCGCCTCCTCCCCGAGGGACGGGTCCAGGAGCGACTCTTCGGCGACGCGGCCGCGGTCCATCCGCTTCGCGAGCCAAACCTCCTCTTGCATGTTCAGGAGGTCGGTCTCGCCGATCTCCTGCAGATAGAGGCGGACCGAGTCGCCGACGCCGGCCGCCATCGCCTCGGCGGCGGACGCGCGCTCGGCGGCGGACGGCGCGTGCTCCCGCGCCTTCGCGGCGGTCTTGGTCGGCGCCGGGGTCGGCGGCGGGGCGGTATCGAGCACCTCGATCCCTTCAGCCACCAGCGACGAGTAAAAATCGTCGAGACTGTCGATCTGCTCCTCGGCGTTGGGGAATGCCGCCACGATGTCTTCCGAAAGAAGGTATCCCTGGTCCTTACCCTTGGCGATCAAGCTCGTAACCATCGACCGCTTCACCACCTTACACGAGAGCGCAACCGCCGGCACATCGAGATTGGGGAGGAAGGGGGTGCGCGCCGAGACCCGGCAATTTGTTGGACGCCGGGTCAACGCCGGAAAAACAAAAGCCCCCCGCGCGCGGCGGTGGGGCGGACAATTAGCGCGATCTCGGAGGCGGGTAGCGGCCAGTGCGGGATGGCATCGTTCCCTCACACCATGGGGCGCAACGCTCGATTTGGCCGTATCGTGGCGGGAGTGTAGCGGAACCGTGTGCACATTTCAAGGGCCGGACACCAACCCGGTCCACTCCCTTTCGAAGGCGCCAAAGGGCCACTGCTATACTAGCCGCCGTTTGCACCGGCGGCCCCCCTGCGGGCGGCCAGGACCGGAGTAGGAGGGCCTCCGATATGTCCGGACACTCAAAGTGGTCGACGATTAAGCGGGCGAAAGGTGCAGCCGACGCTAAACGAGGCCAATTGTTCACCAAACTTGCGCGGGAGATTTCTGTCGCCGCTCGCTCCGGCCAGGCCGACCCCGAGTTCAACTTCCGGCTGCGGCTGGCGGTCGACCGGGCGCGGAGCGCCAACATGCCGAAGGACAACATCGAGCGCGCCATCCAACGGGCGGCGGGCGAGGGGAGCGGCGACAACTTCGACGAGGTCTACTACGAGGCGTACGGTCCCGGCGGCACCGCGGTCATGATCCAGGCGATGACCGACAACCGGAACCGGACGGTCGGGGAGGTGCGGGCCGCGCTGACACGCGCCGGCTGCTCCCTCGGCGAGTCGGGCAGCGTCGGCTGGATGTTCGATCGGGTCGGGCTGATCGAGCTCGAGCCGAACGGTGCCGATCCGGACGAGATCGCCCTCGTCGCGATCGACGCCGGCGCCAGCGACGTGCAGATCGACGATGGCACGGTCGAGGTGTTCACCGAGGTGGAAGACCTGCACCGCGTCCAGGAGGCGTTGGTCGGAAGCAAGTATCAGGTTGCCTCGGCGCAGTTGACGATGCGGCCAAAGACGCTGCTCGCCCCGGAGCCGGAGGTCGCGGTGAAGACGATCCGCCTCGTCGAGAAGCTGGAGGATCTCGACGATGTGCAGGAGGTCTACACGAACCTCGACGTGACCGAGGAGGCCCTTGCCCAGGCCGTCGGCTAGCCCCCCCGGCAGACGTCCGGGCACGGCGTGATCACCCTCGGCATCGACCCGGGCACGGCCCGGCTCGGCTACGGCGTCGTCGACTCCGCCGGCGAAGCGCGGGCCCTGGCCTACGGCGTCGTCGAGTCGAGACGAGGGGTGCCGATGGCCGAGCGCCTCGTCGTCCTCTTCGAAGGCGTCCAGGCCCTGATCGCTGAGCATCGGCCGGAGAGCCTCGCCGTCGAACAGCTCTTCTTTGCCCGGAACGTGACCAACGCGTTGAGCGTCGGTCAGGCGCGCGGTGTCGTCCTGTTGGCCGGCGCCCGCGCCGGCCTGACCATCGCCGAATACACCCCGGCGGAGGTGAAGCAGGCCGTCACCGGCTACGGAAAGGCGGATAAGCCGCAGATGCAGGAGATGGTCCGCCTCATCCTCCGCCTGGACCGGGTCCCGACCCCGGACGACGCTGCCGACGCCCTGGCCGTTGCGCTCTGCCACGCTCAGACGGCGCCCTTCCGGGAGTTGGTCGGTGGCTGACCCGCGCCGCGCCGCGGTCCGGTCCCGCCAGCGGCTTGACGAGGCGGTGGTCGAGCGGGGCCTCGCCGAAACCCGCTCCCGGGCGCGGGCGCTGATCCTGGCGGGGGACGTGACCGTGAACGGCCTCGTCTCGGCGCGGGCGGGCGCCAACGTGACCGTCGGCGATCGGCTGGAGCTGACGCCGAAACCCCGCTTTGTCAGCCGCGGCGGGGAGAAGATGGCGCACGCGTTGGAGCGCTTCGCGGTCGACCCCGGCGGGCGGGTCGCCGCCGACCTCGGCGCCAGCACGGGCGGCTTCACCGATTGCCTCCTTCAGGCCGGGGCGTCGCGGGTCTACGCGGTTGACGTCGGCTACGGACAGCTCAGCGAGCAGCTGCGGACCGATCCGCGGGTGGTCGTCCGCGACCGCACCAACGCGCGGTCCCTGGCGGGCCTGCCGGAACCCGTCGACCTGGTGACGATCGACGTCTCGTTCATCTCGCTCCGATTGATCCTGCCGACGGCGTCGCGTCTCCTTGGTCCGGGTGGGACGTGCCTGCCCCTGATCAAGCCACAGTTCGAAGCCGGTCCGAAGGAGGTCGGGAAGGGGGGTGTGGTCCGCGACCCCGAGATCCACCGGAGGGTGCTGCGGGAGGTCTTGTCCTCCGCCGCCGAGACGGGTTTCGGCGTGCTCGGGGTGACGGCATCGCCGCTCCGGGGACCGGCCGGGAACGTCGAATTCGTGGCCCATCTGGTGCTGGGCGCGGCAGGCTCCGACATCGTCCCCTTGGTGGAGCAGGCACTACAGGAGGTAACCAAACCGTGACCGGCAAAGGCGGTGGGCCGTTCGACGACCTGCGGGCAGCACTCTCGGAGCCGCCTCCTGGCGCGTCGGCTCCGGCGGGTCTCGACCGCCCGTTCCGGCTCGACGTGGGAAGGGCCCAGCGGACGGGCATCCCCGAGGTCGTCCACGCCGAGCGGAAGCGGTCCGAGGAGGTGGTGGAGGCGCTGCGCGGACTCGCCGGGGCCTCCGGCCGGGCGATGGCGAGCCGCTGCCCGCCGGAAACCGCAACCCTCGTTCGCGAGCGACTCGGCGTGGACCACGACATCGTGTGGCACGAACGCGCCCGGGCGGTGATCGTCGCCATCCCCGGTAGTGAGCCGGTCCCTTCCGGTGGACGCGTGGGCGTGATCGCGGCGGGTACCTCGGATCTGCCGATCGCCGCCGAGGCCGCCTTGATGGCGCGCGAGATGGGAGCGACGGTGGAGGAGGTCGCCGACGTGGGCGTGGCCGGGCTGCACCGTCTCGTCGTGCCGCTGGAGCGGCTCCTCGCCGACGGTGTCGACGTCCTGGTGGTCGCTGCTGGGATGGACGGGGCGTTGCCGTCGGTGGTCGCCGGCCTGGTCGCGGTGCCGGTGATCGGGCTGCCGACCTCGGTCGGCTACGGCTTTGGCGGGGGCGGCGTCGGCGCGCTGACCACGATGTTGCAGTCGTGCGCACCGGGCTTGAGCGTGGTCAACGTCGACAACGGAATCGGCGCCGGCGCCACCGCCGCCCTGATCGCGAACCGGGTGGCGGCGGCGCGCGCGTGGCGGCCCGGAGGCTCATCCGCCGTCGATTCGGTCGACGAGCCGGGCGACAACTTCGCCAGGGGTGGTCCGCCGTTCGGCCACCGCCGCGAGCAGTTCGGAGAGCTCCAAGACGCCTTCGGGGGAGACGGCGAGACGGCGCTCGAGATCGGCGCGCAGTCGACCGAGAACCTCCGCCTCGGCGGCCGACCGTAGGCGCCGCTCCCACCCCCCGCTCGCCCGCAACACCGCCAGATGCGCGTCGAGGTGGTCGAGGAGGACATCGACCCCGTCCCCGGTCGCCGCCACCGTCGGGAGGACGGGGACGCGCCAACCTGCCGCATCGGCGCCCGAGGTGGTGAGGTCGCGGAGGAGGCGCACCTGTTCCGCGGCGCCCGGCTCGTCGGCCTTGTTGACGACGAGGATGTCTCCTATCTCCAGCAGGCCCGCCTTGATCGCCTGGACGCCGTCCCCCAGACCTGGGACCTGAACGACGACGGTGGTCTGCGCCAAGGAGGCGATCTCGACGCCGTCCTGGCCCGCCCCGACCGTCTCGACCAGGATCAGCGGGAAGCCGGCGGCGTCGAGAAGGTGGACCACGCCGGCCGTGGCGGCCGCCAAGCCGCCGAGGCGTCCGCGGGACGCCATGCTCCGGACGAAGACCCCGTCGTCCGCGTGCCAACGGCCCATCCGCACGCGGTCCCCGAGGACGGCGCCGCCGCTGATCGGGCTGGACGGATCGACGGCGACCACCGCGACGCGGCGCCCCGAGTCGCGGACGGCACGGATGAGGGCGTCGACGAGGGTGCTCTTGCCGGCCCCGGGGGGACCCGTCACGCCGACGACGTGCGCTCTGCCAGACGCCTGATAGAGGCGAGACAGCGCCGCATCGCCGACGGGATCGCCCACCTCGACCAGGGTCGCGAGCCGGGCCAGCGCGCGTCGATCCCCAGCGAGGAAACGATCGATCAGGCCCACCGGCGCACTACGCTTCGTCAACGCGGGCGGGCGCGTGCTCGCGGATGAAGCGGACGGCCTCGGCGAACGGGGTGCCGGGGCCGAAGACGGCGGCGATCCCCATCGCCGCCACGGCCGGCCGATCGCCGTCCGGGATCGTGCCGCCGGCGACGACGAGGAGGTCGTCGAGGCCGCGTTCCCGCAGCGCGGCCATGATCCGGGGAAAGAGCGCCAGGTGCGCTCCGGAGAGGATGCTGAGACCGACGACGTCCACATCCTCTTCGAGGGCGGCGGCGGCGATCATCTCCGGCGTCTGGAACAGCCCGGTGTAGACGACCTCGAACCCCGCGTCCCGTAGCGCGCGAACCATCACCTTCGCGCCGCGGTCGTGTCCGTCGAGCCCCGGCTTGGCGACCAGGACGCGGATCGGCCGGGACGGCGGCACCGAAAGGGCCGCGGTGGTGTGGTCCGCCGCTTCCATCGCTCCTCCTCCGACGAGCTGCCTACCCTCGTCGCCGTCCTCGGCTATCGATCCGGTCGCTCAGTCGTAGCGGTAGAACCCCTCGCCCGATTTGCGGCCGAGCTTTCCCGCGGCGACGAGCCGCCGCAGCAGCGGTGCGGCCCGGTACTTGTCGTCCCCGATGTCGCGCTGGAGGGTGGCGAGGATGTCGAGGCAGACATCGAGACCGATCAGGTCGGCGAGCGCGAGCGGCCCCATCGGGTGACTCATCCCGAGCCGCATCACCGCATCGATCGACGCCGCGTCGGCCACCCCCTCGCCGAGGGCAAAGATCGCCTCGTTGATCATCGGCAGCAGGACCCGGTTCGCGACGAAACCGGGAAAATCGTTGACCTCCACCGGCGTCTTCCCGAGACGACGCGCGAAGGCGATCGTGCGGGCGATGGTCTCGTCCGAAGTACCGAGACCGCGCACCACCTCGACCAGCGGCAGCACCGGGACCGGGTTGAAGAAGTGGAGGCCAACGACCCGCTCCGGCTGCGGGACCGCGGCGGCAAGCCGCGTGATCGAGATCGAGGAGGTGTTGCTGGCCAGGATCGCCCCCGGCCCCACCGCCGCCGCCGCCTCCCGGAAGAGCGCTTCCTTCGCCTCGACGTTCTCGACGATCGCCTCGATCACCAGGTCGACACCGGCCGCGTCGGCGAGCGAGGCGACCGCTCGGATCCGAGAGCGGGCGTTCGCCGCCTCCTCCTCGCTCCGCCGGCCCTTCGCGACGGCGCGCTCCCAGGCCGCGTCGATCCCGCCCATCCCGCGGGCTAAGCTCGGCGCGTGGCTGTCGACGAGGAGGGCCGCGATCCCGGCCTCGGCCACCACCTGAGCGATCCCGCTCCCCATCGTCCCCGCGCCGACGACCAGCACCGAGCGGATCGGCTCCAGCGCTGCCGGGGCATCGGGGGCTTGGGGCGAAGCGGTTACGGTCACGGTGTCCTCGCCTCCGGTCGTCGTTGTCCAGGTCACCTTTGGCACGCCGGCTCGAACATTGTACGGCCGGTGCCCAACGTCGGTGCTACCCGCTCTCCTTGCGGTTGCAAGCGTTCATCGCGGCGATGATCCCCGCGCTCGCCCAAGCCGTGGCGCAGTCGGCGGCGTTCTCGATGACGGCGGGCAGGGCCCGCTCCTCGTCGGCGGAGAAGCGGGAGAGCACCTGCGTTGTCGCCACCCCCGAGCCGCGGCCGATGCCAACCCGCAGTCGCGGCACGGCCCGTGAGCCGAGTTGCTCGATCACGGAGGTCAGCCCGTTGTGGCCGCCGGCGCTCCCCTCCGCCCGGAGGCGGGCCGTTCCGAAGGCGAGGTCGAGGTCGTCGACGATCACGAGGATGTGCTCGCGGGGGACGTGGTACCAGTTGACCGCCTCCCGCGTGGCGTGGCCGCTCAGGTTCATATAGGTCTGCGGCTTGACCAGCACCAGCTTCTCGCCGCCGAGAAACCCCTCGGCGATCTCCGCCCGGAACCGTTTTCTGGTCCCGCCCGCTCCGGCCCGACGGGCCAGCTCGTCGACCACCATGAAGCCGAGGTTGTGGCGCGTCGCCGCGTACTCTCTGCCAGGGTTGCCCAATCCGACGACGATCCGCATCGGTCTCCCGTCTCTCCCGGTCGCCCGAGGTCGGCCCCGAGACGCCGATGCTATACTCCCGGCGCGATTCTGCCACGATTCCGCCTCCAAATCCCCGCCGTTACGCCTCGCTGTTCCCCAAGGATGCCCCCATGTTCGGAGTCGGCTACCAGGAGATGTTCCTGATCATGGTCGTGGCCTTGGTCATCTTCGGCCCTGGCAAACTGCCGGAGGTTGCCGGCCAGGTCGGCCGCGCGGTGCGCGACTTCCGGCGGATGACCGCCGACCTGACCGGAGAGTTTGAGAAGACCATCGCCGAGGTTGACGACGTCAAGCACTCGGTCCGCAAGGAAGTCAAGAGCATGCGAGCCGAGGTCGAAGGCGTCACCAAGAGCGTGAAGGACGACCTTGAGGGGATCACCGACACCAAGGCCGTCGCGGCGGGAGCGACCGCCAAGGCCGCTCCGGCGGCCAAGGGTGGCGGCGGGCGGGCCGCTGCGAAGCCCGCGTCGGCACCCATCCCCGTGGCCGAAGCGGGCGAGCCCTTGGCAGCGACCAAGGCCGACCCGCTCGCCGACGTCTCCGCGATGGACGATGGCCCGACCCTGCCGACCGGCACGCCCCATACGCGCAAGGGGACGTCCTCGACGACCGTTGAGGCGGCCGGTGTGGGAGTGGCCGTCGACGGCGACGCGAACGGAGCCGCGGCCGGTGTCGTTTCCAACGGCGACGGCGATGCGCTCGCGACGGTTGGTGCCGGTCCCGATGACGCGGTGGCCCGGGCGCGGCGACGCCGAGCGACCGCCGGCTACCGCCGGCTGTAAGGCGACGGCCTCCCCCGCCTACCCCGCTCCCCAAGATCTGAAGTGCTCCGCCCCCGAGCCAAGCGCGGTGCCGCACCGTGCCGTCTTTTGAGCTCCTACAAAGACCAGTGCGTGGCCGTGTGGCGTCTGGATCGGGATCGTCCGGCCGTCGAACCGATCGAAACCGACCGGGTCTGGGAGGTCTGGTCGCCGTGCGCCGTAGAACAGCCGAAGCAGGCCGCACCGGGCGCGACGCCCCCATCCGTGGGGCCGAAGGGTACCGTCGAGGACCACGACAAAGCGACCGTCCACGGTGAGGACGCGGGAGATTTCGGTGGTGACCGCCGGGTCCAGGATGTACGCGGTGGGAAAGGTGGCGACGACGGCGTCCGCGGCACGGTCGGCGACCGGGATGGCATCGGCCCTGCCCCGCACGATCAAGCACCCTGGTCCGCCGCTCCGCCGCGCCGCTTGCCCGAGCATCGACGGCGACGGCTCGATCGCGAGCCAACGGCGCCCCGGACGTGCGCCCACGGCGGCCAGTCGCCCGGTGCCGGCGCCGAGCTCGACGATCAGCCCCTCGGCGAGCAGGTGAGGGAGCACGGTCTCCTGCCAGCGGGCCCACTCACCGAGGAAGAGCCGATCGGTGAACCGGTCGTAGAATCGGGCGCCCCAACCGTACAGGAAGGCAAAGACCGTCTGCTGCAGCCGAGCCCGCCATCGGTCGTGCGGTGCTCCCTGGTGGGCATCGTGGTGGGTGGGTAGCATTCGGAGATGATAGCGCCCGCCGAATCCGCCCGTTCGCCGCTGGCCAAGCCCCTCGCGTTCTCCCTGCTGGCCGAAGACGCTGCAACGGACGCACGGCGCGGTCGCCTCTCGACGCGTCACGGTACCGTCGAGACGCCCGCGTTCATGCCGGTCGGCACGCAGGCCTCGGTCAAGACGCTTCATCCCGACGAAGTCCGGGCGACCGGGGCCGAGATCCTGCTCGCGAACACCTACCACCTGATGCTCCGGCCGGGGGCGGAGACGTTGGCGCGGGCCGGTGGATTGCACCGCTTCATGGGCTGGGACGGGCCGATCCTGACGGACAGCGGCGGCTTCCAGGTCTTCAGCCTTGCCCACCAGACAAAGGTGGCGGAGGGCGGAGTCGTCTTTCGGTCGCACGTCGACGGGAGCGTCCATGAGCTGTCGCCGGAGCGGGCGATGGCGTTGCAGCTCGCCTTCGGGGGGGACGTGGTGATGGCGCTCGACCACTTCGTCGGTCTCCCCGCGGACCGGCCGGCGGTGGCGGCCTCGACCGAGCGCACCGCGCGCTGGCTCGATCGCTGCGTCGCTGCCTTCCGCGAGCAAGGAGGCCCCGCGCGGGGCGCTTCCCTGTTCGGGATCTGCCAGGGGGGCATGGACGAGGGGCTGCGCCGGGAGAGCGCGGCCGTGGTGGCGGCGGCGGACGTCGCGGGGTGTGCTATCGGCGGCCTCAGCGTCGGCGAGTCGAAGCCGGAGATGGCGGCGATGCTGGAGGCCGTGACCCCGCTCCTGCCGCGGGCGAAGCCGCGTTATCTGATGGGCGTTGGTTCCCCGGAGGACCTCTGGAACGGGGTGGCGCGGGGCGTCGACCTCTTCGACTGCGTCCTGCCGACGCGTCTGGCGCGGAATGCGGCGCTCTTCACCCCCGAGGGGCGGGTCAACATCCGGTCCCGCGTCTTCGCCGAGCGCCACGGACCGCTCGATCCCGGCTGCGATTGCGCGGCCTGCCGCCGCTTCAGCGCCGCCTACCTCCACCACCTCTTCCGCGCGAACGAGGTGCTCGGGCTGCGGCTCGCCTCCGTCCACAACCTGCGCTTCCTGTCACGCCAGATGGAGGCGATGCGGTCGGCGATCGCGACTGGTCGCTTCGGGACCGCGCGATCCGACTTCCTTGCCCGCTACCGGCCGGTCGGTGCCCCGGCGGAGGGGTAGCGGGCGCGCGGTCTTTGCCAAAGAAACGCGGTTGGCGGGAGTTGGACCGGGCACTACAATCCGCCGCAGCGTCGGTGCGAGCGTGGCCGCCGCGTCGCGGGGAGGCGGTTTGGACGGCGGCGGAGAGGGCCGATACGCCCCCGAGTTCGACCCCGAGCGGGTGGGCGGCGTGGCGGCCGGCGTCGACATCATCGAGGTCGACCGCATCGCTCGGGCCCTCGCCGATTTCGGTGAGCGGTTCCTGCGGCGCGTCTACACCGAGCGGGAGCGCGAACGCTACGCCAGCCGGGTGCCGGAGTTGGCCGCCCGCTTCGCCGCCAAGGAGGCGACCTCGAAGGCACTCGGCACCGGGATCAGGGGCATCAAGTGGCGGGAGATGGAGATTCTCTCCAACCGCCGCGGCAAGCCCGTGCTCATCCTCCACGGCGCCGCCGCCGATCGGGCGGCGGCCCTCGGGCTCGTCGCCTTCGACGTCTCGCTGACCCACTCTCGGACGGAGGCGATGGCCTTCGTGGTGGCGCTGCGTGGCCGCCCCGCGCCCGGGGACCAGGAACGATCGACCAAGGCGGACGAACGGAGCGCGGGAGAGCGGCGGTGGTGACCACGATGGTGGACGCGGACGAGCGACCGAGGTTGGGCACGGGGGATCGGGAGATCGACGACGCGTTCGCGTCGGCGGTGCTGCCGCGACGCCGTTTCGGGGCGCACAAGTGGGGCGTCGGCGGGTTGGTGATCGTCGGCGGTTCGCCGGGGTTCGCCGGCGCTGTTGTCCTCTGCGCGATGGCGGCGGGGCGGGCGGGAGCCGGTATCGTCAACGTCGCGGTGCCCCATGGCCTGGCGTCGGTGGTGGCCGGTGCGGTGCCCGAAGCGGCCGCGGTGCTGCTTCCCCAGGGGGATTCCGCAGCGGCTGGTCGCCGCGCGACCGAGATCATCGGGGAGAAGCTCGAAAAGTCGGCGGCGATGGTGGTTGGGCCGGGACTCGGCCAGGACGAGTCGGCCGATGCGCTCCTGAGCGCCCTCTTCGGCTTCGGGGGCGCCCGCGGCGCGATCGGGTTCGGTGGTGGCGGCACGAGCGGGACGACCGGGGGGGGTGGGCTTGTCGGCTCTTCCGGCAAGCCGGTGGTGGTCGACGCCGACGGCCTGAACTGGCTCGCGAAGCGGGAGGCCTGGTGGGAACACCTGACCGGATCGCGCGCCGTGCTCACGCCGCACGTCGGGGAGATGTCCCGGCTGCTCGGCGTTTCGACCGACGAGGTCATCGCCGACCCCGTCGCCACGGCGCGGGAAGCAGCCGCGCGGTGGCACCAGGTCGTGGTCCTTAAGTACGGCTACACCGTGGTCTCCGATGGCGAGCGAACGATGGTTGCCGGCGACGCACCGCCCTCCCTGGCGACGGCGGGGAGCGGCGATGTCCTGGCCGGGGTGGTCGGGGCCTTCCTCGCCCAGGGGGTGGCGCCGCTGGACGCCGCCGCGCTCGCGGTCCACGTCGGGATGCGGGCCGCGCGCCGCGTCGAGCGCCGGACCGGCACGATCGGGCTCGTCGCCGGCGACCTGCCGCTCGCCATCGCGGCGGAGCTTGCCGCCCTTGAAGGGGTGGAGGGCCGGTCCGATGTCTGAGCCCACGACCACGGTCGCCGACGTGATGCGGCGGGATGTCACGACGGTGGCGCCGGGCGACTCCATCGCCTCCGTCGCCCGCTTGTTGGCCGACCAGGGCCTGCCCGGGGTGCCGGTGGTCGAGGGCGGGGAGATCGTCGGGATCGTCACCGAGGCGGACCTGATCGCGCGGGAGGCGGACGTCACGGTGCCGACCGTGGTTCCGTTCTTCGACGCGCTGCTCGTAGGCGATGCCGGTCGCGACTTCGACGAGGAGGTGCGGCAGGTGTTGGCTGTTACGGCCGGCGAGCTGATGACGTCGCCGGTCTACAACATCAAGGCGTCGGCCACCCTCTCCCAGCTTGCAACCCTGATGCTCGACCGGCGCGTCAACCCGGTTCCCGTCGTCGACGACGACCTCCAGCTCGTCGGCATCGTCTCCCGCGCCGACCTGGTCCGGCTTATCGCCCGCGAAGAGCTGGCGGCCGACGCGCCCGGCCCGTCGGCCGCCGGGTGATGCGGCGGCCGACCCTGGTCGCTCCGCCGCTCGTCCGGGACCACGTGGCCGGCGGCGATCGGTCCACCCGGGCCCTGATCGATCTCGACGCCTTCGAGGGCAACGTCCGGCTGATCCGCGATCTGGTGCGTCCGGGAACGGACGTGATGGCCGTCGTCAAGGCGAACGCGTACGGCCATGGCGCGGTACCGATCAGCCGGGCGGCACTCCGGGCGGGAGCAAACTCCCTGGCCGTTGCGACCGTCGACGAGGCCGCTGTTCTCCGGGACGCCGGGATCGCTGACCCGATCGCACTCCTGGGGGCCATCGACCTCTCCGAGGCCACCCGGGCATTGCGCCTGGGCCTAGAAGTCACCGTCGGCTCGGTCGAGTTGCTCGACGCGTTGGCGGCCGCCGCGCGCGTGGTACCGCTGCCGAAACCAGCCGCGGTCCACCTCAAGGTGGACACCGGGATGCGTCGCTACGGCGTCCTCCCGGAGGAGGCCGTCGCCCTTGCCCGGCGAATCGACCGCGACCCGCTGCTCGATCTCGCCGGGGTCTCCACCCACTTCTCCAGCGCCGACGACATCGAGGAGCGCCCCGCTATCGAGCAGGCGGTTCGCTTTGACCGGTGCCTGGCCACCTTACGGGAGGCCGGCATCGCCCCGTTTCGCGCCCACGTTGCCAATAGCGCGGCCGCCCTCCGCTCCCGCCGGTTCGACTACGACCTGGTGCGACCGGGCATCGCGCTCTACGGGTTGCCACCGTCCCGCGACATCCCCCTCCCGCTCGGCATCCGTCCGGTCATGTCGATCCGGAGCCGCGTCGCTCGTGTGGTGCCGCTCGCCGCGGGCGACACCGTTGGCTACGGTCGAACGTACGCTGCCGAGAGACAGGAGCACGCCGTCCTGGTGCCGATCGGCTACGGCGACGGCTATCGACGCGGTCTTTCGGGGCTCGGCTGGGTGGGGATCGCCGGACGCCGCGCCCCTGTCCGAGGTCGGATCTCCATGGACCAGACCGTCGTCTCGGTCCCGGACGGGGTTGCCGCTCGGGTCGGGGACGACGTTGTCGTCCTCGACGGCGATCCGCAGTGGGGCGCGCCGGACGCAACGACCCTGGCCGATCTCCTCGGTACCATCCCCTACGAGGTGGTGACCGGCATCGCCGCCCGCGTGCCCCGCCATTACCTTCGGGGGGGAGCACTCGACGCCGTCGTCGTTCCGGGAGCCGGCAAGGTGGGCCGGTCTCACGACCCCGATCCTCTTTAGAGGCATCCGTCCGCAGACCGCCGCGCCCGCCCAACACGGGAACCGTGGAACGAGCGATGGGGCCGATATGCGATCCGGGCGACCACCGAGCCCTTACGGATCTCGGAGCGAAGGGGTGCCGCCGAACGAGTCGAAGGAGAGGAGATCGTTCGCCTTTGCACAGAGAGGTGCCGCTCAGATTCGCCTAGACCTCGCAAAAGAGGGGGCGGACCGTCTCGGTCCGCCCCCTCTTTTGCGATTGCGGTCCCGCACCGGTGATGGGGCGTTCCGTCAGCCCTGACCGGACGCTTCGGCGGCGACGCGACGGAGATTGTCGATGTCCCGCCGGACGACGAACGTTCGGCCGCTCATGTCGTCTCGGACGTAGTTGAGCGTCCGTTCGTCCATCCATCGGTAGATCGTGGGGCGAGTGACGCCGAGCTGCTGCGCGGCGTTCCCGATGCTGACCAGTTCCGACGGTTCGAAGGCCCGGTACTTTGCGAGCGCCATCATCCGACCGAGGTCCGTGTCCCAAAAGGAGCGTGGCACCGTGTAGTCGTCGGCGGCAGCCGGCCAGAAGAGGAGTTGAACGACCGAGTCGATCGCCGAGAGCACGCGCTCCTTCGGTTCGCGGCTTTCGCCGCGCGCCAGGGAGGCGAGCCGCTGCAGATCTCGCCCGAGCGGACCTTGCTGGAGATGCTCGAGCGACAACGGTTGGAACGCTGCGGGGTGGAGTTGGGACACCAGGCGGTGGTGGTGGCTGTAGACCAGCGACAACGCCTGATCTACCACCTCCTGGTAGTCCGGCTGCACGGCCTCCACAAACGCTCCTTTCTACCGGTCGTTGCCAGTCCACCGCTGCTCGCCCGGGTGACTGTACGGTCAGATTGTACGCGCGGGGACCGATTCTGTCAATTATGCCCCGAACGTTCGGTGGAAACCGCGCCAGATACGGCGGCGATGGCCCATCCTCCTTACCATCGTCCGTTCCGGAAATGGTGGTGGATTGGGTGGTGGCGGAGGAAAGGACGACAATCAGGGCGCAAAGAAGACGAAAAGAGCCATGCTCACCAGAATCGAGGACGCTACCCGCCAATGTATCCGTTCGAGCCAGCGCAAGGTCGCCAACTCACGGGGTGCGTCAGGCGGAGCGGGGCCGAAGCTGCCCCAGCGGCCGGCAGCTCCCTGGAACCGCGGGCGGAAAGCCGACGGCACCGAGGGCGCTTACCCGCCGGTGGAGATGCCGCGGATAGCGAGGCCGGCGATAAAGAGCGTGACGAGGCTGTAGTACAGCAGCGCCAGACGCTGGTTGCGGTCCCGCAGGTAACTCCAGGCGAACGGCAGGACAAGGATCGCGGTTGCCCCGTACAGATAATGGACGGGGGTCAAGGGGCGGCCCTGGCCGAGCAGCAGGGCCACCCCGGCCAGGATCTGGACGGCAACCAATCCTTGGCCGATCGCGAGCGCTCCGGCCAAACTGCCCGAGAGGGTGCCGCCGCGCAGGAAGCTGACGAGACCCCAGAGGCCGACCGCGGTCATGAAAAGCAGGATCGACGTCGAGAGGCGGTCGTGGAGGAGCAAGAGGGCGTTCAGGAGGTTCTCCTCGGATGCGGATGGAGTCGGCGAGCCCTTCGCCGATCTCAGCTCTTCCGCAAGCTCCCAAGTATATCGGCCACTCCCCGCCGGCTCCGCCGCTCCGGCAGCGGTGCCGTGCTCCGGCCGGGCGCGTCGGGGTACGTTCGCGAGACGGCGGCGACTTCCGACAGATCCAAGTCCTGCTCGGGCGCGGTCGGGGCCGGTCCGGGGTCGGATCTCCCGGCGGGGAGGATCCGCTTATCGACCGGAGTCCCGGTCATCCGAGCGGGAGCGAGAGTTGTACCGTCTCTGCCGACGAAAGCCCCGGGCGCCAGACGAGATCGTGGCCGTGCCGTGGCAGGGGCACCACCGGCGCGACGAAGCCGCCGGCCGCGATCGCCCGCTGGACCGTCTGGCGCGCGAGCGTGGGCCGGTTGTTGGTGGTCGAGAGGTGGGCAAGCCAGACGGTCGGCCGTCGTCGCGAGCCGGCGAGCGCCTCGAGCAGGAGACGGCCGCACGCCGCGTTCGAGAGGTGGCCGGTTGCGGAAAGGACCCGGCGCTTCAGATGGGCCGGGTACGGACCCGCCCGCAGCATCGCCTCGTCGTGGTTGGCCTCGATCACGATCAGGTCCGCGGCGGCGAGGTACGCCGCCAGCGCCGGCTCGGGCCGCCCCAGATCGGTAACGACCGTGACCGCGATCCCCGCGAGCCGAACATGGTACCCACACGGCTCCGCCGCGTCGTGCGAGACGCCGATGGCGGTGACGGATGCGCCGGCGACGGCCAGTTCGCCGCCGAGCGCGATCGCCTCGGCTCCGCCCGAAGCAATGCCCGCGGCCCGGAGCGTGCCCGCGGTTGCGATCACGGGCACGCGCTCTTTGATGACGCGGGGAAGGGCGCGCACGTGGTCGACGTGCTCGTGGGTCAGGAGGACCGCGTCGAGCTCCCCGACGGTGCGGCCGGCGGCCCTCAGCCCCGAGGCCAGGACCCGCGGCCCGATGCCGCAGTCGACGACGAGGGACGTGCCGTCGCCTTCGATCAGGAGCCCGTTGCCGGAGCTGCCGCTGCCAAGACTGCGCACACCGACCGACATCGCAGACCATCTCCGTGGCGGGGATCGACCCCCCGACGGGTCCTCGCCGTGCCCGATCCGAGTAGACTGGTTCGGTCCGTGGGCGCCCGGCCGATCACGCAGACCGGTAGCCACCGCAGCCGGCCAGAAGGGTCGTCCGCCGTTCGGACGCCGCCGACCTCCCTTGTACGTATACCAGCGACGACCGCCGCGGAGACGACGTGAACCCTCTGCTCCGTTACCTGATGGGTCTGTTCGGCCTCGGCAATCGTAGGCCAACCGCCCCCCGCCGGCCAGGGGGTGGCGCGAACAGGTACCCCGCCGACCCCGTGGGATCCTGGCGGCCTTCCCCGTCGACGCGGCGGATGGTGGTCGCCACGGTCGTGATCCTGGGACTGCTCGCCGCGCTCGTCCTAACGGCCTCGTTCTGGATCAACTGGTGGTGGTTCGAGAGCGTCGGCTACCGCTCGGTCCTGACGACCCGCTACGCGGCCCGCACCGTCGCGTTCCTCGTCGGCGGCGCGCTCGCCGCAGCCTTCTTCGCGACGAACTGGCTGGTTGCCCTCCGCCGGAGCGGGCCAGCCGCACCCTCCGGCGGAACCGAGCCGGCGCTGCCGCTCCGGCTCGTGCTGTGGGTGCTGACGGGGGTCGTGGCCCTCCTTGCGGCGTCGGCCGCCGCTTCCCACTGGCAACGATGGCTCCTCCTCGGGGCAGGGGGATCGTTCGGCGTCTCCGATCCGATCTTCGGTCACGATGCAGGCTTCTACGTCTTCACCGTCCCCGCCCTGGCGGTGCTCCACCGGGGAGCGGTCTCCCTCCTGCTGGCGACGATCGTCACCGTGGTCGTCGTCTACGCCCTCCGCCTCGGTCTCGGCGGGGACGATCTGCGGAACCCGCCGCGCAGCGCGCGGAGCCACGTGCTCGCCCTCGGCGGCGCCCTCCTGCTCCTGTTCGCGCTCGGCTACCTGCTCGCCAACTACGGTCTGCTCTACTCGACGCGCGGCGCGGTCTACGGGGCCGGCTTCACCGACGCCAACGTCAGCCGTTGGGCCAACTACCTGCTGGCGCTGCTCTCGGCGGCCACAGCGGCGCTCCTCCTGCTCAACGCGGTGGTTCGCCGGCTTCGGTCGCTGCTGATCGCCCTCGGGGTATGGGCCGTGGCGGCGGTCCTCCTCGGCGTCGCCCTGCCGGCGATCGTCCAGCAGGTGATCGTCCAGCCGAGCGAGCAGCGGCGTGAGCGCGCCTACATCGAAAACAACATCACCCTGACCCGTTCCGCCTTCGGGCTGGAGGGGACCGAGACGCGCGAGCTCGGGGGCGGCGGTGAGCCGGATCCGGCGGCCCTCACACCGGACTCCCCGACCTTCGACAACATCCGGCTCTGGGACTACCGGGTGGTGCAACAGGCGTACCAGCAGGATCGCTCGTTCGTTCCCTACTACGCCTTCAACGATGTCGACGTCGACCGCTACGAGGTGGACGGCCGCGTTCGGCAAGTCCTCGTCTCGGCCCGAGAGCTGAACCAGGACGGGCTCGCGACCGCGGCCCGCACCTGGGGGAATCGGCACCTGGCCTACACCCACGGTTACGGCGCCGTCGTCAGCCCGGTCAGCGAGGCGACCCAGCAGGGCCTCCCGCGCTATCTTGTCGGCGGCGTCCCACCGGAGGGGACCGGCACGCTCGCGATCGAGCGGCCCGAGATCTACTTCGGGGAGCGGACCGACGACTGGGTCGCGGTCAATACCGAGCTGCCGGAGGTGAATGGGATCGGGGGGGAGATCGAGAGCGCCCCATACGCCGGCGCCGCCCGCGGCTCGATCGGCCTCGACAGTTATCCACGCCGTCTCCTGCTCGCCGTCTCGCTCGGGGATCGGAATCTCCTCCTCAACGACGACCTGACCGGCGAGTCGCGGGTGCTCCTCCGCCGCGACATCGTCGAGCGGGCGCGCGCGATCGCCCCGTTCCTGACCTACGACCCGGACCCCTACCTGGTGATCGCCGATGGGCGACTCGTCTGGGTGATCGACGCCTACACCGAGACCGACCGCTTCCCCGGCTCGCAGCCGCACGGAGGGATCAACTACGTCCGGCACGCCGCGAAGGTCACCATCGACGCTTACGATGGGACCGTGACGTTCTACCGAACGGGCTCCGCCGACGCGATCGCCGACGCTTACGCCGGCGTCTTCGGTGACCTTTTCGTGCCGATCGCCGAGGCTCCGCCCACGCTTGCCGACCACTTCCGTTACCCCGAGCGGCTGTTCGACCTCCAGGCCGAGGTCTACGACGCCTATCACGTCACGGAGCCGACCGCCTTCTACAACGGCGACGACCGTTGGGCGGTCGCCCGGGAGCAGGTGGAGGGCCAGAACCGGCGCGACAACGAGGCCCGACCGATGGAGGCCTACTACGTGACCCTGCCCCTTCCGGGCGAGACGGAGAGCGGGTTCGGTCTGGTCCTCCCCTTCACCCCCGCCAACCGCCAGAACATGACCGCCTGGATGGCGGGCCGGACCGACGAGGCAGGGGTGCCGCGCCTCGTCGTCTACCGCTTCCCGCAGCAGGAGAGCATCGCCGGCCCGCAGCTGATCGAGGCCCGCGTCAACGCCGAGCCGGAGATCTCCTCCCAAATCTCGCTGCTCGGCCAGGGTGGCTCGCGTGTCATCCTCGGCAACCTGCTGGTGATCCCGGTCGGGGAGGCGGTGCTCTACGCGCAGCCGTTCTATGTTCGGTCGGACGCGGAAGGGGCGCCGACCCAGCTCCAGTACGTCGTCGTCGCCACGAACGAGCGGATCGCGATGCGGAGGACATTGCCGGAGGCGCTGGCCGCAATCGCCGCCGGCGGGGAGCTGACCGCGCCGCCACAGACCGGGGGCACGGCGGGAGGCACCCAGGGACCGCCGAGGCCGACCGGCGACGCGGACGGACCGCTCGCTCGCCAGGCGTTGGACGCCCTCCAGCGGGCGCAGGACGCCGCGGCCCGCGGCGACTGGGCGGCGTACGGGGAAGAGCAAGCGGGCCTGGAAGCGATCCTGCTGCGCCTCGCCGCAGAGGGCGGCGCCGACACCGGCGCCGCCACACCGGAGGCGATCCCCGCCCCCGGCCAATGACACCGCCGACACGACCGGACGCAGCACGCCCCCGTCCGCGGAGGACGGGGGCGTGCTGCGTCCGAGCCGTAGCGGCGCGAACCGCGCTCAGCCGCCGACGACGGTGCCCCCGTTCGGGTGCAGGGTCTGGCCGGTGATGTACGACGAGTCGTCGGAGGCGAGGAAGACGTAACAGGGGGCGACCTCCTCCGGCTGCCCCGCCCGTTGCATCGGCACTTCGGAGCCGAACGAGGCAACCTTGTCCTCGGGGAAGGTCGCCGGGATCAGCGGCGTCCAGATCGGACCGGGCGCGACGGCGTTGACCCGGATGCCCTGCTCGACGAGAGCCTGCGAGAGCGAGCGGGTGAAGGCGACGATCGCGCCCTTGGTGGAGGAGTAGTCGAGCAGCTGCGGACTCCCCTTGAATGCGGTCACCGAGCAGGTGTTGACGATGGCGCTGCCCGGTCGAAGGTGGTCGAGCGCCGCCTTGGTCAGGAAGAACATCGAAAAGATGTTGGTCCGGAAGGTCCGCTCCATCTGCTCGGCGCTGATGTCCTTGATGCTCTCCTGCGGGTGCTGCTCCGCCGCATTGTTGACCAGGACATCGAGCTTGCCGAGTTCGCCGACCGTCCGCTGCACGAGCTGCTGGCAGTGCGATTCGTCGCCGATGTCACCCGGCAGAGCGAGGCAACGCCGGCCTTCCCCCTCCACCAAGCGCTTCGTCTCCTGGGCGTCCTCCTCCTCGTTCAGGTAGGAGATGGCGATGTCCGCGCCTTCCTTCGCAAAGAAGATCGCGACGGCGCGGCCAATCCCGCTGTCGCCGCCGGTGATCAAGGCAACCTTGCCCCGAAGCTTGCCGCTCCCGTGGTAACTGGGATCGTCCGCCTGCGGGCGGGGCGTCATCTCCGCCTCGATCCCCGGCTGCTGCTCCTGGTGCTGCGGCGGTTGTAGCTGCTCCTGGTCCGACATCCCGATCGTCTCCTCTTCGCGATCCTACCCGCCCGACCCGGGTCGCAGCCTCCGCTAAGCAAGGGACGTGCCGGATCGCCACTTGCCAGCTCCTCGACAGATCGTTCTCCGTCAGGATCGGCCGGCCGGGGTCACCTCGTCGCCGACCGTCACCGCCGTCTCCATGGGCTCGGGCTCGCTCGGGGCGGCGGCTAGCGCCGTCGCCGACCGCGCCGCGACCACCGACCCGTTGCCGTTTCCGACCGCGGCGCTCGTCCCGTTGGTCGTCGGCGGGACCGCGCCGACGTCGAGGGCGCGGCGCGAGACGATCCGCTCGTACGTCGCGAGCGCCTGGGCCACGACCTGGTCCATGTTGTAGTACTTGTAGGTCGCCAGCCGGCCGACGAAGTGGACCTTCGGCGTCTGCTCCGCCAGCGCTTGGTACCGCTTGTACCGCTCCGCGTTCTCCGCCCGTGGCACGGGGTAATACGGGTCCCCGTCCGCCCGCGGGTACTCATAGACGATCGTCGTCCGGGCGTGCTCCTGGCCGGTCAGGTACTTGAACTCGGTCGTTCGGGTGTAGTCGTACTCGTTCGGGAAATTGACCGTCCCCGTCGCCTGGTAGACCGGCGCGTCGATCGTCTCGAACCGAAACTCGAGCGATCGGTAGGGGAGCTTTCCATACCGTTCGTCGAAGAAGGCGTCGATCGGCCCCGTGTAGATCATCTCCCGGTAGGGGATGAACGGCGCGATCTCGCGGTAGTCGGTGTTGAGCATCACCTTGATGTTGGGGTGGGACAGCATCCGTTCGAAGAGTCGGGTGTAGCCATGGAGCGGCATCACCTGGAAGCGGTCGGTGAAGTAGCGGTCGTCGCGGTTCGTCCGGGTTGGAATCCGCGCCGTCACCTGGGCATCGAGCTCCGACGGGTCGAGCCCCCACTGCTTGCGGGTGTAGCCGCGGAAGAACTTCTGGTAAAGGTCGCGCCCGACCTTGCTGACCACGACGTCCTCGGACGTCTCCAGCCGCTCCTTCGGCTCCGCGACCGAGGCGAAGAACTCCTCAAGCTGGAAGCTGGTCAGGCTGAGACCGTAGAGGCGGTTGACGGTGTCGAGGTTGATCGGGATCGGCACGAGCTGCCCGTCGACGCTGGCCAGAACCCGGTGCTGGTACTGTCGCCATTCGGTGAACCGGGAGAGGTAGGCAAAAATCTCGGGCGAGTTGCAGTGGAAGATATGGGGTCCGTACTTATGGACCAGGATCCCCGCGTCGTCGTAGTGGTCGTAGGCGTTCCCCGCGATGTGGGACCGCTTCTCGACCATCAGCACCTTCGCCCCGTCCTGGCTCGCGAGGCGCTCGGCGAGAACGCTGCCGGCGAACCCGGCACCGACGATAAGGTAGTCGAACATGACGGCATCCCTTTCCGGCGCTCGCTCGGGGCGAGGCGCCATTCCCTGCGCGCGCGGCGAGGCCACCGAGCCTCCGTCGCCGAAGGTGGCCTCATGGCCGGCGAGAAGCGGCGGATCACGATCAGGGGCGGACGAATACAAAAGAGTAAGGTGCAGATCTGAACAATAGAGGAGGTGCGCCGATCGCCTCCCCGACCCGTATCGCAATCGACGCGCCGCCGTGCCGGCGGGGCATCCGCTCCGGGTCTGCTCGACGGGCGGCGCCCCATCCGATAGCCTAGGGGCATCGGGCCCGTTGTGGTCGGCGCGCGGCGCCGCCTTGCGGACGAGCGAGCGAGGGGAGTGTCGGGGTGAACAACATCGCGCGGTGGATGGTCGCGCTCGGGGTCGCGTTCGCGTCCGTCGGGTTCGTGTTCATCGGGATCGGGTTGTCGTTCGTCCAGCCCGAAGGCTCGGACATCACCATCGGAACGGTGCTGCTGGCCGGGGGCGCCGTCGTCGCCCTCCTCGGCTGGATCCTCTTCAAGCGGACGGAGGGACCGGACACCATGACCGGAGACCCTGGCCTCTCCGATGGAGACCGTTTCACCCGTTAGGGCTCACCCGCCTCTCCTGGCGCGGCGGTAGAGTCCTCCGGACGAGGCGACGACACGCCGCCCGGCGTCGGCCAGGGGGTGCGCTGCCGGACGATCTCGTCGTTCGCGTACCAGGCTGCCCGTAGCTCGCCCACGAGGTAGAGCGACCCCGTGACCAGCACCGGCGCCGCGCTTGGCGCCGCCATCGCCAGCGCCCGAACCAGGGCGGCACGTGGCTCCGCCTCGACCACGACCTCGATGTCAGCGCGTGCGTCACTCGCCGCGGCAGCCACCGCCGCCGGCGCCGCCCCGGTTTTCCCCACCACCCGCGGCCGTGTCGCCACCACACCGGCCGCCTTCGTGGCGACCTCGCGCACGATGGCCGGCACGTCCTTTCCTTCCAAGGCACCGACGACGACGACCGGCCGCTGCCCCTCCGGGAGCCCCATCAGCAACGGCAGGTCCGCGGTCAAGGCGGCCATCTTCTGCGGGTTGTGGGCGCCATCCAGGAAGACCCGAGGATCAGACCGCGTCGGCATCCGCTCCAGGCGTCCGGGCAATCGCGCGGCGCCAAGGCCGGCCGCGACCGCCTGCGGCGACACCGGGAAACCCCGCTCCGCCAGGGCGCCGACGGCCTCGATCGCGAGCGCCGCGTTGGTCGCCTGGAAGCGCCCCGGCAGCGGCACCCAACGGGGAACGTTGCGGCCGCCCTCGCGATCGGTCTCCCGCCAGCGTGTTCCCCGCGGACCCGTCGCCTCGACCTCGAAGGTCCGACCGGGAATCACGCGGCGCAGCGTTACCCCCGTCCTGTCCGCCTCGGCCTCGATCGGCGCCAGGGCGACGGGGTCGGTGACGGCGGTAACGACCGCCGCTCCCGGCTTGATGATGCCCGCCTTGTGCCAGGCGATCGCGGCGATGGTGGGACCAAGGGTCGCCGTGTGGTCGAGTCCGACCGAGGTGATCACCGCGACGGCGGGCGTGACCACGTTGCTGGGGTCGAAGCGCCCGCCGGCACCGACCTCGATCACCGCGATGTCGACCCGCTCGTCCGCGAACCAGCGGCCGACGAGTGCCATCCAGACCTCGCCGTAGCTGAGGATTTCCCCTGGGTACTCCCGAGCGGACCAGCGCGACGCTTCCCCTAGGACCACGTCGACGAGATCGGCGAAGTCGTCGGCGGCGATCAAGCGGCCGTTGATTTGGAGCTTCTCGGTCGCCGATTGCAGGTACGGCGACGTGTGAAGGCCGACGCGATAACCGGCGGCGGTGAGGATCGACGCGATCGCGACGCTGGTCGATCCCTTGCCCGAGGTGCCGCCAACGTGGACGACGGGATAGGCGGCGTGGGGATCGCCGAGGTGGCGGAGGAAGCGGCGAAGCCGACCGAGCCGGTACTCCGCCCGAGCCCGTACGGCAGCCAGGGAAAGATCGCGCGAGGAGGACGCCGGTCGGATCAGCCCGTCGAGCCGCGCCACGGCCTCGTCGTAACGCGCCAGATCCTCCCGGTTTGAGCGCGGCACCGTCCTCGGTATCGCTTCCGTACGCACCGCCGCGACCGCGTCCCCGCCCACTACACGAAGCGGGCGCAGACGTCGTTGGCCAGCATCAGGCCCCGAGGAGTCAGCCGGACGCGATCGGGCAGGCATTCGATCAGCCCCTGGCCCGCGAGACCGCCGACGACGTCGCCGTAGACCTCTTGCAGCGTCCGGCCGTGCCGCTCGTCGAACGCGGGGAGGGAGACGCCGTCCCGGAGGAGCCGGAGTCCCAGCATCATCGTTTCCCCCATTGCCGTCGTCGGGGAGATCGATTCGACGTTCGAGACCGGCGCCTCGCCGCGTTCGACGGCCGCGCAGTAGGTCGCCGGCAGCAGGTGGTTCATGGTTCGCCGACCCCCGATCGATCCGTGGGCGCCGGCGCCGGCGCCCAGGTAATCCCCGTTCCGCCAGTAGATCAGGTTGTGGCGCGACGCCAGCGCCGAATCCCGCGCCCAGTTCGCGACCTCGTAGTGGACGAAACCCGCCGCCGCGAGCGTCGCCATCGCGGCCTCGTAGAGGTCGGCCGAGGCGTCGTCGTCGGGGACGGAGAGGATGCCGCGCGCCACGGCGTCGGCCATCGGCGTGCCCGGCTCGACGATCAAGGAGTAGAGCGAGAGATGCTCGGGCACGGTGCCGCCGACGTCCCCACCGAGGACGGCGCCGAGATCGGCGGCCAGATCGGCGGTGGTCTGGCCCGGCCAGCCGAAGATCAGGTCGAGGCTGACGTTGTCGAAGCCGGCCGCCCGGGCCGCGGCGAGCGCATCTCCCGCGTCCGACGCCTCGTGCAATCGGCCGAGGACGCGCAGCCCCCGTCGCCGCGTCGTCTGCACCCCGAGGCTGAGGCGGTTCACCCCGGCCTCCAGGAGCCCCGCCAGGTACCGCTCGTCGACCCCGTTCGGGTTCGCCTCGAGGGAGATCTCCGCCTCGGCGCCGAGGGCGAACGCGTTCCGGCAGGCCTGGATCAGCCGGGCGATCTCCTCGGTCGGCAAGAGCGATGGGGTGCCGCCGCCGAGGAAGACGGTGTCCGCCTCCCGGCCGCCGAGCGCAACGCCTTGGGCGACGATCTCGCGCTCGAGGGCGGCCACGTAGCGGGGGATCAGATCCGACTGCCCGGCGTAGGTGTTGAAGTCGCAGTAGGGGCAGATGTGGGCGCAGAAGGGGACGTGCAGGTAGAGCCCGAGCGAGGCCCCGACCGGCGCGGGAGCCACCGACTCCGGCCGCCGCGCTAACGAGACGCCGGACACGTCGGCGGGAGCCGGGGCAGGGAACGTGGCGACCACCTGGCTGTTACAACCTCCATGGGAAGTGTACCAGCGTCGCCCGTGAGGCCTTCGACCCGGGCCAGCGCGCGGCGGAGGAACGCCCCGGGACAGGCGCCAGACAACCGTCCCGACCGCGAGAGGCCCGGCCCGGGACCGATCGGGCCGGCGATTACCCCTTGACCGCTCCCAGGGTGAAGCCGGCGATGAAGCGGTCGAGGAAGAGGTTGTAGAGGATGGCGACCGGTATCGCGACGATGGCGGCGGCGGCCATCAGCGACTGCCAGAAGTAGACATCGCCGCGGATCAGCTCGGTGGTGACCCCGATGCTGATCGTCTTCTCCGCCGACGAGGTAACGAAAGCGAGCGCGTAGACGAACTCGTGCAACGTCAGGGCCAGGCTGAAGACGACCACCGTCAGCAGGCCGGGGATCGACACGGGGAGGACCGTCCGCCAGATCGCCCCCAGCCGGCTGTAGCCGTCGATCATCGCCTGCTCCTCGATGTCCCACGGGATCGACTTGAAAAACCCCATCAGGAGCCAAGTGCAAAACGGGATCGTGAAGCTGGGATAGACAACGACCATCGCCCACCAGCTGTTCCGCACGCCGAGCTCCGCCACCACGCGGGAGAGGGGGATGAAGAGGAGGGTGGGCGGAATCAGGTAGACGAGGAAGATCGCGATGCCCAGACTCTCGCCCCACCGGCCCGCGAGGCGGGTCAAGCTGTAGGCCGCGGGGACCGTGGCAACCAGAGTGATGACGACCACGAAGACGGAGACGAAGACCGTGTTGCGGATGAAGGTGGCGTATTGCGTCTGCTCGAAGAGGAGGCGGACGTTATCCAGCGTCGGCGGAGAGTTGTACAGGAACGGGTTGTGGTTCGGATCGTAGAGGTCCGCGTTCTGCTTGAAGACGGTCAGCAGCATCCAGGCGAACGGGAGTGCCGCAAAGAGGGTGAAGAAGGAGGCGGCGGAGTAGAGCACGCTCCGCCCCCCGAATCGCCGCAAACGGGCGCGCCGGCGTTCGCGGGCAAGCTCGTTCGCGTCCGGGAGGCTGGCCCGGTAGACCGGCGCGGCCATCAGCTCGTCTCCGTCCGCCGCGCCAGGCGCAGCATGAGGGCGGCGACGCCCGCCATCACCGGGAAGAGGAAGATCGCGACCGCCGCGCCCTCGCCGAGGCTGCCGCCCTCGATCCCCTTGATGAACGCCCAGCTCGCCAGCACCTGGGTGCTATCGACCGGGCCGCCGCGGTTCGTCAGGATGAACGGGATCGTCATGTCGGTGAAGGTAAAGACGATGCCGTACAGGAACGCGACCGCCATGATCGGCAGCAGGAGCGGAATCCGAATGTAGAAGAGCTGGCGGAAAAAGCCGGCGCCGTCGACGTTGGCGGCGTCCTTGACGTCCTGCGGGATCGCCGTGAGGCCCGCCAGCAGGATCACCGTCGCCAGCGGCAGCGTGCGCCAGACGTGGACGAGGAGGACCGAGAGCTGGGCGAGCGCCGGCTGGGCGAGCCAGAGCACGTTCGAGCCGGTCCCGAACACGCTCCCGAGGCCGAGCCACCGGACCACATCGGACACCGGGTTGTCGACCCGGAGCGGTCCGATACTCGGCCCGAGCAGACCCATCTGGCGGAACGCGTAGTCGATCGGGCTGTAGACGTTGTCGAGGGTCCAGAGCCAACCGAGGACCCCGAGCGCGACCGGCGTTGTCCAGGGCAGCATCACCAAGAACCGGACCAGGCGCTTGCCGTGGAAGTCGGCGGAGAGGACGAGCGCGAGGAGGTTCGCGAGAAGCATCACGATCAACTGGGAGACGAGCGTGAAAGCGACGGTGTTTCGGAGCGCCACGCGGAACGTGCCGTCGCCGATCGCCGCCCTGAAGTTGCGGAGGCCGACAAAATCCAGGCTCTGGTCGCCGACGGTCGCGTCGCTGACGCTGTAGAGCACCGCCAGGACGAGCGGAAACCCGACCAGGGCAATGATATAGACGACCGTCGGCAGGAGCAGAAGCGGCCCGAGGACGCCCTCGCGGTCGAGCCAGTAGCGGCGGCGGTCGACGCCGGCGGCGACCGGGACCACCTGGGCGGACGTGCTCATCCGATCCCCCGGATCTGGTCGCGCCGCAACCCGGTCTCCCGATCGAAGCGTTTCAGGTCCCGCCTCCGGACGGCGAACTCGGAGGTCGCCCCGACGTGGATCGGGAGGTCCGCGTTCGCCGGGAAGCGGGCAATCGTGCGCGTCTCGCCGACCGCTCCGTAGAGGAGTCGCTCGGCGCCCAGGTACTCCGTGCGGTGGACATGGAACGGGAAGCGGACGGCGTCGTCCCCGGTGGCGTCCGAGGCCGGCACGAAGTGCTCGGGGCGGAAGCCGAAGAGGAGGCCGGACGCGCCGTCGGGGATCAGGTTCATCGGCGGGGAGCCGAGGAAGGTGGCCACGAAGGTGTCGGCCGGGTCGTCGTAGATCTCGAGCGGGGTTCCGACCTGGCGGATCCGGCCCTGGTCCATCACCGCGATCCGGTCGCCCATCCCCATCGCCTCCACCTGGTCGTGGGTGACGTAGAGCGTCGTCGTCCCGACCCGGCGCTGGAACTGCTGCAGCTCGTCGCGAGCGGAGGCGCGACGTTGGGCGTCCAGGTTGGACAGCGGCTCGTCGAGCAGGAAGACGTTCGGCTCCCGGACCAGGGCACGGGCAAGGGCGACCCGTTGCCGCTGACCGCCCGAGAGTTGCCTCGGTTTGCGGTCGAGGAGGTGATCGATCCCGAGGATGCCGGACGCCCAGCCGACCTTCTGCTTCTGCGTCTCCTTCGGCAGCTTCGCCGCCTGGAGCGGGAAGGCGATGTTGTTGAAGACGGTCATGTGGGGGTAGAGCGCGTAGCTCTGGAAGACCATCGCGATGTGGCGGGCCCGGGGTGGCAGGTCGGTGACGACCCGCCCCCCGATGAGAATGTCGCCGGCGGTCGGCGGTTCCAGGCCCCCGATCATCCGCAGCAGCGTCGTCTTGCCGCAGCCGGACGGCCCGAGCAGGACGAGAAACTCGCCATCGGTCGATGCGAGGTCGATCCCGTCGACGGCGGCCCCGCCGCCGCCGTCGAACCGCTTCGTGATCCCCCGCGCTTCGATCGCGGCCACTACAAGTGGTGCCCCGCAACGACCCCGGTGGAATTCATCGGGGCCGCCCGATGGCCGGCACCGACGCGGCCATGCCGCACCATCAACCGTCTCTTCTCCCGCCGGCGTCGATCGCCGAACCCGCTACTGGCCGCCACCGATCAGACCTTCAGCGCGCCACTTGGCAAAGATCTCGTTGACCTCCTGCTCCGCCTGGGCGACCGACTCCTGCGCGGTCTGTTGTCCCTGAGCGGCGCGGGCCATCATGTTCGGCAGGAGCGGCAGGTTGAAAATCTCGCCGAGGGCGGCGTTCGCCGGACCGGGGTGGCCCAGGTTCGTCGTCCACTCGTTCGCGGTCTTCAGAACCGCCAGCTTGTCCGGCGGGACCGAGCCGTAGGGGTCGACGTCGAGCCAACCGCCTTCCTGCTGGAGCATCGGCACCGTCGTCGGCCAGGCCGGGAAGTTGTAGACCTCGCTCTGCTCGGTCGCCTGCGCGTAGTTCGCGACGAGGTGGAGCAGGAACTCCTTCGCCGTGTCCGCGTTCGGCGAGTGCTGGGGGATCATGTCGATGAAGACCGCGTGACCGTGCGCCAGCGCGCCCGAGGGGCCGGCCGGGCCGACAATCGGGGCCGTGAAGTAGATGTCCTCCCCCGTCTCGGCCTGATCCTTCTGGGCAGTCCGGTAAGCCGAGATGGAGTTGAGGATGTAGGAGGCCCGGCCGGCGACGAGGAGTTGGTTGTTGCTTGCCGCGTTCCAGCCGAAGACTTCGGGGGTCATCGCCTCCTTGAAGAGTGCGGCCATGTACTCGACAGCGGCGATCGTCTCCGGCGAGTTGATCGTCACGTTCTCGTTGGCGTCCTGGATCGCGGCACCGAACGCCCACATCGCCGTCTGCGCCGCCATCCGGCTGTCGACCTCGTTCGACATGCCAAGACCCATCTGGACGCCCTGCTCGGCCTTGATCTGGGCGCCACCGGCGCGGAGCTCGTCCCAGGAGGTCGGGCCGTTCGGCATCCCGACGACCTCCCACAGGCTGCGCCGGTAATTCCCCGGGTCCGGGGCGAAGCCGTGGCAGAACCCGAAGTACGCGTTCGTCGTCGGGTTGAACGAGTTGCGCTTCGCCATCTCCAGCTGCGGTCCGTGCCGCCGGTTCGCCTCCTCGACCACGTCGGTCAGGTCGAGCATGCTCTTCTCGTACTGCGCGAGGGAGGCGAGGTGCTCGATCATGTCGTGGCCTTCGCCGGCACCGAGCTCCGCGGCGATGGCGGTCGGGACGTCCGCCGTATTGATGTGGTCGACCTTGGTCTCGACGCCATTCGCCTGGCCCCATTCGGCCACGAACTGGTCGTACCACACGTCGTGGCGGGGGACAAAGTGGCTCCACAGCAGGATGTTGAGCCGGGTTCCGCTGATATTGCGCGTCGGTGCCGTTTGGACCAGCGTCGCCGTTCCCGTGCCGGCCGCCGCCCGGGAGATCGGGGAGAGCGCGGCGGCCAGACCGGCCGCTCCGGCCCCTTTCAGGAGGGTGCGACGGGTCGCGGGCCGGGTAGCCATTCGCCGCAGCTCGTCCTCGCGCATCGGGTTGCTCCTTCGCTATCCGGCTTCAGGCAGTCTTCGCCCGAGTAACGCGCATTAAACACGCGTCCCGTGCGTTGTCAACCGGGACCACAACCCAGCCGCGGGCCGCGTCGGCCGCGGTGACGCCACCCCCGCCAGGACGCTGAGAGGGCCGGGTCATGTCGACCCGGCCCTCTTCCCGACGAGTTACTGGTGGCGGCAACAACGCCGCCCGGTTCGATTCGCGTGCGCTCCTAGCTGGCGTCGGGAGCCAATCCCTGGTACTTGGCTTCCTTCCCCGCCGCCTCCGACGCCTCCTGCGCCACGTTCCCGAGCTTGGAAAGCGTCTCCTTCGCCGTCGCCTCGAAGCGATCGACCGCCTTGTCACGCGCCTCGCCGATCAGGGCCGTCTCCCGCTGGGAAACCGGCAAGGCGAGGCCGAGGGCACCACCGACGGCGAGCGAGGCGATGCCCACCTTCAACGGGCTCTCGCTCACCATCCCGCTCACCCGCTGCACCCGCTCCTGGACCCCACTGACGAGCCCGCTCGCGCCGGCCTTCACCGCGCCGACCGAGCCACCGAGCGCCGACCCGACCGTCTCCACGGTATCGCCGGCGGTGTCGCCCACCTTCGCGACGGTGCTGCCCGCCGTGTCGGCGACCTTCGCCATCGCGCCGCTCGCCGTGTCCGCGACCTTGTCGACCGCCTGGCTCGTCGTCTCCTTCGCGCGGTCGACGGCGCTGGTGTCCGTGTCGCTCCCGGAAGGTGCCGAGCCGTATCCCGCCGGCTGGGTCGTCGTCGTCGACTTGGTCTCCGTCGCTCCGCCGCCCTTGGCGCCGCTGCCGCTCGAGACCAGCCAACCGATCCCGAGCGCGGTCAGGGCCGCCGGCCACGGGTTCTGCTTGATCGTCGTTACGACGGTGGAGCCGAGCCCCTTCGCGCTTTCGCTGCCGGTGGTCGCCACCTGCTTGGCGGTCTGGGTCGTGCTGGTCGCCGCCTGCTTCGCCATCTCGGTCGTGTTCGCTGCCATCCGCTCCACCTTTCCTATCGTCGCCGCCCGAACGGAGGCTTTCGCCTGGTCCGCCATTTCCCGCGCGGCCTGCCGAGCACTCTCCTGCGCTTGGGCCGTGATCTCCGCGATCGCCACTTTGGCCTGCTTGGTCGCTTCCTGGCCGGCCGCCTGGGCCTGGACCGAGAGCTCACCCATCGCTTGCTTGGCCTGCTTGGTCGCCTCCTGCATCGTCTGCTCGATGATCTCGCGCGCCATCTGCAGCGAACGCTCAGTCGCATCGGCGACCGCGTCGCTCGCCCCGCCCGCCAAGTGCTTCGGGGCGAGGCGCTCCTGAATCGCTTCGATGGTCCCGCTCAGTTCCGCGCGGGTCTGCTCGATCTCGGTCGAAGGGTCGTCGGACGGCGTTCCGACCGACTTGAAGCCGCCGCTGCTGCGGACGTCGTCGAATCCTCGCTCGCTCGTCACCGGACCTGCTCCTTCACCAGATCGACATCCTCGTGGAGCGATTGCACGGCCTTATGGGGCACGAGATCGACGCGCTTCATCGCCGCTTGCGCCCGCGACACGAGCAGATAACCGACACCGGCGGCAACGATGCCAACCACGAGGGCCGCCACCCAGAGCGGCAGGCCCGCCGCCCCTAGCATCAGGATCAGCGCCGCCACGAGCGCTAGGAGACCGACAAAAGCGATCAGGCCGCCAACCGCCAGCGTCGCGGCCGATTTGCCGAGGCTGGAGACCTTTTCGGTCACCTCCGCAACGGCGAGGTCGACTTCCTGGCGAACCAGCGTGCTCGTCTCGCGGGCCAGGTCCCCGAAGAGGTCGGCGAGCGATCGGTCGTCGCCTTCCTGCTGCATTAGGACCGCTCCCCGCCGGCATCCGATGCCCCGCGCGCGTCGGCGTCGCGATCGTACGAAGCGCCGGTGGTGCCGACACCGAGGCCGGTCGGATCAAGGAGCGCGGACGTCAGCGCCGACTCGTCCACCAGGTCGCCGGCAGTGGCGCCGTACTCGGGCGCGACCGAGACCCCAGACAGATCATCAACCCCGTATCCCGTGGCCATGGAATCGGCCGGGTATCCGCTGAGGTCGGTCCCGCCCAGAGCCGCCGCGGCCTCGGCGTCGCGCTCGGCCTGCTGCTCGGCCTGACGGACGTTGGCGGCGCGCTGCATCTCCTCCTCCTCGCGGAGGTGCGTCTGCCGCTCCTCCTCGCGCCGCGCTCGCTCCTGGTCCCGCTCAGCCTGGTTCCGGCTCGACGTCTTGAACAAGCGGGACGCGACCAGCCCGACACCGAGCGTTGCCGTCAGGAAAAGCGTCGGTCGCTGCCGGGCGACCTGCTCGACCTTGCTGGTCAACACGTCGACGTCGTTCTCGCGGAGGGAGGTGGCGAGCGACTCGAGGCGCCCGGCCGCGCCGTCGATGTACTGCGCAACCTGCTGATTGTCTTGCCGTCGGACCTCGCTGCCGGCGGTCTGCAGCGCCAGAGAAAGCGTGTCAAGGCCGCCCGCCAGCTTCACCTTCTGGTCCCCCAAGCGGGAGACGATCTGGTCCCGAAGGCTGTCGCTCAAACGTGCAACCGTCCCCTGAACCTGCTCGGTCGCCACCTGCGCCTGCTCGACGATGCTCGGCGCATCGCCCGACTGGGTCTGCCCAGCACCGGTTGTGGTCTCCTGCGTTTTGCTCGTTGTGCCCTGTCGTGCCATGGTGCGTCCTCCTGGCGGGGCCGGTATCACTTGACCCGGCTCGCCTCCGTCTTCCAAAAAGTTGAAGAGGGAATCAGCGACCTATTATCGGCGTTACCGTAGGCCGTTCTGCACGTAGCCTTTGCACAACATGTGCCAATGGCGGTCGGCGTGCTTCTGGCCCGATAGCGCTCGTCTGCAGTGGGACGACGGACGGTCCAAGCGGTCGCTCCGCTTGCTCCCTCTGGTCCGAGTGTGATACTCCCGTTGCTTCGGCGAAAGTGCCGTCCTTTGATCTCGAGAGAGGAACACGTATGCGCCGCGTACTCACCGTCGGGACCATCCTGGTGGCCACCGTCTCCGCCGCCGCCGTCCCGTCCGCAGCCCAGGAGGGGACGCCCGAGATCATCCTCGACGTGCCGCGACCGGAAGAATGCCGCGTCACCCCGTTGACGGCCGACGCGCTCGTTTCCGTGCTGGCGACGCCAGCCGCGGGGACGCCGGAAGCGGCGCCGCCGTCGACGGAGCGTGACCTGCCGGCCGGCGAACCGGTCGACCCAGCCAC
>CADCWL010000196.1 GCA_902806405.1 uncultured Thermomicrobiales bacterium | reverse complement strand
CGCGCCTGAACCGCCCGTAAACCAACGAGCGGTCCGCTCAGCAGATGGCCGGTGCCCGCGCCGCGGTGCGGAAGCGTGAAGCTCAATCCCATCGGCAGCCATCCGACGTTGCCCCGGAAGGCTCTGATGCTTTCCATGCAAGGCAGCACGCCTGGTCTGCGCCAGTGCACCAGTGCGCCACGGCGGGTCAGCCCGCGGGATCCTCGCCGCTGTCGGGCGGGATCGCCGTGAAGCACAGGGCGCGCTCCTCGTCTGAGCCGGTCCGGATGCGCTCGAGCAGCGCCGGAGTGAACGTCGGGCCGGGGACGACGAGCTGGGTCCACACGAAGTCAGGGTTCTCCGGGCGTTCGAAGACGTCCACGGGCGGCCGATCGGGACCGAGGAGCGCAAGCTGCGCGATGGGCTCAGGGATCGGTTCCCGGTAGGCGACCGCGGCGTCCCACTCCGGCCGGGTCCAGATCTCCCAGGCGTAGGACGTGTCGTCCGGCCCCGGGGCGAAGCCCTCGCAGAAGGTCAGGTCGCCCTCCAGCTCCAGCGAGGACGGGTCCAGCACCACACTGCCGACGCCGAGCGGGTCGTCGGGAACCGACACGCCGCAGATGCCGAGGTCGGCCAACTCGGGAACGGGGGCGCGCACCGCAGCATCATCCCGCCTGCGCAGCAGGTTGCGAAGATGACGCCGTCCTCGCCCCCGCGAGAGCCCGTCGCGTCGGGCGAGTCAAGGATTGCGACGCGGCGGTGCGTCGTAGCACTGCTGCGTCGCGCGAATAGCACCGCTGGCGACAACCGGGTGGCGGAGAACTTGGCTGCCCGCCATAGAGCACGCTCGCTGATGCCGTGTTGTCGCAGCGCCGATGCGCGGAAGTTCGCACGGCCGCAGGAGCTACGTTGGGAACCGCCATCCGGGCATGTGCGGCAGAATCCTTCCGGTGTTGGAAGGGGCTCCTCAGCCATTGCGGGACTGTGTTGCCCATGCGGCCGCCGATTCTCGTTTGCTAGGTCACGGCTACATCGGGTCTGAGCATCTCCTTCTCGGGCTACTACGGATGCGCCGATCGCGGGCGGGGGAGCTCCTGACGCAAGCGGGCGTCGAGCACGACCTCGTGGCTTCTGCGGTCACCAGGATCGTCGGCGTGGGCGAGCGACTGCAGCCGGACGCACAGCTGCCGTTCACGCCACGTGCTGCCCGCATCGCTCGGCGGGTCATCGGCGAGGGCGAACGGCTCGGACATGAAGCGATCGGCAGCGAGCATGTGCTCCGCGCCTTGCTTCGCGCCGGCGACGGCGTGGCGTTCCGCGTCTTGGGAGATCTCGGTGTGGACGTTCCGGACATGGCCAAGGGACTGCGGAGGCCACGACCGGACCTCTAGCTCCTGGCCGAGTGCTCCGTCACGCGAGTTGCGACCGCGGGCGATGGCTTTCAGGTCTTCGGAGATGGATTGGGTCGGAGTAGCGTTGGCGGGCTCTAGATCAAGGGAGGCGTGCATGTCGCAGGTCGTGCTTGATGCCGCCGGACGCCGCCGGTCGCCGGCGACGATGCCCGGCTTTCACGCGGGCCGTCCCCCTCGGAACAAGGGCCAGCGCTATCCGGCGGATCCGCCGACAATTGCCGAGATCGTGACGGTCATGGCCGCCGCCGGAGAGAGCGTCCACGGGCGTCGCCTGCGGCCGTTGGTGGTGGTCTTGTGGCGGGCCGGGCTGCGCATCCACGAAGCACTCGCGCTGACCGAGTCGGATCTCGACGCGCGTCGCGGCGCGCTGCTGGTGCGTCGCGGCAAGGGTGGGCGCCGCCGCGAAGTCGGGATGGACGACTGGGCGTGGGACGAACTTGAGCCGTGGCTCGAGCTACGCCGCCGCATGCCGGTCGGGCCGCTGTTCTGCGTGATCACCGGCCCGACGCGGGGGCGAGCGTGGTCAAGTGCCGCCGTCCGCGCCCAGCTCCGCCGCGTCGCCGAACGATCCGGCGTCCGTCGGCGCTTCGCGCCCCACCAGCTCCGCCACGCCCATGCCGTCGAGATGGCCCGCGAAGGCGTCCCGCTCATCGTCATCCAGCGCCAACTCGGCCACAGCAACCTGGGCATCACCTCGATCTACCTGCAAGGCATCGACAACGCCGAAATCATCGACACCGTCCACGCCCGTCGCCCACCAATGATTCCCGTCGAGCTGGCAGCCCGATCCGTTGCCAGGAGGTAGCGGCAGTACCGCTTCTCGTCCGAAGCGGAAGGCATCGGCGACCGATCCGGTGTAGCCCGCGGTACATCGACGCCGTCACCTCCACGCCGGCTGTCGAGCTTCACGGGAGCGATGCCCAACGAGAAGGCCAGCGACAGGGACCGCACTTCGAATGGTCGACTCAGAGTCCGCTGATGCCCGCGGCATCGCCGACGACTGAGCGCGGCGAGGCTGCGAGAATGTCGCCATGCCTGACGACGATCCAGATGGCCGCAGCTTCGAGGACGTCGCGCGAGCGCTCGCCGACGAAGTGAACCGCGCGGTTGAGCGGCTCTCGGCGATCGACCTGGACGACATCGCTCGGGCGGCGAACGAAGAAGCTGACCGCGCGCGCCTCTGGATCGAGGATCTGGCGCGGTCGCTGACGCACATCGGCGCCCCCGCTCCGAGTCCAGGAGATGGGCCCGCGCGCCCCGCCGGACCGCATCCGCTCGCCATGCCCTCCTCGGAGCAAGGCGTCGCGCTGGCGGCGCTGGAGTCCGGGCGCTGGAGGATCGAGTCGGGCACGCTCACGGTTCACGACGGGCCGGGCCCGAGCGACCCACTCGGCCTGCTCCGAGAGCTTCGCGTGTCCGACTGGGTCACAGCCGACGGCGAGCTCACCCTGACCGGTCGCAAGGCGCTCGCGCGCTGGTCGGAACAGGCGTAGCGCTGCGGCCGGATCTAAGCGCAACCCGGTACGCATCAGGGTCTCGCGAAGGCATGAGGGCACTAGGCGAGGGGCGCTTCGCGCGAAGAGGGCAGCCGCTTCCGCGGAAGCGGCAGTATCGCTTCGCGCGAGAAGCGGTCGCGTCGCCTCGAGCGGTAGTCGGCGGAGTTGGCCCTCGCTGTAGTACGCGACCTTGGAGCCGGCTCCGATGGTGGCTGCGAGCTGATCGGCCAGTGCTAGACCTTGCCGATCTAGATCCTCGATGAGTGAC
>CADCWL010000195.1 GCA_902806405.1 uncultured Thermomicrobiales bacterium | reverse complement strand
GCACCCCGCGGGCCGCGCGGACATCCCCAGGAGATCGCCCCTCGGCCCCTCCCGGCCGGCCCCGCGCCGCGCGCCCGGACACGCCCCCGTCGCCGGGTCATCCCTCCCACTCGAGCGGGAGCGCCGACCGGGCGTGAGCGCCGTCCCCGCCGACTGTCGTCCCCGCCCGCATCCCGGTGGTTTGGCCCGGTTAAAGACGCTACACTCAGCCGATGGCCCTCGCCGCGACGCGCCCGGATCGACCACCCTTTCCGCCACCGCCCCCCCTTCGGTCGCGGCCACGCCGCGAGCGGTCATCCCCCCATGCGGCGCGATCCGACGCCCCGCGCCCCTCGCTACGGCCGCAAGGCCGGACAGCCGGAAAGTAGGAACAATTACCCATGCCTGCCGGTTCTTCTCGGCGGAACAAGCGAACCAGCGACGACGAGACGACCGCTCCGGTCGGGGATGGCTCGGCGGCGCAGGCCGACGGCACCCAAGGGCAGGCCGACGGCGCCGAGGCCCCCACGCCCGCCGCCCCAGAGGAGGTTCCCGCCAAGGCCGCGCGCGCCCGCGCCGCGGGTCGCAAGTCGGGCGGCGGCCGCGCCAAGCGCCCCGCCAAGCCGCGCCCGGTGCTGCTCCCCGTCCTCGTCGTCGACGAGACGCTGCTCCTCCCCCACATGTCGATCCCCTTCCCGATCGAGGACGAAGAGTCGGCGATGGTCGTCGACCGCGCCGCCCGCATGTCGCCGCGCCACGTCCTCGTCCTCACGGAGCGCCCCGTGCCCTCGACCGACGGCCCGGCCGCCGGCTCGTCCGACGCCGCCGGCGGGGACTCCGCCGGGGGCGCCCAGCGGCCGGGCGACGCCCCCGCCGCCGACGCCCCCGCCGCCGATCCCGAGCCCGAGGTCGACGAGGGCGAGCTCCGCGGTCTCCTCGCCGACGCGATCGCCGCCGCCGCCGACGCGGGCGACGCCAAGGCCGACGACGCCCCCGAGGAGTGGGTGCCGGACGAGGAGCTGGCGAACGACGGCCAGGAATACGAGCTCTGCGGCGTCGGCGTCATCGCCGAGGTCGGCCAGCGCATCTCCCGGCCCGGCGGCCAGGCCCACGTCATCCTCCAGGGACTCGCCCGCGGCGTCGTCGGCGAGCTTGTCCAGCAGGAGCCGTATCTCGTCGCCCGCGTCGCCCGCCACGACGACCCGGTCGATCCCACCGCCGAGGCCGAGGCGGCGATGACCGCCGTCCTGGAGCAGGTCGAGAACTACATCAGCATGCTCCCCAACGTGCCGGAGGAGGTGCTGACCATGGTCCGCAGCGTCGACGAGCCGGGCTGGCTCGCCGACCTGATCGCCTTCTCGCCGGAGTTCAGCCCCGAGCAGCGCCAGGAGCTGCTGGAGATCCTCGACCCGATCCCCCGCCTCAAGCAGCTCAGCGTCATCATCCAGAAGCGCCTCAACGTCCTCAATCTGCGCCAGCAGATCCAGACCGAGGCCCAGGCCGGGATGGACAAGCAGCAGCGCGAGTACTACCTCCGCGAGCAGCTCCGCGCCATCCAGAAGGAGCTCGGCGAGGGGAGCGGCGAGGCCGCCGTCGCCACCGACCTCCGCCAGAAGATCGAGGCCGCCAAGATGCCGGAGGAGGTCCAGGCCAAGGCCCTCGTCCAGCTCGAGCGGCTGGAGCAGCAGCACCCCTTCTCCCCCGAGATCGGCGTCATCCGCGGCTACCTGGAGTGGCTGATCGAGCTCCCCTGGAGCGTCGAGACCGAGGACCGGCTCGATCTGACCGAGGCCGCCGCGGTACTGGAGGCGGACCACTACGGGCTGGAGAAGGTGAAGGAGCGGATCCTCGAGTTCATCGCCGTCCGCAAGCTCGCCGGCGACCGGCTGCGCGCCCCGATCCTCTGCTTCGTCGGCCCCCCCGGCGTCGGCAAGACCAGCCTCGGCCGCTCGATCGCCCGCGCCATCGGCCGCAACTACGTCCGGATGTCGCTCGGCGGCGTCCGGGACGAGGCCGAGATCCGCGGCCACCGCCGCACCTACGTCGGCGCCATGCCCGGCCGCGTCGTCAAGGCGCTCCGCGACGCGAAGAGCCGCAACCCGGTCCTGGTGCTCGACGAGATCGACAAGGTCGGCTCCGACACCTTCCGCGGCGACCCCGCCTCGGCCCTGCTCGAGGTCCTCGACCCGGAGCAGAACACCACCTTCTCCGACCACTACCTGGAGGTCCCCTTCGACCTCTCGAAGGTGATCTTCATCACCACCGCCAACCAGCTGGAGCCGATCCCGCCGGCCCTGCGCGACCGCATGGAGATCATCGAGGTCACCGGTTACACCGAGGTCGAGAAGCTGGCGATCGCCCGCCAGTTCCTCCTCCCGAAGGCGCTCGAGAGCCACGGCCTGACCGCCGACCAGCTCGAGGTCAGCGACGAGGCGCTCCGCCGCCTGATCCGGGAGTACACCGAGGAGTCGGGCGTCCGCAACCTGGAGCGCGAGATCGGCGCCCTCTGCCGCAAGCTCGCCCGTCGCCTCGCCGGCGACGACCCGCCGGAGCGGATTCGGATCGATGCCCCGCAGGTGAGCGAGGTCCTTGGCGTCCCCCGCTACGAGTTCGGCCTCGCCGAGGAGCAGGACGAGGCCGGCGTCGCCACCGGCGCCGCCGTCACCAGCGTCGGCGGCGACCTCCTCTCGATCGAGGTGATCGTGATGGAGGGGAAGGGCGAGCTGGTCCTGACCGGCCAGCTCGGCGACGTAATGCAGGAGTCCGCCCGCGCCGCCCTCTCCTACGCCCGATCGCGAGCGCCCGGCTGGGGTCTGGAGCCGGGCTTCTTCGATCGGCGCAACATCCACGTCCACATCCCCGCCGGCGCGATCCCCAAGGACGGCCCGTCCGCCGGGATCACGATGGCGACCGCGCTGGTCTCCGCCCTGACCGGCCGCAAGGTCCGCAAGGACGTCGCGATGACCGGCGAGATCACGCTCCGCGGCAAGGTCCTCCCGATCGGCGGCCTCCGTGAGAAGACGGTCGCCGCCCACCGCGGCGGGATCACCACCTTCGTCCTGCCCCGCCGCAACGCGAAGGACCTCGCCGAGCTCCCCGCCGTCGTCCGCGACGGCATGGAGCTGATCCAGGTCGACACGCTCGACGAGGTCCTCGCCGTCGCCCTCCTCCCCGCCGCCGCCGGGGTCGAGGAGCCGGCCCGGAGCCTCCAGGTCGCATAGCCCAA
>CADCWL010000194.1 GCA_902806405.1 uncultured Thermomicrobiales bacterium | reverse complement strand
ACGGACCTGAAGGGTCTCTGCGGGCCGGCCCGGTTACTGTGACAAAGCCCGCCAGCTCCCGCATCGCTCCGCGTCGGCATCGCTAAATACCCCAACCTCCCTGCTCGAAGGTTACAAAGGGCGCGCCTGAAAGCCGCCACGTCTCGTTGCCGAACCACGCCCTCACGGACTATTGACCATCATGGGAGCAACGCGCACCAGCGGTGTCGCCGACCTTTGGGATGCCGCTCCCGGAGAGCGCCGAGGCGGCGCGGCGCTGGGCAGCGGCCCGCGACGCACCCTGCAGGCGAGCCGGCCTGGATCGCGCCAGTCCCCTGCTTCCGCCGATCGCGGTCGAAGCCGCCAAGCTCCGGCAATCCGGGAAAAGCGCGGCCGCGGCGGACGGGCCTAGAAGCGTGTTGCGAGTGACGTCGCCCACCACTGGCCGAAACCGATCCGCGACCTGGAGGACGACCTTGACCGAACGTCCCTGGCTACCCGCACGCCGCGGCTTCCTTGCCGCCTCAGCCGCGGCGGGCGGCGTGGCCCTCGCCTCCCCGCACCTGGCCGCGGCGAACTCCGGCGGCGCGATCCGCCCATTCCGCGTCAGCGTGCCCGACGAGGCGATCATCGATCTGCGCCGGCGGATCGCGGCGACGCGCTGGCCTGACCGCGAGACGGTCACCGATCAGTCCCAAGGCGTGCAACTGGCGACGATCCAGGAACTCGCGCGCCATTGGGCGACAGATTACGATTGGCGCAAGATCGAGGCGAAGCTGAACGCGCTGCCGCAGTTCGTCACGGAGATCGATGGGCTAGACATCCACTTCCTCCACGTCCGTTCGAAACACGAAAACGCGCTGCCGCTGATCGTCACGCACGGCTGGCCCGGCTCCGTCATCGAGCAGCTGAAGATCATCGATCCGCTCACCAACCCCACGGCGCACGGCGCGAGCGCTTCGGACGCTTTCCACGTCGTGATCCCGTCGATGCCCGGCTACGGTTTCTCCGGCAAGCCGACGGGCACCGGCTGGGGTCCCGAGCGCATGGGCCGGGCCTGGGGGGAACTGATGAAGCGCCTCGGCTACACCCGCTACGTCGCCCAGGGCGGCGACTGGGGCGCGTTCGTCGTCGACCAGATGGGCTTGCAGGCACCTGCGGGGTTGCTCGCGATCCACACCAACATGCCCGCCACCGTTCCAGCCGACGTCGACAAGGCTCTCCAAACCGGCGGCCCGGCGCCACCGGGCCTCGCAGCTGATGAACAGCGCGCCTATGAGCAGCTGGTCCGAACCTTCAAGCAAGTCGACTACGCCAGGTTGATGGGGTCGCGCCCGCAAACCCTGTACGGAATCGCGGATTCACCTGTCGGCCTCGCCGCCTGGCTCCTCGACCACAACGACGCCGATGGCCAGCCGGCGGCGGCGGTCGCCTCGGCTCTGAACCGGGCGACGAGCGCCACGGGCGAGCTGACGCGGGATGAGATCCTCGACAACATCACACTGTACTGGCTGACGAATACCGGCGTCTCCGCCTCTCGTCTCTACTGGGAATACAAGGGCGGCTTCTTCAATGCCAAGGGCGTCTCCATCCCGGTCGCCGTAAGTGTATTCCCCGGCGAACAGTATCAAGCCCCGCGGAGCTGGACCGAGCGGGCCTACCCCAAGCTCATCTACTACAACCGGCTCGACAAAGGCGGCCACTTCGCGGCTTGGGAACAGCCGGGACTCTTCGCGTCGGAGCTTCGTGCCGCGTTCAGGTCGCTCCGGAAATCGATATGAAGCTTCCAACGCGCTCAGGATGTGCACCGCGCGTCGGCAACACGGAGTCTGAGCACGGCCTGTCCTCGTTCGGGCTGTGCCGGCCCCGCGACATGAGAGAGGCGGATCGCGGCCGATCAGCCCCAAGCTGGAGACCATCACGCCCAGGAAGCCAACGCGATTGCGAAGCACGGGAGGGCGGCATGTCAGCATCTTTATGGCCCACGAGGCGCAGCATCCTCGCCAGTTCAGCAGCGGCCTGTGCCCTCAGCCTGTTCCACGGCCAGCCGGCCGCAGCAGCCGAAGACAACGCGATCCGCCCCTTCCGCGTCAGCGTGCCCGAGGAGGAGCTCGCGGACCTTCGCAGGCGCGTGCTGGCGACGCGGTGGCCCGACCGGGAGACGGTCGGTGACCGGTCGCAGGGCGTGCAGCTCGCCAAGCTGCAGGAGCTCGTCCACCATTGGGGAACCGGGTACGACTGGCGCAAGGGGGAGGCGAGGCTGAACGCCCTCCCGCAGTTCACGACCGCGATCGACGGGCTCGACATCCACTTCATCCACGTCCGCTCGCACCACGCCGGTGCTCTGCCGCTGATCATGACGCACGGCTGGCCCGGCTCCGTGTTCGAGCTGCTCAAGACCGTCGGCCCGCTCACGGATCCCGCGGCCCATGGCGGACGCGCGGAAGACGCGTTCCACCTCGTCCTGCCGTCGATGCCGGGCTACGGCTTCTCCGGCAAGCCGACGGGCACCGGTTGGAACCCCGACCGGATCGCGCGGGCCTGGACGGAGCTGATGCAGCGCCTCGGGTACACCCGCTACGTCGCCCAGGGCGGCGACTGGGGCGCCCCCGTCTCCAGCGCGATGGCGCGCCAGGCGCCGGCGGGATTGCTCGGCATCCACATCAACTTGCCGGCGACGGTGCCGCCCGAGGTGGCCGCGGTGCTCGCCGGCGGCGGCCCGGCGCCGGCGGGCCTCACCGGGAAGGAGCGCGCGGCGTTCGACTCGCTCAACACGTTCTACAAGAGGCACAGGGCCTACGCCGCGATGATGGGCACGCGGCCGCAGACGATCGGCTACGCCTTGACGGATACTCCGGCCGGGCTCGCGGCCTGGATGTACGACTACAACAACGGCGAGCCCGAGCGCTTGCTCGCCAGGGACGAGTTCCTGGACGACGTCACGCTGTACTGGCTGACGAACAGCGCGGCCTCGTCGGCGCGGCTGTACTGGGAGACCAGCGGCCAGAGCGTCCTCCTCGCGGCGGCGCAGAAGACGGCCGAGATCTCCCTCCCGGTGGCCGTCACGGTGTTTCCGGAGGAGGTCTACCGGGCCCCGGAGACGTGGGCCCGGCGCGCCTACCGCAACCTGGTCTACTTCAACGAGGCCGAGAAGGGCGGGCACTTCGCGGCCTGGGAGCAGCCCGAGCTCTTCGCCGCCGAACTCCGCGCCGCCTTCAGACCGCTTCGGCCGG
>CADCWL010000193.1 GCA_902806405.1 uncultured Thermomicrobiales bacterium | reverse complement strand
ACCGCGCTCGGGCGCGGTGCCGAGCGGCACGGGCGCGACCGCTCCGACGCGGCGGGACCGCCATCTGCGAGCCATCGCCGGGCGCGGCCGCCTCGGATGGCAGAAGGCCTCGGGGTACGGTTGGCGCACCCTGGTGGAGTCTGGACTTGCTTCGGTTTAGTGGAGAGGCATCGGGTCAGTCGGCCGCCAATCTTTCGAACCGGTTCGGGCTTGTGAAGTCGAGGGCGGAGTGGCGCCTGACGGGGTTGTAGAACCCGTCGATATAGCGGCCGATGGCCCGTTCGGCCTCCTGGCGCGTTTCGAAGGCGGTGCGCCACACGAGCTCGCACTTCAGCGTCTTGAAGAACGTCTCCACCATGGAGTTGTCGAAGCAGTTCCCCCTGCCGGACATCGAGATCAGGATGCCGTGCTTCCGGAGTTCGGCCTGGCAGTCGGTCGAGCAGTACTGCTTGGGTTCAACTGGTCGTCGCAACACTTGTCTGCGCTGATCGCAGCGCCGCACCAAGAGCTTCGGCGGGCGTTCTCCAACCGAGCGTCTTGCGCGGCCTCGCGTTGAGCGCCGCGGCCACGGCCGCGAGGTCGTCGGCGCTGTGCGCGGCCAGGTCCGTCCCTTTCGGGAAGTACTGTCGCAGCAGACCGTTCGTGTTCTCGTTCGTGCCGCGCTGCCAGGGGCTGTGCGGGTCGCAGAAGTACACCCGCAGCCCGGTGTCCATCCGCAGCCGAGGATGCTCCGTCATCTCCGCACCCTGATCCCAGGTGAGTGACCGCCGCAGCGCCTGCGGCAAGGTGGTGATCGTGCGTGCGATGGCGTCGCGCACCGCCTCCGCGCCGTGCCCGGCCAGCGCCGGCCCGTTCTTGGGGCGGAGCCCATCCCCGTGCCCCGGCATGCGGGGCAGGTGCAGCAGCATCGTGAACCGCGTCGTGCGCTCCACCAGGGTGCCGACCGCCGAACTGCCGAGGCCGAGAATCAGGTCCCCCTCCCAATGCCCCGGCACGGCCCGGTCGTCCGCCTCCGCCGGGCGCTCGCTGATCTTCACCTCGGGCGCCACATGCGACTTTCCCCGGCCTCGCGTCCGCGCCCGCGGCACGCGCAGCGCCCGCCCGGTGCGCAGGCACGCCGTCAGCTCCCGCCGCAGCGCGCCGCGGCCCTGGACGTAGAGCGACTGGTAGATGGCCTCGTGGCTTATCCGCATCGCCTGATCGCCGGGGAAGTCGAGCCGTAGCCGCCGGGAGATCTGTTGTGGGCTCCATGCACTCGCCCAGCGCCGATGCTGCCGCGGCCCGTGCCGGCGGCCCGTCCACGGCACCGCCGGTCCGGGCACCGCGGCCCCGCCCGGAGCGGTCACGGCGCCCGCCAGCCGGTCCTGCACATACGCCCGCAGCGCCGGCCGCGTCACGAGCTTCGCCGGCTTCGGGCGCCGCGCCGCCCGCTCGGCATGCCACTGCGCCGTCGTGGCCCGGTACCCCAGCCCGCCGCTGCGGGTCGCGGCATTGCGCCGCAGCTCGCGCGAGATCGTCGACGGCGCCCGCCCCAGCCGCCGGGCGACCTCCCGCACGCCATGCCCCTGCGCACGCCACAGCGCGATCTCCTCGCGCTCCGCGAACGACAGGCGCCGCCCTGAGGGCGGCTTCGACGACCGCCCGAGCGCCGATGGTGGCATCCCGCCCGCCTCCCGGAACCAGCGGGACCCGACCGCCTCCGACACCCCCACGCCGATCGCCGCGTCCCAGCTCGACCGTCCCGCCGCGATCAACGCCCAGAAGCATCGCCGGTCGTCACGCCGGGCTACCCCCGGGCGGCCCGGCGAGGGACACTTCGCACGCAAAGCTCGGTCCGAACGCCGTCGACCAGCCATCGCAACCACCCTCCGCCTCGGTGTTGCGACGACCACCTGAATCCACCCACAAGGACCTCGAGACGGTGTCGCGCGCACTGGGCGTCACGGCGGCGACGCTGACCGCCTGGCGCGACGCCTTCCTGGCCGCCGGCGAGGCGGGCCTGGCCTCCCGTCCCGCCGACGGTGAGGAACTCGAAAGCGAACGGCTGAAGGCCCGGCTCGGCGAGATGCTGCTCGAGCGCGAGCTGCTCGAAGCCAAGATCGCCGCCCTGGAGGGCGGGCGCCCTTTGGCCCGGCGGAGGCCGAGGCCATGAGCCGGGCCGTCTCGCCGAGCGGCGGCAGGCCGTACGGCTTGGCCCGGGTGTGTCGGGTCTGGCGGGCGGCACGCTCCACCGTCTACCGGCGCCGCACTTTGCCGCGGGCGGCCCCGCCGCGGCGTCCTGGGCCGACCGGGCCGATGCCGGATGCGGAGTTGGTGGACGCCATCCGCGCCGTGCTCGCCGCGAGCCCGTTCCACGGCGAAGGGCACAGGAAGGTCTGGGCCAGGCTGCGCCACGGCGGCGTCCGCACGTCCCGGCGCCGGGTGCTGCGGCTGATGCGCGAGCATGGCCTGCTCGCGCCGTCGCGCGCCGGAGCGCCCCGCGGCCCGCGCGCCCACGACGGCACCATCATCCCCGGAGCCGTGGACGTCATGTGGGGCACCGACCTGACAACCACCTGGACCGGCGAGGGCCAGGCGGCGGTGTTCGTCGCCATCGACCACTGCTCGGCCGACTGCGTCGGCCTCCATGCCGCGCTCCGCGCCACGCGCTTCGAGGCCCTCGAGCCGATCCGCCAGGGCGTGCGCCGCTGCTTCGGCGGCTTCGCCAAGGACGTCGCCCGCGGCCTCGCCGTCCGCCACGATCACGGCAGCCAATACATGTCCGACGCCTTCCAGCGGGAGCTGCGCTTCCTCGGCATCGAAAGCTCGCCCGCCTTCGTCCGCGCGCCCGAGGGCAACGGCTGCGCCGAGCGCTTCATCCGAACCCTGAAGGAAAACCTGCTGTGGATCCGCAGCTTCGACACCGTCGAAGAGCTGCGCCGGGCGTTGATCGAGTTCCGCGAAACCTACAACGCCACTTGGCTGATCGAGCGGCACGGATTCAGGCCGCCCAGCGCCATCCGGCAGGACCAGCTTTCAACCGCGGCTCTCGCCGCATAGGCTGCAACCAGGTGTCCCACCAACCGCGGGCGGTACAACGGTCGCATCGCTGTACGGGCTGTTGACGCTACCGGCGAGCGCCCACTTGCCGCCGAGCGGATGCGTGTATCGGAACTGGCCGAGGCGGCTCGCTGACTGGCCGAGCGGGATGGAGAGGTCGAAGCGCTGCGGCTGG
>CADCWL010000192.1 GCA_902806405.1 uncultured Thermomicrobiales bacterium | reverse complement strand
CGACCCCGACGCACTGTCGGACGACGCCCGGGCGCTGTCCGTGCCGATGCCCCCGTACCGCGACGTCACCCGATCCGACTCGGCCTTCCGCGCCTTCCTGCACGGCCTCCCCGGTGTGGACCAGGTGGGCGCCGAGGCGCGCGTCGCGCAGCTGGGCACCCGCTCGATCAAGACCACGTCCAAGGCGTGGGCGATCGACACCGCCATCTCGATGGTCGACCTCACCACGCTCGAGGGCGCCGACACCCCCGGCAAGGTGCGCAGCCTGGCCGCCAAGGCCCGCCGCCCCGACCCCACCGACCCGACGTGCCCGCGCGTCGCGGCGGTCTGCGTCTACGGCGACCTGGCCGGGGTCGCCCGCGAGGCGCTCGGCGACAGCGGCGTCCACGTGGCGGCCGTGGCCACCGCCTTCCCCAGCGGCCGCGCCAGCCGGGCGGTCAAGCTCGCCGACGTGCGCGACGCGGTGCAGAACGGCGCCGACGAGATCGACATGGTCATCGACCGCGGCGCCTTCCTCTCGGGGCGCTACCTGGAGGTCTACGAGGAGATCGTCGCGGTCAAGGAGGCCTGCGGGGACGCCCACCTCAAGGTCATCCTCGAGACCGGCGAGCTCGTCACCCTGGACAACGTCCGCCGCGCCAGCTGGATCGCGATGCTCGCCGGCGGCGACTTCATCAAGACCTCCACCGGCAAGGTGAGCCCGGCCGCGACCCTGCCGGTCGGCCTGGTGATGCTCGAGGCGGTCCGCGACTTCCGCGCCGCCACCGGTCGCCAGGTCGGCTTCAAGCCCGCCGGCGGCATCCGGACGACGAAGGACGCCGTCAAGCACCTCGTGCTCATCAACGAGACGGTCGGCCCCGACTGGCTGGACCCCGACTGGTTCCGCTTCGGCGCCTCCAGCCTGCTCAACGACCTCCTGCTGCAGCGGCAGAAGCTCCGCACCGGCCACTACTCCGGCCCCGACCACGTGAGCGTCGACTGATCATGACCGTCAGCCCGTCCCCCTTCGAGTACGCACCCGCCCCCGAGTCGCGGTCGATCGTCGACATCGCGCCGTCCTACGGCCTGTTCATCGACGGCGAGTTCGTCGACGGCACCGGCGACTCGTTCAAGACGGTCAACCCGGCCACCGAGGAGGTCCTCACCGAGGTCTCCGCCGGCAGCGAGGCCGACGTCGACCGTGCGGTCCGCGCCGCCCGCCGGGCGTTCGAGAAGACGTGGGGCCCGATGCGCCCCGCCGACCGTGGCAAGTACCTGTTCCGCATCGCGCGCCTGCTGCAGGAGCGCGCCCGCGAGTTCGCCGTCCTGGAGTCGCTGGACAACGGCAAGCCGATCCGCGAGTCCCGCGACGTCGACGTCCCCCTGGCCGCGGCGCACTTCTTCTACTACGCCGGCTGGGCCGACAAGCTCGACCACGTCGGCCTGGGCACCCGCCCGCGGGCGCTCGGCGTCGCCGGCCAGGTCATCCCGTGGAACTTCCCGCTGCTCATGCTGGCGTGGAAGGTCGCCCCGGCCCTGGCCGCCGGCAACACCGTCGTCCTCAAGCCGGCCGAGACCACGCCGCTGACCGCGCTGCTGTTCGCCGAGGTCTGCCGCCAGGCCGACCTGCCCGCGGGCGTGGTCAACATCGTCACCGGCGCCGGCGAGACCGGCCGCGCGGTGGTCGAGCACGACGACGTGGACAAGGTGGCGTTCACCGGCTCGACGGAGGTCGGCCGCTCGATCGCCCGCGCGGTCGCGGGCACCCGTAAGAAGCTGACCCTCGAGCTCGGCGGCAAGGCGGCGAACATCGTGTTCGACGACGCCCCGATCGACCAGGCCGTCGAGGGCATCGTGCAGGGCATCTTCTTCAACCAGGGCCACGTCTGCTGCGCCGGCTCCCGGCTGCTGGTGCAGGAGTCCATCCACGACGAGGTGATCGCCAGCCTGCAGCGGCGCATCGGCACGCTGCGCGTGGGCGACCCGCTGGACAAGAACACCGACATCGGCGCGATCAACTCCGCCGAGCAGCTCGCCCGCATCCGCGAGCTCTCCGACATCGGCGAGGCCGAGGGCGCCCAGCGCTGGCAACCGGCGTGCGAGCTGCCCGACCGCGGCTTCTGGTACCCGCCGACGATCTTCACCGACGTCTCCCCCGCCCACCGCATCGCCCGGGACGAGATCTTCGGCCCGGTGCTGTCCGTCCTGACCTTCCGGACGCCGGACGAGGCGGTCGCCAAGGCGAACAACAGCACCTACGGGCTCTCCGCCGGCATCTGGTCGGAGAAGGGTTCGCGCATCCTCAAGGTCGCGGACCAGCTCCGCGCCGGCGTGGTGTGGGCCAACACGTTCAACAAGTTCGACCCGACGTCGCCCTTCGGCGGCTACAAGCAGTCCGGCTACGGCCGCGAGGGCGGCCGCCACGGCCTGGCCGCGTACCTGGAAGGTGCAGAGCAGTGATCGGGAACGACCGGCTCGCCGTGCGCAAGACCTACAAGCTCTACGTGAACGGCGCCTTCCCGCGGTCGGAGTCCGGCCGCACCTACGAGGTCACCGACGCCAAGGGGCACTTCCTCGCCAACGCCGCCCGGGCCTCCCGCAAGGACGCCCGGGACGCCGTCGTCGCCGCCCGCGGCGCCTTCGCCAAGTGGTCGGGCACGACCGCCTACAACCGCGGCCAGGTGCTCTACCGCGTGGCCGAGGTGATGGAGGGCCGGCACGCCCAGTTCTGCGACGAGGTGGCCCACGGCGAGGGGCTCAGCGCCTCGAAGGCCCGGGCCGCCGTCGACGCCGCCATCGACCGCTGGGTCTGGTACGCCGGCTGGACGGACAAGCTGGCCGCCGTGCTCGGCGGGGCCAACCCCGTCGCCGGCCCGTACTTCGACTTCTCGACGCCCGAGCCGACCGGTGTGGTGGCCGTCCTGGCGCCGCAGCAGTCCTCGTTGCTGGGACTGGTCAGCGTCCTGGCCCCCGTGCTGGCCACCGGCAACACCGCTGTCGTCGTCACGTCGAAGGACCGGCCGCTCCCGGCGGTCACCCTGGCCGAGGTGCTGGCCACCAGCGACGTGCCCGGCGGGGTGGTCAACCTGCTCACCGGCGACGCCGAGGAGCTGGGCACCTGGCTGGCCGAGCACGCCGACGTCGACGGCATCGACCTCACCGGCGCCCCCGCGAACCGCGCCATGGAGTTCGAGCGGGAAGCGGCCGGCACCATCAAGCGGGTCGTGCGTCCGCCGGCGACCGAGCCGGACTGGACCGCCGACCCCGGCCTCACCCGGATGACCCCGTTCCTGGAGACGAAGACGGTCTGGCACCCGATCGG
>CADCWL010000191.1 GCA_902806405.1 uncultured Thermomicrobiales bacterium | reverse complement strand
CCGCTCCCAGACGGGGTCGAGCAGGATGCCGGCAGGGCGGGCACGGGAACCCCCAGCGAGACGGAGTCCAAGCACCTCCATCTTCGCCGGCCCCGTGCCCGCCCATCACCTATTGCCGGGCGCTCTAAGCGACGGTTTTGCCGTCGATCCCACGCTTCGCCGCCGGTAGGCCACGGCCGGCATCGACCCCGCCGCCGCCTACCCCTGCTCCGCCAGCCACCGGGTGTAGTCCGCCTCGATCTCCGCCGCCCACGTGGAAACGTCGATCTGGCCGGACGTGTAGGTGCCCTGAGAGAGGCGAAGCTTGCCGAAGACATCGCGCTGGCGGACGTCCTCGGAGCGGGTAACGACCTCCTCGGCGAGGTGGGGCGGGATGAAGGTGACGCCCTCGCGGGTGCCGAGGACGACGTCGCCCGGCATGACCGTGGCGTTGCCGATCCGGACCGGCTCGTTGACGCCGACGAGGGTCGTCTCCCAGATCGCGGAGGGGTGCGCGCCCCGGCAGTAGACGTTGAAGTCGGGAAGCTGGAGGACCCGCTCCAGATCGCGGATGCCGCCGTCGACGATCAGGCCGGTCTTGGCGCGGGCATGGATCGTGGTCGCCAGGTTGTCGCCGATGAAGGTGCCGTCCTCGATCTTGCCGAAGAGGTCCACGACGAGGACATCCCCCGCCTCCAGGGTGTCGATCACCCAGGTGTTCTGGCCGCCGCTCCGCCCCTCGGCCTGACCCTGACTCTGGACCACCTCCTGAAGATCGGGGCGGAGCGGGACGATCCGGGCGGTCACGGCGCGGCCGACGAGGACGCGGTCGGGGTGCAGGTTGTACCAGCCCCCTTCGAACTGGTAGTGGTACCCGTGGCCGCGCTCGAGGACCCCCCAGGCCTCGTCGTTGGTGACGTGCTTCATCCGCTCCAGGATGCCGTCCGGGACGCGGGGGCGACCGTCGGCGGAGCGGTCGAACGGGTTGGCGGGGGTGAGGGCCGCGACGCGGTCCGCTGGGGTGAAGACCATCGGGCAGGGCTCCTTTCGGGAGGGTCGCGCCGGCGCGCCGTCGCGTCGCGCGCCGCGAGGGCGGGTTACTATACCGGCCCTTGCCACGGACGGGAACGGGGTCCGCGGGGCGGCGGTCCGGCGGACGGACGGAACGGGAGGCAGGCGATGGCGACGGTGACCCCGAGCACAACCCTCGACCGGATGATCCACGACCTCGGGCTGCCCGACCAGGCCATCCAGGCGGACGAGCTGCCCTGGGTGCCGCAGGGCGAGAACGTCTGGTTCAAGCCGCTCCGCTTCGACCTCGCGAACGGGCGCTGGGTCAATCTCCTCAAGGTGACGAAGCAGGGGAAGGTGAACCGCCACCGCCACAGCGGCGGGCAGGTGCTCGGCTTCGTCGTCCAGGGGTCGTGGCGCTACCTGGAGCGGGAGTGGGTGGCACGGCCGGGAACGTTCGTCTACGAGCCGCCGGGAGACATCCACACGCTGGTCGTCGACGGTCCCGAGGAGATGCAAACGCTCTTCCTGCTGGAGGGCGTGATCCAGTACCTCGACGACCACGACAACGTGATCGCCCAGGACGACGTCTTCACCAAGCTTCAGCGGTATCTGGCCTTCTGCGAGCGGGAGGGGATCGCGCCGAAGGAGCTTCGGTTCTGATGGGACCACCCCCCCGGCCCCTGCGTCCGGGCGGGAGACAGTGCCCGTGTTCCCTCCGGGATGACGCCCCCGCTCTCGGTGCCGTGGGGGCCGTTCGGTGATCCTCGACGCGTTCCGGCTCGACGGTCGGACGGCGTTGGTCACCGGAGCGGCCCGCGGTCTGGGCCGGGCGCTGGCGGTCGGGCTGGCGGAGGCGGGGGCCGACGTCGCGGTGCTCGACGTCCTGTCCGCCGAGGAGACGCTGGCGCTCGTGCGAGAGCGGGGGCGACGGGGCCACGCGCTGGCGCGGGATCTGGCGACGCTCGACCCGGACGGGGCCGACGGGCTCGTCGCCGAGGTCGCGGCGGCGCTCGGCGAGCCGGCGATCCTGATCAACAACGCCGGGATCATCCGGCGGGCGGCGGCGGTCGACCACGGACGGGACGAGTGGGAGGCGACGCTGGCGATCGACCTCTCGGCCGCGTTCTACCTGAGCCAGGCGGTCGCCCGGCGCCTCCTCGCTGCGGGGCGACCGGGCAAGATCGTCAACGTGGCCTCGATGCTCTCGTTCCAGGGCGGGGTGAAGGTGCCGGCCTACGCGGCGGCCAAGAGCGGGTTGGCGGGGCTGACCCGGGCGCTGGCGAACGAGTGGGCCGGACGGGGGATCAACGTCAACGCGGTCGCCCCTGGCTACATGGCGACGGAGCTGACCGCGGCGCTGCGGGCGGACCCCGATCGAGCGGGGGCGATGCTGGGCCGGATCCCCGCCGGGCGCTGGGGGGAGCCGGAGGACCTGCAGGGGGCGGTCGTCTTCCTCTGCTCGGACGCCGCGGCCTACGTGCACGGCGCGATCCTGCCGGTCGATGGCGGCTGGTTGGCATGGTAAAGGGCGGTTCGCGGTGAACAGAGAAGGCGTTCCAATGGACCGCACGACGGCCGGATGGACAGCGTCCCGGCGACGAGTTGTGGGTGGCATCATCGCTGCGGCGGCAGTCGGGGTCGGCGCCGCCGCGCACGGCGGGCGGGTATCGGGGAGCGAGGCGATGAGGCGGGGTAGGCAGGCGACGCCGGAGGCGGAGGAGGGTCGGTTGCGGGCACGGCCCGGGGTGCCGACCGAGGATGCGCGACCGGGGGTGCACCGGTTGGGCCTCGCCGAGGGGCGGGACGCCCTCCTGGTGGTGCCCGCCGGCTACCGGCCGGACCGGCCGGCGCCGCTCGTCCTGTCGCTCCACGGGGCCGGAGGGAACGAGGAGGGCGGGCTCTACCCGCTGCGCGAGCTCGCGGACGGGGCGGGCGTCATCCTCCTCTCGCCGGCGTCGCGCGGCCGGACGTGGGACGTGATCCTCGGCGGGCTCGGCCCGGACGTCGCGTTCGTCGACCGGGCGCTGGCCGCGGTCTTCGCCCGCTGCGCGGTCGACCCGGCGCGGCTGGCGGTCGCCGGCTTCTCCGACGGCGCCTCGTACGCGCTCTCGCTCGGGATCATGAACGGCGATCTGTTCGGTCACGTGCTGGCGTTCTCCCCCGGCTTCGAGGCGCCGGCAGGGGTCGTCGGGAAACCGCGCTTCTTCGTCTCGCATGGGACGGACGACGCGGTGCTGCCGATCGACCGCTGCAGCCGTCGGATCGTGCCGCGGCTGCGGGACGCCGGCTACGACGTGGACTACCGGGAGTTCGCGGGCGGGCACACGGTGCCGCC
>CADCWL010000190.1 GCA_902806405.1 uncultured Thermomicrobiales bacterium | reverse complement strand
ACACCGCCCAGGTCCTCTTCGCCCAGCTGCTGCGGCTGGCGGCGCTGACGGCCTCGCCGAACGCCGAGGTGCGCGGCACCGCGACCGCGCTCGAGGCGATGACCGCGGAGGCGCTGGAGGGGGTCCGCCGGATGGCGATGGAGCTGCGGCCCCCGGCGCTCGACGACCTCGGCCTCCAGGCCGCCCTCGGCGACCTCGCCCAGCGCTTCTCCGAGCAGCTCGGGATCCCGATCGACTACCAGGCGCGCGGCCCCCGAGGTCGGCTCCCGGCCGAGGTTGAGCTGATCCTCTACCGGGTGGCCCAGGAGGCGCTGACCAACGTCGCCAAGCACGCCCGGGCCGGGCACGCCTGGATCGACCTCGACCGCGGCGCGGCCGACGTCGCCCTCTCCGTCCGCGACGACGGCGTCGGTTTCGACCCCGGGGTCGAGACCGAGCGGGACGGCCGCGGCCTCGGCCTCGGCCTCTTCGGCATGGAGGAGCGGGTGGCCCTCGTCGGCGGCGCCTTCACGATCTGGAGCCGGTCGGGCGGCGGGACGGAGATCTTCGCCTTCATCCCGCTGCCGATGGCGGCCTCGGCCCCAGCGAGGCCGGCGTGAGCGACCGGGGCGCGGGCGACGGCCGCCGCCAGCCGATCCGCCTCCTCCTCGCCGACGACCACGGCGTCGTCCGGGCCGGCCTGCGCGCCCTGCTCGAGGCGCAACCGGACCTGCGCGTCGTCGCCGAGGCGCCGGACGGCCCGACCGCGGTCGAGCTGACGCGCCAGCACGTGCCGACGGTCGTCGTCGCCGACCTTTCGATGCCGGGCGGCGGCCTGGAGACGATCCGGGAAATCACCTCGCTCGGCCTGCCGACGCGCGTCCTGGTTCTGACCGTCCACGCCGAGGAGCGTTACCTGCTGCCGGTGCTGGAGGCGGGCGGGAGCGGCTACGTCCGCAAGTCGAGCGCCCATACGGACCTGCTCGACGCGATCCGGACCGTCGCCCGGGGCGAGGTCTTCCTCGACCCGGCGGCGACCAAGACGCTGCTCCGCGGCTACCTCGGCCGCGTCCACACGGGAGACGAGATCGACCTCGGCGAGGTCCTCTCCGAGCGGGAGCGGGCGGTCGTGCGCCTCACCGCCGAGGGCCACACCGCCCAGCAGGCCGCCGACATCCTCTCCCTCTCCCCCAAGACCGTCGAGACCTACCGCCACCGCGCGATGCAGAAGCTCGGCCTGACGAACCGGGCCGAACTGGTGCGGTACGCGCTGCGGGCGGGGTTGTTGGGGGCGGAGGACGCGTAGCGACGGGGCCGACCGCGCCGCGTTCTCCCATCGGCCAGGAGACTCGTCGGCGGGAGGAACACCCTGCCGGCCCGACCGGTGGAGCCTACGTGCTGTCGCCCGTTGTCCGTCCGAGCCGTACGGGGAGGGCGAGCGGGCGGTCGGGGGAGGTATCGCACTCCCCTACTCTTATATATCGTCACGGGGGCGATTTGTGTCACGGTCGTCCGGTTAGCTTATGTACCCTACGCTACAAAGACGCGGTTTCCTGACGGGCGTGCCTGATCTCCGATTCAGCGGAAGGTGGTGAGGGGGAGATCGTAGGTGACGGGAGTCCGATGATGGGCGGGGCCGTCGCGTCGCCCCGGGCTGGTGCCGAGGCACTCCAGCCCCGGGCCGAACCGACGAGGCGCTTCCTGGGCTAAGCACGGTCGGCGGCGCGGCAACGACCATCCCACCGTCTTTCAGCGGATTGCGCAACAGGTAACGGACACGGGCGGAGGGAGGGGCATTGCTTACTGCGCCCCTCGGCGCGTGGGTCGGCGAGGTTTCCGCCCCTACGGCACCGCGGTCCGGGCAGCCCTGCCGCAACCCGTTGTCGTACCCGTCCGGGGGGGTCGAGCCCGATTCGGGGCCGGGACCGGGGAGGGCCACCCCTACTCCCCGAGCGCCTTGATCAGCGCCTCGCGGGCGTCGGCGTAGTAGAGGACGGTGATCCTGGTCGCCATCTCGTCGGAGAGGTCGTTGAGCTGGCGGCGGGCGGAGACGGGGATCAGGAGGGTCTCGGCGCCCTTCTCGACGGCCAGCTCGGCGACGGCGACGGCGTTGGGGACGGGGTCGAGGCCGCCGCCGAGGTTGAGGCCGCCGACGGCGACGAGGCCGCCCTTGAGGCTCTTGCCGAGCAGGGCGCCGCAGAAGGCGAGCAGCGCCGGCAGGCCGAGGGCGACTCCGCTCCGGACGGCGTCGAAGGCGCGGAGCTGGACGGTCAGCTCGTGGTGGCGCGGCTCGCGGTCGCCGACCAGCTCCCGCGCCCGGGCGTAGAGGTTCGCCTCGGCGTAGCGGACGCTCTCCCGGAACGGCCCGGGCACCTGGACGTTGGCGATGCGGACGCCGGAGCCCGGGCCCTCGGCGACGTCGATCCGGTAGAGGCCGGCGCCCTCGTCCGGGCCGCCGGGGCTGATCGCCCAGACCTGACCGGGGGGGAGCGGGTCGCCGCCGATCGCGTCCTCGCTCCGGAGCTCCGGGGTGGCGACGAAGCGCTCGACCCCGTCCTCGCCCATCTGGTAGGAGAAGTGGGTGGTCCGGAACTCGGCGCTGCCGATCCGCTTCTGCTGCTCCTTGACCCGCCGCCGGCACTCCAGCGCCAGCCGCACCGCCCACTCCAGGTCCTCGTCGGCGATGGGCATCTCGCGGTCGGGGTAGAGGAGCTTGAGGAGGCCGTTGACCGTCTTGTTGACCGCGGTGGTGTCGCGGCCGCTGAGGGCGCCGCCGTAGAGGACGCGGCCCTGGGCCGCCGCCAGCCGGTTCTCGCCGCGGAGCTGCGACCAGGCGGCGGAGAGGACGTCGCTGACGAGGCCGAAGTGGCGGGTGAAGAGGGACGCCTCCATCTTCGGCACGTCCCAGCCCGGCAGGAAGGCGTGGATGCGGTCCATGAAGGCGGTGTCGTTGCGCATCTCCGGCGGCAGCGGCCCGAAGAGGTGGCCGACCCGCTGCTGGTGGGCGACGTCGACCTCGAAGTTGCCGACCAGGACGACGCTGCCGCTGGCCCGGATGCTCTCCCGGCCGCGGGAGAACTCGCCCGACTCCATGTAGCCCTTCATGATGTTGACGCCGTCCTTCTGGTCGAAGGAGACGCCGGAGACCTCGTCGAAGCAGACGACGTCGTACTGGGCGACGAGGCCGCGCTGGCCGGTGGCGTTGTTGACGAACATGCGGGCGACGGTCGCCTTGCCGCCGGAGACGAGGTGGGCGAAGGGGGAGACCTGCTGGTAGAGGTGCGACTTGCCGGTGCCGCGCGGCCCCAGCTCGACCGCGTTGTGGTTCCGCTCGACGAACGGCACCATCCGGAGCAGGAGGAC
>CADCWL010000189.1 GCA_902806405.1 uncultured Thermomicrobiales bacterium | reverse complement strand
CTCCGGTGCGGCGCCCCTCAGCCGACGTCGGCGAAGGCGCCGACCCGGTCCCACCGGGCCAGGTCGGTGCCGAGCAGCTCGGCCAGGGTCACGATCGCGAAGGTCAGCACCCGGCAGCCCGGCTCCAGGTGCCCGCCCATCGCCAGCTCCGTGTTGGAGAAGGTCAGGTGGGCGTGGACCCGCCCGCCGAGGACGTGCCCGGTGACGGCCAGGATGTCGAACGGCCCGTCGCCCCGGACGAAGGCGTTCTCCGGCGGCAGGTCGGTGCTCGACACCACGTGGACGTGGTAGCTCGTCAGGGAGCCGACGCCGCCGAGGAAGGCGCCGTCGCGGACGCCCAGCCCGTCCGCGGCCCGCTGCAGCCCGTCCAGCAGATCCTCGCCGGGGTCGAGCCGGAGGGCCCAGGTCCGGCCGAAGCGGGCGGGCTCGGCGTGCATCGGTCGCTCCCTCGCTCCCTCGCTCCCGGCGCCGCGGGTCGGTCCCGGCGGCGGGCGTACCCACGGGCGGACCGCCCGCGCGGCCGGTCGACGACGCACGCGGGGGAGATCGCCTGCGGCCGGCGGCCGGCGTTCCCCGCGTTGTTCGCGGGCGGCTCCCGGGATGACGCGGCGGGGCGCCCGCCGGTGGCCGGGGAGCGCGGATTGTACCGTTCCTGGAACCCCGCCGCTTTCCGCGCCGGCGAGGGGCGATGAGCGCAGCGAGCGCCACCAAGAGGATGCCGGGCGCCAGCAGGACGACCATGGCGGTTCGTGGGCAGCAAGGGTGGGAAAGCGGTCGACTCCGGTTCGCGCATCGATTCCCAGCGGCCGGGAGGCCGCTTCAAGGGGGCCTTCGGCGTGGTTGGGGTGGTCGTCGCGCCGCGCGCTGAAGGAGCAGGTCGGCCCGCCGAGGCGTCCGCTGGAGGCCGTCCCGCTCCGCGAGGAGGAGGGGAGCCGGTTCCGGCGGCGAACTTCTGGGGCTCCCGCGCGATCACCGGTCGCATCCGGTCCGAGGATGCCGAGGAGATGCGGGGTTTCGAGGGCGAGACCATCGCCGACGCGATGCGGGAGGTCGGGTTGGGATCCGCGCCGCCTCCTGGAGGCGGTCCGCGACGATCTCGACACCTTCGTCGAGCTCCACGTCGAGCGAGGACCAGTCCTCGAGCGGGACCGGCTGCCCGTCGCCGTGGTCGGCGCGATCACTGGCATCCGCCACCCCGTGGTGGCACTGGGGGGCGTCGCCTATGACGACGGGGCGTTCCCGATGGGCCGTCGGCGCGACCCGATGGCGGGCGCGGCCGAGATCGTCTCGGAGGTCATCGACGCGGCGCACCGGCCGGGACGGCCCGCGGTGACGACGGTGGGCCGGGTGATCGTCGAGCCGAATGCTCCGGCGATCGTGCCGGAGCGGGCGACCTCCACGGTCGACGCCCGCCGCCCCGACCCGGCCGGCCGAGCGGTCCCCGCGGCCGGGCACGGGGCCGTGATCGGGGAGGTGGTGGATCGGCGCGACCTGGAGATCACCCGAGATCGCAGGGCGCGTGGTCGGCCCTGCGATCTCGGGCGACCGTCCGCCTCCTCGAAGACGCCGCCCCCCGACGAGGCGTTCCGGTCCGGTCGGTGCCGGGCGGCGCGGCCCGCGCCGCCCGGCAGACCGCGGCGACGTGCAAGGTGGCGAAGCTCTTCGTTCGGAGCAAGGACGGGCGCGGCCCCACTCCCCCCCGGCGTTCTCGGCGCTCAATCACGGCCTCGCCGCCATCGAGGTGCCGGCGGTGGGGTCGCACCGGCTCGCGTACTGACGGCGACCTGGCGCAGGCGCGGCGATCGCGAGCGCCGAGGCGGCCCCCGGGGGGGCGCCTCGGTGCGGTCTCAGGTGCTTGCCAGATAGTCCTCCCGCGGCGGCGTGAAGACGTCGAGCACGACGCACCCGTCCTCGCGGGTGGCGGCGCCGTGCGGCAGGTTCGGCGGGATGGTGTAGGCGTCGCCGGGGCGCAGCAAGCGCGTCTCGTCGCCGATGGTCAGCTCCATCGCCCCCTCCAGCATCACGCCGAGTTGCTCGTGCGGGTGCTGGTGGCGGGGCACGGTCTGGTGCGGCGCGATGGTGACCCAGTTGGCCATCAGCTTGCCGCCCGTGACCGACTGCATGAAGAGGCCGGCGATCGGGGAAAACCGCGGGAGCTCGTCCTTGCGGGCCCACGTGGGTTGGAACGCGCGTTCCTCCGGCGAGGGTTCCGACACCTGACGGGCGAACGGCGACGTCGCCCCCGTTTCGTCGGTCGTCGCCCGCTGGCCATCGTTGTCGACGCTCATCGCTCACCCTCGGCTGATGTCGTTGGCGGCCGGCCCGGGGGCCTACTCGTAGAACGCCGGTGCCAGGCGCAGGCCGGCCCATTGCGCCGGGTCGTGACCGAAGACCATCGTCGCCTGCTCCCGGTCCGCGATCGCGGCCAACCGGTGGGCGCTGGCGCGCGCCGCCTCCGGATCGCCCTGGCCGCTCCAGTTGCCGGTGTCCAGGTTCTCCTGGACGTAGACCGCGTCGATGGTCAGGAGCAGCGCTCCGGACGCCGGCAGCCGGACCAGCACCGACATGTGCCCCGGGACGTGACCGGAGGACTCGAGCAGTTCCACCCCGGGCGCCAGCGCGACGTCGCCGTCGACCAGCTCGTACCGCAGCCGCGGCAGGTCCCAGATGTCCGGGGGGCACGCGTCGGGGTTGGCGCGGGCGAACTCGTGGGCGGCGCGCTGGGTCACGACGCGCGAGCCGCCGAAGTCGCCGTGGTTCCCCGCGTGGTCGAAGTGGAAGTGGGTGCTGACGAGGACGTCGACGTCCTCGACGCCCAGCCCGATCTCGGCGAGCCGGTTCGCGACGTGGTCCTCGGGCCGCATGATCGGCGTCAGCACCTCGCGGAACGGCGTCCCGCCGAAGGTCGCGTCGGGGTCCTCGACGTGCTTCCGGTGCATGCCCGAATCGACCAGGATGCGTTGGCCGTCGTCGGTCTCGATCAGGTAGCCGACGATCGGGATGGTGACCCGCTCGCCCTCCCCGCTGCCGGGGGTCAGCACCCGCCCCTTGTCGACGTCGCACTTCCCCAGGTCCAGGAGGTAGAGCCGCATCGTCTCGCCTTCGTTGGCCGATCGCGTCGGACGCGGCCGGCACGCGCGGCGCCGGCGCACGGTCGGATCGAGGGCCCCGGTCGGACCATCCCCGGGGTCGGTGATCGCCGGGACGACGATCGCGATCGCCAGGGCCGGCCCGGTGCTGGGCCACAGCGCCGGACTGCCGTCGGGGTCGTCCTCCCCCGGTCGCGACCCGGGGCACCGTGGATCATACGTCTTCCCGCCGCCGTCGGTCGGTCGCCGGCGCCGAGGCTGAACGGCCTGCCACCGGGCCGGCCGCGGCGGCGGCCGGCGGGGCGCGAGGCATGCCCGCCGCC
>CADCWL010000188.1 GCA_902806405.1 uncultured Thermomicrobiales bacterium | reverse complement strand
GGAGTGGCGTCGTTCGCGCCTTGCCGCTCGTGCGCCCGGTCGTGACCAAGAGCAGCACCGGGTTCCGCGCCTTGTTCGGGCCGGGCATGACGCCGCCGAGGGCGCCCCGCGTCCGGCGGTAAATCCCGGCGTGCGTCCGAGCCCAGAGACGCATCGCACGCTTTGCCAGGGGTGACGCTCGCTTCGCCTTCGCATGGCCGGGCGGCGAGGTGGTCACGGCGGATGGTTGGGCGGTCATCGCTTCGTCTCCTGGGTCCTGCGGGATGCGGCCGTCAACGCGACGCCAGACCCAGTTGCCGCATCATGCTGCCGCTGTCGAGGTAACTCCAGTGCTCGACGACCTTCGTGTCGGCGATGCGGACCAGGGTGAGGGAACCGGCCGCGAACGCCTTGCCGGTGGCGGGCATGCCCATGAACGGGCCGGTGTTGGTGCCCCGCATCGTCACCCGGTAGGAAACCATGTCGCCTTCCGCCACCATCGCCTCGATGGTCGCCTTGGCGTCGGGGAACGCGCTCCGAAACCCCTCCAGACCCTGTTTGATCCCCTCCGGACCGGGCACCTGGCCCGGAGGACCGGTGTGGTCGACGGCGTCCGGGGCGATCACCTCGTCGAGCACGGCCGGGTTGGTCCCGTTGGTGCCTTCCTCCACCATCCGCCGGACGATCTCCTTGTTGCGTTCGGTCGTCATCGGACCGGTCTCCCGTGTCGTTCCCGCCGTCGGCGGCAGTCGCTACCCGTCCGCCACCGCATCGTTCGTCGGGGTTGCAAACGGCACGGCGAGTGCCGCGTCACGGACCAGGCCGAGCGCCGCGCCAAGCGCGGCGGCGACGCCGACGCCGCCGACCCGCCGAAGCAGCCCTCGGCGCGACAGGTCCCGCTCTCCCACGGCCACCCTGTCGGATCGGAGCGTCATCTCTATGCTTACCTCCCCCGGTACCCGGCCCCGATCGCGACCGAAGCGGGACGATCGAACAAGGCCAAGGTGAATCGGTTCTACGGTTGCGTAATCAACCGAAGACGACTCTACCGGCTTCAGTTGCGGTATCAACCATCGACGTGTAGGATGGCGCGATGGATGAGCACGACGGTCGACACGTTTCGGCGTTCGGGGCCTGGCTGGACGTGCTCCAGACCGAGGCCCGGGTGACGCGCGCCCTGGAGCGGGCACTGCAGGCGGAGCGGGGCTTGTCGCTCGCGTCGTTCGAGGCGCTGATCCGCCTCGGCGACGCGCCGGAGGGGCGGCTCCACCAGCGAGACCTGGCGGAGGCGCTCTGGGTGACGAAGAGCGGGGCGACCCGCTTGGTCGACCGGCTCGAAGCGGAAGGGCTGGTGGAGCGACAGCCCGACCCGGCCAACCGGCGCTACACCTACGCGGTCATCACCGAGCGAGGGCGGAAAACGCTGCGCGCGGCCATCCCGACCCACCTGCGGGCGGTCGCCGAGCACTTCTCGCGGCACCTGAGCAGGGAGGACGAGCGGGCGCTGCGCGCAGCGCTGGGGAAGGTGATCCGGGCCGGCGGGGGTGAGCCGGCGCGCACGCCCGACCGGGGTAGAGGCTGAGACGGGCTCCGGCCGACGATCGGGGCGACCGGGAACGTCCGGCCGCAGGGCCCCGCCGAACCCGCCAAACCGGCGCGCCCCGGCAAGGTTTGCGGACGGTCGCGGACAGCGTTGGCCAGCCGCGGGATCGGCCGCAACGCCCGGTCGATCGCGCGACCGCGACACCGGCACACGGGGCGTCGACCGGCGCGCATCAGTCGATGCGACCGGCTGGGGCCGGAGCGGTCGCAGGACGCCCGCTCGTCGGGGATCGGCCGCCCGCCGCCTGGACCCCGCCTGCTAGACGGCGCGCGGTGGATGCAAAGGAGCCAACCGGACGGACATCGCGATCGCGCCCTCCGGCCCGCCCCAGGAGGACGGCCGGAGGGCGCTACAGCAGCCCGTGGCTGTGGGCGAAGGCGGCCACGCCGGCGCGCGAATGCACCCCGAGCTTGGCGAGGACGTTCGCGGCGTGGGTTCCTGCGGTACGGGGGCTGATGAAGAGGGCTTCTCCGATCTCCTTATTGCTCTTGCCCTGGGCCATCAACCGCAGCACCTCGCGCTCCCGCGCCGTGAGGCCGTACGGATCGGGGTCGGCCGGCGCCGGCGCGGCGCCCGCTCCCGGTTGCGCCTCCACGGCCAAGGCCAGGCCGACGGCCTCGGCCAGCGGCAGCGCCCGCCCGGCGTCGTGGGCCGCGGCGAAGCCGGCATCGCCGAGCGCCGCGCGCACGGCACCGATCGTCTCCTCCTCGCTGACGGACGACCAGGTCGTCCGACGGCCGATGGAGACGCGGGTCGCTGCCACGGCGCCGAGGAGGATGGCGGCGGTCTCGGCATGGCCGAACGCGGTGGCGTGGACGGCGACGGCGATCATGCCGTCGAGCATCGCGTAGACGTCCCCGTGCTCGGCGAACTCGGCGAGGCTCTGCCGGTGGAGCGCGAGCGCTCGCCCCCGGTCGCCCTCCTGCAACGCCGCCTCCGCGAGCACGCCGAGCACCCAGGCGTGGGGCCAGAGATAGCCGTGCTGTTCGTGGTAGGCGAGCGTCCCCTCGAGCCGGTCGCGGACCCCCCTCCCGTCGCCGCGCGTCAAGGCGGCTAGCGCCAGCAGCGATTCCGGCACCACCCGCCACAGCGTGACACCGAGTCCGGGGACCAACGACGCGGACTCCGTCGACAGCGCCTCGAGGCGCGCGGCGTCACCCCGCTTCGCCGTGACCAGCCCCACGAACCAGAGCGAGCGCACGATCGCGCTGCCCTCGCCGAGGGTCCGCCAGATCGCCAGCGCCTGCTCCTGCCGGGCGATTGCCAGTTCGAGCTCTCCCGTGAACCAGGCGTTGACGCCGAGCGCGGTCAGGGCGGTGGCGCGCTCGTGGTTCGGCTCGTCTGGGGCGAGGGCGAGGGCGCGTTCGAGCCACTCGGCTTCCTCGCGGAGGTACCCCCGGACGTCCCAGAAGCGGACCATCGCCCCCGCAAGCCGCAGTCCGAGCCGAGCCCGTTCGGTGTCGGACGCCTGGCCGTTGAGGAGCCAGCCGAGGGCGGCCCGCACGTTGCCCAGCTCCGGCTCGAGGAGGCGAAAGCGCGCCGACTCCTCCCGGCCGTACTCCCGTTCCGCGGAGAGCTCGGCGAGGCGGAGAAAGAACGCCGCATGGGCGTCTCGGACGGACTCCGCTTCCCCGGCCGCGTCGCAGTCGGCGAGCGCGTACTCGCGGACGGTCTCGAGCATCCGGAAGCGAACCTCGCCGTCGGACCCCTCGGTCTGGACAAGCAGCGAGTGGTCGACGAGCGCCGCAACGGCCCCGAGGGCGTCGATCGGTTCCCCGGCCGGACCATCCCCGGCGACCGCCTCGATTGCCTCGAGCGTGGCCCCGCCGACGAAGACCGACAGACGCCGGAAGAGCGCCCGCTCGACCGGCGTCAGCAGGTCGTGGCTCCAGGCGATCGCGTCGCGCAGCGTCTGCTGCCGCCGGGGCGCGTCGCGGGGACCGGCGACGAGCAACTGGAGCCGGCCGGAGAGCCGGGCGGCGAGCGCCTGCGGCGAGACGACCTTGGTTCGGGCGGCCGCCAGCTCGATCGCCAGCGGCAGGCCGTCGAGCCGGCGGCAGACCTCCGCCACCGCGGGCGCGTTGTCGTCGGTCAAGGCGAAGCCCGGCGAAACCGCCGCCGCTCGAGCGAGGAAGAGCCGCACCGACGGCGTCTCCTCCAGGTCCGCTCTCGCCCGCGGGGCGTCCGGGGTTGGGACGGACAGCGGGGCGAGCGGAAACTCCTGCTCACCCGTCAGCCGCAAGGCCCGGCGGCTGGTGGCGAGGATCGCGAGGCCGGGGCAGACCTCGAGCAGCGCCGCGAGATCGAGCGCCGCGCCGACCACGTGCTCCAGGTTGTCCACCGTCAGCAGCAGGCGTCGTCCCCACTGCGCCTCCGCAATCCGCTGCACCGGCGACCGCCCGTCCTCGGCCACGACGCCGAGCGCGCGCGCGATCGTCGGGACGACCAGTGCCTCGTCGGCCACCGACGCCAGGCCGACGAAGACGTCGCCGTCGGGGAAGAGGGGCGAACCGTCGAGTGCGGACGCCACCGCCAACGCCAGGCGCGTCTTACCGACCCCACCGGGGCCGGTGATCGTGACCAGACGCTGCCCACCTCGGAGCAGGGCGGCGACCGCGGCCACCTCGTGCTCGCGTCCGATGAACGAGGTCAGCGGGGATGGCCGCCCGGACGGTCCCGCCGCCCGCTCCGCCGCAGCATCCGGCGACGGCCGGGGAATCGCAGAGAGACCACCCATGTCGCGTGTCCCCACCACCCTAGCGGCCCGTCCGGCTGGAATCGGTTTCATTATAGATAGGGAGGATAGATAGTGAGGCATGAAGAGACAGCGCGGGCCCGTCCGCTCACGGTGTGCGGTGTACCCCGGTGAGGATGCTCCCCGCGGGGGCGGAGGGATCGCGGCGGGCTGTCCGCGCACGCGATACCACCCTCTCGGGCGCGACGGCGCGGGGGCGTGCTCCCGTCTCTTGCCCACACGAATCCTAAACCGGAGAGCAAATGGGGTTGAGGACGGCCGGCAGCGATGCTGGGACCGTCTATTGACACATCCTCGGGTGGCTGTTCCGGACGCTAGGGGCGGAGCCAGGCGGAGCCAGGCGGAGCCAGGCGGAGCCAGGGGAGAGGAAATCTTGATGAAACTCCGCCCGCCATGGGGAGCGGCCGGCGACGCCGGGGGCGGTGTCCGCGCGGCCGCGGAGGCCGATGCCGATCGCGGCGATGACCGGAGGGAGCGGGGTGAGCGCGGGGTTGGGCGCGGAGCCCCCGACCTCGACCGAGCGGTGGAGGCGGTCCCGGTGGACGCGGCGCACGCGGGTGCGGAGGAGATGCCCTGGGTGACGAAGACCGGGGAGGCGCGGCCGGTCGACCGGCCGGCGGAGGGGCTGGCGGAGCGCCAACCCATCCCGGCCGACCGGCGCGTTACGGACTCGGTGATCGGAGCCAGCGGGCGGGGAGCGCTGCGGGCAGACGAATTCCGACCGACGTCGAGGCGGATGGGGAGACCCTCCCCCGCCACGCGAGCGAGGCCGCCGAGCGGGCGCTTCGCCGCGCGGCCGGTAGGGTGATCCGCGCTGCGGCGGACGTGCCTACCGGCGTTGCGCTGGTGAAGGAGCACCGGGATCGGCGTTCCGCGCGCTCCCACCGTCCCCGCGCGGGGCCAGGCTCGCCCCCCCGCCGACAGTCGACGGCTACGAAACCTGCCCCTCAGCCCGCTCCAGGACGACGACCGGGATGCGGCGGGTGGTGTTCCGCTGGTACTCCGCAAAATTGGGCATCTGCGCCGCCATCGCGTCGTAGAGCCGATCGCGTTCCGCTCCCTCCGCGACGCTCGCCCGCGCCCGGAACGTCTCCTGGGGCAACTCGACGGTCGTCTCCGGGTTGGCGACAAGGTTGTGGTACCAGTCGGGGTTGGTCGGGGCACCGCCCTTGGAGGCGATGATCACGAGGCGGTCGCCGTCGCGGGTGTAGGCGAGCGGGGCGGTGCGGACGACTCCGCTCCGGGCGCCCTTGTGGTTCAGCAGGAGGAGCGGCACCCCGGCGAACATGCCGCCAACTTTGCCGCCGTTGGCGCGGAACTCCGCGATCAGGGAACGGTTGAACTCGTTGAGGTCGCCTTCGTCGGTCAGTGTCGCGCTCTCGTCGGCGTCGGTCATCGTCGCGTCCTCCTTCGTGCCGGGTGCGATCGTGTCGATCCAGGGGGAGCGGCCGCCCCCCGGGGCGGCCGCGTTTGGGTGAACCGCCGGGGCGGTGAGAGGGGGGGAGAGACGCCGCCCCAGAAGGGATGGAGGGACGGGGCGACGCGGAATGTTCGGGACGACGGAGCGACCGGGGCGGGGCGATCTCGGGCGACGGGGCCCCGGTCACTCGTTCTCCGTCTAATCGGCCCCGGCCAATGCCTCGGCTTCGATCGGGCCGCGGGCCGGCTCCGGGATGGGGGCGGCGGCGACCCGGTCGTTGATCAGGACGTAGGAGAGGCCGGCGACGACGATCAAGAGGGCGCCGGAGACGACCATCGCGCTGTCCATGCCGGCGATGAAGGCCTCGCTGCTGGCGCTCCGGATCTGGGCGACGGCGGGGCCGAAGGCGGCGACGCCGGGGAAGGTGTCGATGACGCGGCCGCCGAGGCCGATGCCGGAGCCGATCGTGTCGAGCACCGGCTGGAGGGGGGCGAGCGCCGGGTCGGTGCCCGCGCGGAGCGCCTCGATCTCGGCCGAGCGGTCGAAGCGGTCCTGGTAGACGCGGTTCATCTGGGTGCCGAGGAGGGCGATGCCGAAGGCGGTGCCGACCTCGCGGATGGCGCCGTTGACGGCGGAGGCGACGCCGCTCTTGGCGGTCTCGACGCTGTTCAGGACGGCGGTCGTCATCGGCGCGAAGATGAGGGACATGCCGAGGCCCATGACCATGAAGGCGGGCAGGATGTCCCAGTAGGAGGCCGAGACCCCGGTCCGGAGGAAGAGGAAAGCGGAGCCGCCGGTGACCAGCATCCCGAGCGAGATCAGGCGGGACGAGCCAAGGCGGTTGACGAGGGCGCCGGAGGCGGGGGAGCCGAGCATCATCACCGCGACCATCGGCAGCAGGGAGAGCCCGGAGCGGACGGCGGAGTAGCCGTGGACGTTCTGCAGGTAGAGGGTCGACGAGAAGGCGATGCCGGCGATCAGGAAGGAGATCGCGAAGGCGTCGAGGTTGGCGCCGGTGAAAGTCCGGGAGCGGAAGAAGCGGAGCGGGACCATCGGCCGCTCGGTGCGGGCCTCGACGACGACGAAGGCGGCGAGGAGGACGGCGGCGGCGGCGAAGGAGCCGAGGATCAGGTTGTCGGTCCAGCCCCGCTCGCCGGCCTCGATCAGCCCGTAGGTGAGGGCGCCGATGGCGCCGGTGATGAGGACCGTGCCGGGGATGTCGGTGGCGACGGTGCCGGAGGTGTCGCGCGACTCGCCGACGACCGCCGAGGTGAGCAGGAAGGCGACGATGCCGACCGGCACGTTGATCAGGAAGATCCAGCTCCACGTCGTGTACTCGACGAGGAGGCCGCCGACGACCGGGCCGAGGGCGAGGCCGGAGACGGAGACGGCCGACCAGATGCCGAGCGCCTTGCCCCGCTCCTCCGGCGGGAACGCCTGGGAGATCAGGGAGAGCGAGAGCGGCATGATCAGCGCGGCGCCGAGCCCCTGGATGGCGCGGGCGGCGATCAAGACCTCGATGCTCTGGGCGAAGGCCGCCACCAGCGAGGTGGCGGTGAAGAGCACGATACCGATCAGGAACCAGCGTTTGCGGCCGAGCCGGTCGCCGAGGCCGCCGCCGGTGATCTGGAGCGAGGCGAAGACGAGGGTGTAGGCGGAGACGATCCACTGGAGCTGCGTGGTGCTCGCGCCGAGCTCCTGACGGATGGTCGGCAGGGCGACGTTGACGACCAGGTTGTCGAGGATCGCCATGAAGAGCGCAAAGCAGGCGGCGGCGAGGGTGAACCATTTCAGGTTGCCGTCGTTGACGCGCTGGGCGAGTCCGAGCCGTGAAGACATGGTGCCGCTTTCCTGCCTTTCGTTCCCCGTCCGGTCGGGGCTGGGATCCTGGCGCGCCGCGCGGCGCGTTCCGATGGTCTGGCCGGGTACCTCCCGGCGGGTGATCGAACCGGCTAGATCGGGCCGGCGAACGTCGCCGCGGTAGGGGCGGCTCTCGGGGCGCCGGCGCAGGGCGCGGTGGCGGCGCAACGGGACATCGGTACCTCCGTGCGGAAATGACGACCCTAGTCGGGACCGCGCCACGAACGACGGCGGAGGAGGCGGGCCGCCCACCGGGCTGTGGTGCCACCCGCCGAGCGCGGCGCCGGCGGCCTGTCCGCTCCGTCCCCATCTTGGGCGGGCACGAACCGTCCCGCATCGGCTGTTCGACGTAGATCGGGGCGACAAGCTGGCTACGTCGTTCGGCGTACCAGACCGTGCCGGGAGGGTGTCGGGCGCGTACCCCGGCCCGCGACGGTCGCTGCTTCTGCCCTTCCCGGCCCCGTGGGCGAGGCCGGTAAGCCCGTTTCAACCGCGCAACCGCCCTCGCCCACGGAGGAGATTGACCGACCGATCGGTAAGTGGTAGGCTCGCGATCGTGGCTGAGGCGATCTCGGGCGACACTTACCAACCGGTCGGTAAGTCGAGAATAGGGGACGCGACGCGTCGTGTCAACCCCTCGGCAAAACCCCTACGCCGACCCGGCGACGGGGCGCGACTCGGGGCACGCGGGGGCGCTTGATCGCAAGCGGTCGCGTGCGGTAGGATTTAACATTATGGCAACGATCGCCGCCGCCATCGCCCCCGCCGCCAACGAGGGCCGCGACCGCGTCCTCCGCCACGCTCGCGACCTCTTCGTCGAGCGCGGGTACGACGGCGTCTCGATGCAGCAGATCGCGGTCGCGACCGGGATGACGAAGGCCGCGCTCTACTACCACTTCCGCGACAAGGAAGAGCTGTTCGGGCAGGTCGTCCGGCGCGAGCTCGACCGGGCGAAGCTGGTCCTGGGCGGGGTGCTGGAGCAGGAAGGCTCGCTCCGGGACCACCTCGAAGGGGTGGCCGTCGCCTCCTTCGGCTGGTTCCGGTCCGACTTCGGCCGGCTGATGGGGGACCTGAAACACCACGTCTCGGAGGCGCGCCGGCAGGCGATCGGCTGCGACTCGCGCGTCCCGTTCGACACGGTCCGGCCCCGCTTCGCGCGGGCGGTGGCCGAGGGGGAGCTCCGGGCCGACCTCGACGTGGATCTGGTCGTCTCGCTCTTCTTTGGTCTGCTCTGGAGTCAGATGCAGCAGGCGCGGCTCGACGAGGCGGCGCCCGGCGAGGAGCTGGCATCCGCCGTCGTCGAGGTGCTGCTCTGCGGGATCGCCGCCCGGCCGTGTGGGCCGGGCGCCACTGCCGCTTCCGCTACCAGCTGACGAAGCGCGTCGGCCGAAGGCGGACCGCCTGCCGATAGGTCGCCGTCATCTCCTCCGGGGTCATCCCCAGCCCTTCGATTCCGGCGGCGTACTTCTCGAAGTATGCCGGTGGCACCACCTCGGCCGAGGGGCGCGCCAGCAGCTCAGCTTCCGCCTCCATCAAGACGACGTCGCCGCCGAACTTGGTGTCGTCCAGGGAAAGGGTGGCCCGCGGGTTGTGGGTCAGGTTGCGGATTTTCTGGTCCTCCTTGCTGAAGAAGAGGACGCTCTCCCCCTCCCAGAGGAACCAAATCGGGACCAGGTGGGGTCGGCCGTCCGGGCGGACGGTGCCGATCCATGCGATCTGATCCGTGCGGAGCCGCTCCTCGGCGTGGGCGTCCTTCGGCTTCGTCGGGTCGATCACGGTGGTTCCTCCCGGAACGGACGACGTGCGGCTGGATGCGGGTGGGACGCGCCCTGCTAGGACGTCCCGACTCCCCGGGCTGCCTTCGCCTGGCGCGCGACCTCGGCCACCTGCGGCAGGTGCCAGTCCTCGTGGGCGAGGCCGAAGACGTAGCGGGCCACGGCGTTCATCGGGCCGAAACGCTCGATCAGAACGGCCGTATTGTCGAGGTGCGGCTCGTCCGGCCAGGCGTCGAGCATCGCCAGCCGCATCCGCCGGCTCTCCTCCAACCGGTGCCGGACCTGGGCCGCCGTCCTGATCTCCTGCCACGGCGTCTCGTAGCGTGGCCGCCCTTCGAGCGGTGCGCCGCGCGCCAACGTCAGCGCCGCCGCGGCGCCCTCCTCGGAGCCGGCCGTGACGTGGACGACAACATGACCCAGGGTCCAACCCTGCGTCGCCTCGTCCCCCTCGGCGCCCGGGTCGTTCGCCTCCGGGTCGTCGGGGACGAACACAACGTCGGCATCCTCGACGCCGTCGATCATCGCCAGCTGCGCGTCGACGATCTCATCGGTCATCGCCCGCAGGTCGTCCCGCGTCAGCGGCGCCGTCGTCTCCGCCAGCGGCAACTCGCCGCGGCGGACGGCGCCCAGATCGATCTTCACCGTTTCCCTCCTTCGTCGTGCGCCGAATGGGTCGCTAGGTACGCCGGACCAATCGCGTGAAGAGCGGCACAAAGACCGCGAAGGCGACGATATGCAGCGCTTCGAGCGTCAGGATCGCGGCCGAGGTCGCCCCCTCCTGGGCCCGCGCCGCGAGCGGGCTCAGCAGCGTCAAGATCAGGATGGTGAACGCGATCTGCCAGAAGCGGGGGATCGGCTTCGCGGTGGAGCGGTTGAGTCCGGCGAAGACGCCGACGCCGGCGGCGAGGAAGAGCGCGGTGAAGATGGCCGTCGGCCAGATCGTCGCCAGCGGCACGAAGTCGTCCGAGATGTCGAGCAAGGCGCGGGCGACACCCCAGGCGACGGCGTTTGCGGCGACCGCGGCGGCGATCGCCGCCAGTCCGGCCCGCCGGATCCGGCCCATGGGGAACCGTCCCTGGGCATTGCTGCCGGTGGAGCCGGTCGGATATCCGGTTGAAGACATGGCGCTCCCCCGCTCCGTGGTGATCACGTGGACGGCAACCGCGGGTCAGTCGGCGACCGAGGCCCGCATCGACGCCTCGGCAGCGGTCGCCGGGGCCTGGCGGGCCGCAGCGACGGTGTCCTTGATCAGGACGTAGGCGAGGACGGCGAAGAGGGCGATCACCCCGGCGGACAAGAGGAAAGCGCGGTCCATGCCGGCGATGAAGGCGGCGGAGCTCGCGTCGCCGAGCCGGGCGGCGACGTCCGCCGGGATGGCGGCGATCGCCGGCCGCAGGGCGTCGGGGAACGATTCGGGCCGCTGGATCACCCGACCCGCGAAGGTGAGACCGGAGCCGACGAGGTCGACCGCCGGCCGCAGAGCGCCGGTCGGGTCGCTCTCCGCCAACGCGCGGACCTCGGGCGAGGCGGAGAAGCGCTGCTGATAGGTTCGGTTCATGATCGAGCCGAGGAGGGCGACGCCGAAGGCGAATCCCGTCTCCCGGATCGCGCCGTTGACGGCGGAGGCGACGCCGCTCTTGGCGGTCTCGACGCTGTTGAGGACCGCGGTCGTCATCGGCGCGAAGAGGAGCGAGTTGCCGAAGCCCATCACCACCAGCGCCGGCACGATGTCGAGGAAGCGGGCGTTCGGACCCGTCCTCAGGAAGAGGAGGGCGGCGCCGCCGGTGATGAGCATCCCGACGCCGATCATCCGGCTCGGCCCGATCCGGTTGATCAGGGCGCCGGAGATCGGCGAGCAGACCAGCATCACCCCCACCAGCGGCAACAGCGTCAGGCCGGAGCGGATCGGCGAGAAGCCGTGCACGTTCTGCTGGTACAGGGTCAGGGAGTAGGCGACGCCGGAGATCAGGAACGAGACGGCAAAGGCGGCCAGGTTGGCGCCGGTGAAGGTGGAGGAGCGGAAGAAGCGGAGCGGAACCATCGGGCGTTCGGTCCGCGACTCGACCACGACGAAGGCGACGAAGAGGACCGCGGAGACCGCGAAGGCGGAGAGGATCAGGCTGTTCCCCCAGCCCCGCTCCCCCGCCTCGATCAGACCCCAGGTCAGCGACGCCAGCGCCAGGGTCACGAGCACGGTGCCGGGGACGTCGGTCGCGACGGTGCCGGAGGTGTCGCGCGACTCGCTGACGACCGCCGAGGTGACGAGAAAGGCGATCACGCCGACCGGCACGTTGATCAGAAAGACCCAGTGCCAGCTGAAGTTCTGGACGATCAGGCCGCCGACGATCGGCCCGAAGGCGAGCCCGGAGACGGAGATCGCCGACCAGATGCCGAGCGCTTTGCCCCGCTCCTCCGGCGGGAACGCCTGGGAGATCAGGGAGAGGGAAAGGGGCAGGATGAAGGCGGCGCCGAGGCCTTGCAGGGCGCGGGCGGCGATCAGCAGCCCGGTGCTGTTGGCGAAGGCGGCCAGGACCGACGTCGCGGTGAAAACCACGATCCCGGTCAGGAACCAGCGCTTCCGGCCAAGCCGGTCACCGAGACCGCCGGCCGTGATCTGCGCGGAGGCGAAGACGAGGGTGTAGGCGGAGACGATCCACTGCAGCCCGGTTGCGCTCGCGTCCAGGTCGCGGGCGATCGTGGGGAGGGCGACGTTGACGACCAGGTTGTCGAGGATCGCCATGAACAGCGTGATGCACGCCGCCGCCAGCGTGTACCACTTCGCGTTCCCGTCGTTGACGCGCCCGGCCAGGCCGATGCGAGAAGCCATCGAGGTCCGTTCCTCCCAGGTACCGATCGCACCCCGTCGCGATGCCCCCAGGGGGCCCGATGCCGCGGTCCGGAACGCCAGCCGGGTGCCACAGCCGAATCGTTACGGCGCCTCGCCCGCCAACCGGGTGGTGGACGCGACCGGGCCGACCTCGCACCCGGGGCAGCCGGCGCGGACGTCGGCGAGGATGTCGGCGAGGCTCACGGCCGCGAGGCCACGCTCCATGGCGGCCTGCGCCTCGGCAACGACGGCATCGAGCGCGCGGTGAACCTCCCGGCCGATCGGACACGCACCCGCCGCGTCGGCGTCGGCCAGCGGCAGCACCGAATCGCAGGTGACGGCGCGGTAGACGTCGAGCAGGGTCGTCCCTTCGGGCGGCCCCGTCGTCCGCCAACCGCCGCCCGGCCCGGCCCGGGAGGTCACGAGTCCCGCCTCGCGCAGGAGGCCGAGGAGGCGCCGCACGACCACCGGGTTCGTGCCGACGCTCTCGGCCATCCGCGCGGAGGTCGGCGCCCCCCCCGACCGCCCGGTCCCGTCGGCGCCGGCCAGCGTCGCCAGCGTCAGGAGGTGGATCGCGACCGCGAACCGGCTGCACGCCACCGTCGTCTCCCCTCCGAATCGTAACCATCGTAGTTACGGGAATGGTCGCCGTCAAGGGATCGGCGGGCTCTATCCCGATGCCGCGCCCACCCGCGCGGAGTCGGCCCGCGGGGAACCACAGCCCATCCTCCGTCGCCGCGGATGGGCAGCCGTCCCGCACCCTCCTCCCCTCTTGCCTCCGCTTCGCGCCTCCGACCGACACCCCGAAGCGCTCGGTGGTCCTCGCCCGTCGCCGTGCGACACCCCAGCTCCCCGGCGTGCCCACCGCGCCGCCGCCCCACCGCCGGGACACCCGGCCAGCCGTCGTCATCCCGACGCTCAAGACAGCCCTCGGCGTTGACGGCGAAGCGAGGTGGTCAGCGCCCGCCGGCGGTACGGCGAGGCGGCGGATTGGGAGGGATCGAGGCGGGGAGATAGGGAGGCGGTGGGGGCAGCGGTGGGTGCAGGGCGCGCGTCGAAGCGGGTGACGGCTTGGGGCGCCGGGTTGCGTGACGCCACGGCGCCGTCGCGAGTTCCCGCGGGCGACACAGCGCGTTCGCGACCGCGGGCGGGTCGGCGCGACTGACGACCACGCGGCTAAGCGTCGACGGAGCACGAGCGGACGCGGCCCCGTCGCTTCCTCCATACTTCCGGCTGCCGACGGCTCGAGGCGTCCGGCTCGGCGGTGATCGGGGAGGCGGCCGTGGTCGAGCTGCTGATCGCGCTGCTCAACGATCTGGGGTCGCCCGGGGAAACAGGGGATGACGTGCGCGTGATCGCCGGCGAGGCGAAGGGCTTTCACCTCAAGGGACCGGCCGGGCCGGGCACGCGGCCGATGGCGGATAAGATCAAGGGAGCGCTCTTCTCGATGCTCGCGTCGCTCGGGGTGGCGCCGGATCGGGTGCTCGACCTCTACGCGGGGACGGGCAGCATCGGCATCGAGGCGCTGTCGCGCGGCGCGGAGTGGGCCGACTTCGTCGAGCAGAACGCGGCGGCGGCGGCCGTCGTCCGCGCGAATCTGGCGCACACCAAATTCCCCGACGTCGCCCGCGTCCACCAGATGCCGGTCGCCACCTTTCTCCGGCAAGCCGAGGGGGACGGGCGGACCGCCCCCTACGATCTGGTGATCCTCGACCCGCCGTACGCCGATCCGGAGATCGTGCCGACCCTGGCCCGGATCGGCGCCTCGCCGCTGGTACAATCGGGCGCGGCCGTGGCCATCGGGCACTCGCCGCGGGTGACGCTGCCGGAGCGGGTGGAGCGCCTGGTTCGGCTTCGGGAGCGGTGCCACGGGGACAGCTGCTTTTCCGTCTACGAGGTCGTGGACGCCTCCCACGACGACGCCCCGGCCGGGAGTGCCGCCGGTGGCGCGGCAGGGGAGACCGGGGACGGGGATGCGGCGGGCGATCTATCCGGGAAGCTTTGACCCGATCACGTTCGGCCACGTCGACGTCGCGCTGCGCGCCGCGACGCTCTTCGACGAGCTGATCGTCGCCGTCTACGCCGGGCGTGGGAAACCGGGGGGGCTCTTCCCGGTCGCGGAGCGGTTGGCTCTGGCGCGTGACGCCTTTGCCGACGAAGCGGGCGGGGCGATCAGCGTTGACAGCTTCTCCGGGCTGACCGTAGAGTACGCGCGCTCGCGGGGGGCGGGGACGATCGTGCGCGGTCTGCGCGCCGTATCGGACTTCGAGTACGAGTTCAAGCTCGCCCACATGAATGACCACCTGGCGCCGGAGATCGAGGTCGTCTGCCTGATGACCTCCTCCCGCCACTCGTTCATCAGCTCGAGCCTGATCCGGGAGGTGGCCGCCCTCGGCGGCGACCTGGAGGGGTTGGTCCCCCGCCACGTGCGGGAGGCGCTGCGCGCCAAGGTCGGCACCGGACCGGGCGGGGCGGCGGGCAGCTGACGGACCGGGCGGGAGCTCCCGCTCGCCTTGCACGATCGGGAGCCGACGGAGAGAGGTGCGCCACGACGCCGGAACCGCCGCCGCCGCCCGACGAGGTCCAGCCGCCGACCGAGGCGGACGGAACCGTCGACATCCTCTACCTCGTCGACCGGCTCGAGGAACTGGTCGGTATCGGCAAGCGCGTGCCCTTCAGCGGGCGGGTGATGGTCGAGGAAGAGGAGTTCCTGGCGCTGGTCGACCAGCTCCGGGTAACGGTCCCGAACGAGATCAAGCAGGCGCAGCGGATCATCAAGGAGCGGGAGGCGATCATCGGCCGCGCCCAGGAAGAGGCCACCAACATCCTGGAGACGGCCCGCCAGCAGGCGGAGTACAGGGTCTCCGAGCAGGGGGTCCTGAACGAGGCGCGGCAGCGGGGCGAGGAGTTGCTGCGCCAGGTGGAGGCCGAGCATAAGCGCTCGATCGGTCGGATCGACGTCTACGCCCTCCAGCAGTTCGCGCGGGTCGAGGAGGCGATGCAGGACGGCCTCAACATCGTCATGGAGGCGTTCCGGGAGACGGGCGCGTCCGTCGAGCAGGCCAAGCGCCACATCGGCCAGGGACGGGACGAGCCGGAGTAACCAGCGGCGGTTTGACGCGGGCGCCCGCGAAACCTACACTTTCACGGTTGCGCCGGCCCCTGGACCGGCGCTCGTGTTGTGTTTATTCACGAAGGGCGGGGCGCAGAGCGCCATGGCGACCGAGCGCGGTCACGTATTGGACCTCCGGAACGAGACCGGGATCAACGTCGCCGGGCTCCTCCAAGCGCAGACGGGCAGCACCCGATCGTACGGCCTCTCGCTCGACCGCTTCGTCCTCGACGCGGACCTGGCGGCGGAGGCGGTTCGCGGGACGGTGAAGCTCGTCCGGCTGCAGACCGGGGTGATGGCTCGGGTCGACGCCGAGGGCATCGTCGCCCTGGAGTGCGCCCGCTGCCTCAACAGCTACGATCAGGCGTTCGCGATGGAGTTCGCGGAAGAGTATCGGCAGGTCGTCGACGTCAAGACGGGCGTTGGGCTGCTGCCGAAGCCGGAGGAGGAGGTCGACGAGGAGACCTCGACGATCGACGAGAACCACGAGCTTGACCTCGCGGAGGTGCTCCGGCAGGAGATCCTGGTTGCCCTGCCGATGCGACCCTACTGCGGCGCGGAGTGCCCGGGCCCGGACGTCATCGAGAGCGGGGACGCCGGGCGCGAGGACGACCGCTTCGCGACGCTGGCCCGGCTGCTCGCCGAAGACGGTCCGGCCCACTAACGACCAGCCATCAGCCAACAGCCACGAGACGATGACCGCGACGACGGCAGGGGAGGATCTCCATGGGCGCGCTTCCAAAGCAACGGATCAGTCGGCACCGGCAGGGTAACCGCCGCCGGCACCACTTCATCGCCCCGCTCAACCTCGTCGCCTGCCGCAACTGCGGCGAGATGAAGCGGTCCCACAACGTCTGCCCGAGTTGCGGCGTCTACAACGGCCGCCAGGTGCTCCAGATCGAGGAGCGGCAGCGCGAGGCGGAGTAGCGCGCCGACGGCGGTCGTTCGACAGGGCCGAGTCGTGGGGGGGCCGGCGTCGACGCCGGCCCCTTCGTGCTGTCCATACCCGCGTGCCCCTGGCCGCCGTGGCCCCAGATTGCGTCGGACCCGGTCTTCACGGCACACTCTCCCGATTGCGGGAGCGGACCGCGCCGTCGTGCTGCCGGCCACCGACCGCCGACTCCGGAGTAAACGATGCGACACGCGGCGATCAGCGGCTGGGGGATGGCGGTCCCGGAGCGGATACTTTCCAACTCCGACTTGGAGCGGATGGTCGAGACCTCCGACGAGTGGATCGTCAGCCGGACCGGGATCAAGGAGCGCCGCGTCGTCGGGCCGGGCGACTCGACCACCTCGCTGGCGGTCGCCGCCGCCCGACAGGCGCTCGATCGCGCCGGCCTCGCCGCCGACCAGATTGACCTGATCGTCGTCGCCACCTGCACGCCGGATCAGTTCCTCGTCTCGCAGGCTTGCCTGGTTCAGGCCGAGTTGGGGGGCAACGCCGGCGCCTTCGATCTCGGCGCCGCCTGCTCCGGCTTCGTCTACGCCCTATCGACCGCTTCCCAGTTCGTCCAGACCGGCTGCCACGAGCGGGTGCTGGTGATCGGCGTCGACACCCTTACCCGGTTCGTCGACTACACCGATCGGACGACCTGCATCCTCTTCGGGGACGGCGCCGGCGCGGTCGTACTGGAGGCGACGGACGAACCGCGTGGCCTCCTCTCGACCGTGCTCGGCGCCGACGGCGCGGGCGCCAAGCACCTCTATATTCCCGGCTGGGGCGCCTACGTGCCCGAGTCGGCCGCGCTCCTCGCCGAGCCGCGGCCGCACCTCCAGATGAACGGACAGGAGGTCTTCCGCTTCGCGGTCCGGGTGATGGGGGAGGCGGCCGGTGCCGCGGTCGAGCGCGCCGGCCTCACCTTCGCCGACATCGACATGCTGATCCCCCACCAGGCGAACGCGCGGATCATCGACGCCGCCGCCCGCACGCTCGACCTGCCGCGCGACAAGGTCTGGATGAATCTCGACCGCTACGGCAACACCTCGGCCGCCTCGATCCCGATCGCGCTGCACGAGGCGGAAGCGGCGGGCCGGCTGCGGGAGGGGGACAACCTGGTCCTGGTCGCCTTCGGCGGCGGGCTCTCCTGGGCGGCGGGGGTGGTCCGTTGGGGCACGGCCGGGGTCTGCCGCGACCCCGAGTGCCGTGGCCGGGGCGGCGCGGCGACGGGCTGAGCAGCGGCCGTTAAATCCTTTGACGACCATCGGTCCGGGTTTCGACGCGAGCGGGAAGGATTCGACGGAGCGCAGAGCGCCCGCGGACAAGGCGGTCGTGCGGGAGACGCGGCAGGCGCGCGTCTGGTCGGCGAAACCCGCCATCGTCGTCCAGGAGCTCGGCGTCTCCGTTGCCCCGGGTACCCGGTGGGAGCGGCCGCGCCTCCCCGAGGAGCAAGCCGCTCGGCAGGGTCGTCCCCCTAGGCGCCGGACGGAGTCCGGCCGAGGCGACGGGGCAGGGCGGCCGGTGCTGATCCTCGCTCGTCCGGCGGTCGGTCACGCGCTGCTCGGCTTCCGGGAACCGGCGAAGCGGGCGCTGACGGCGTGGTCATTCAACTTCCAGAAACAGTTGCGCCGAACGGCGATCGTCGTTCGTGACCTGGACCGAATCCTGGAGATCGTTGTTGGCGTCGACCGGCGCGTTCGACTCTGTCAGAACGGGGCCGCCCGTGCCGGGGCTCCGGCTCGAGGTCTGATCGACGGAGCGACCGCGGAGGTGATCCGTTCGGGGGGAGCGCGCTCGCTCGGACTGCTTCCGGCCGGCGCTCCCCCGTCTGCGGTCGCATAGGAAGGGTGGGCCCGCGACCCAACGAGGTCGAAACCGAGACTGACGCCGGGCTGAAAGGAGACCTCGACGTGACGCACCACGACCGGCGCCAATCCGACCGGGAGGACGGGGGGGGAACGGCCACGTCGGGCTCGACGGCCTGGGTGTTTCCCGGCCAGGGCTCCCAGCGTGTCGGCATGGCCAAGGAGCTCGCCGCCGCCGAGCCGGACGCCGCCGAGGTCTTCGCCGTCGCCGACCGCGTGCTCGGCTTCCCCCTTTCCCGGACGATCTTTGCGGGACCGGCCGACGACCTGCAGGCCACCCCCGTTCAGCAGCCGGCGATCCTGGCGACCAGCGTCGCGTACTTGACAGTCCTCCGGGCGCGGAACCTCCTGCCGCCGCCCGCGTTCGTCGCGGGGCACAGCCTCGGGGAGTACGCCGCGCTCGTCGCCGCCGACGCCCTCGACTTCGAGGACGCGTTGCGACTGGTACGGCGACGCGGCGAGCTGATGCAGGCGCACGGCGCGGGGGCGATGGCGGCGGTGCTCGGCCTGCCCACGGCCGCCGTCGCCGCGGTCGCGGCGGAGGCCGGGGTGGAAGTGGCCAACGCGAACGCCCCGGAGCAGACGGTCGTCTCCGGCCCCACCGCGGCGGTCGAGCGGGCGATGGCGCTGGCGCGCGAGCAGGGGGCGAAGCGCGCCGTCCCGCTGCCGGTCAGCGCCGCCTTCCATTCCTCCCTGATGGCGCCGGCGCGGGACGGGATGCGGCCGCTCCTGGCTGCGGCGGCGATCCGGTCGGCGCGGACGCCCCTGGTCTCGAACGTCGACGCCCGCACGATCTCGTCCCCGGAGGAGATTCGCCGCGAGCTGGTCGAGCAGATTGTGGCCGCCGTGCGCTGGGTCGATATGGTGCGGGCGATGGCGGACGCGGGGGTGACGACTTTCTACGAGGTGGGACCGGGCAAAGTGTTAGCGGGCCTGATCACCCGCTGCGCGCCCGGGGCGACGGTCGTCGGCGCGGAGGCGTTGCTGTAGTCCGGCGCGCCACCCGCGTCGTTCTCGCCGGACGAGCCGAGCTGCCGATCCGCCGTGCCGACACTCCCGTCACTGCCGGCCGGTGAGGTCGCAGCTGCCCTGCGTCGAACGGGGCTCGTCCTTGCTGGACGATTGGGGGCACCGTATCGGCGAACGTCGCGGATCCTCGGTGCCGGCCCCCAGGCACCGCGGCGATGCAAACACCGGGCACGCTCCGGGGTATCCTCAAACGCTCCGGGACGAGCGTCGACGGGTTCCTCGGCTACCCCATGCGACCAGGAGAAGCGAGACGGTGCGGCACTGCTCGGTGGCGCTTGCCCTGCTACCGGAAGGAGGCTATACGGTGACGAGCCCGGACATCCCGACCGAGGGCGACACCCTGCGAGAAGCTCCGGCAATGGTCGGGGACCGCGCCGAGGCGCCGATCCTCGCCTACGTCGACCGCGCCGACGATCTTCCCGATGAGGGGGTAGGCCGAGGTCGCGACGATCGAGGTCGACGTGGAGGCACTGCAGCGCCGGATCGCAACCGTGCGGGCGGGGCGGCGACCGCGTCGTGACCTGGGTCCGCCCGAGGCATGGAACGCGCCTGGATCGGTAGGGGGAGGGCAGGAGTGTGGCGGCTGGCGAGGACGGAGCAAAGGTCGCGGTCGTGACCGGCGGCACGCGGGGGATTGGGCTGGCGGTGGCGCGGCGGTTGGCCGCGGACGGCTACGATCTGGTGGTGACGTATCGCGGCGACGAGGCGGCGGCGGAGGCGGCGCGGATCGCGCTCGCGGGCGAGGGCCGACGGGTGGAGGTGGTCGCGGCCGACGTCGCCACCGCCGACGGCGCGGGGGCGACGGTCGAGGCGGCGATGCAGCGGCTCGGTCGCCTCGACGTGCTGGTCAACAATGCCGGCATCACCCGCGACGGACTCCTGATGCGGATGAACGAGGCGGACTGGGACGCCGTCCTCGACACGAACCTGAAGGGCGCGTTCCTCTGCGCGAAGGCGGCGGTGCGGCCGATGCTGCGGCAGCGCTCCGGACGGATCGTGAATCTGACGAGCGTGATCGGACTCGTCGGCAACGCCGGCCAGGCGAACTACGCGGCGGCCAAGGCGGGGCTGATCGGCTTCACCAAGTCGCTCGCCAAGGAGGTCGGTTCCCGCGGGATCACGGTCAATGCCGTCGCCCCCGGCTTCATCGAAACCCGCCTCACCCAGGACCTGCCGCAGGATCTGAAGGACTCGCTCCTGAAGCAGACGCCGCTCGGCCGCTTCGGCGCGCCGGAGGACGTCGCCGCCGCGGTCGCTTTCCTGGCCTCCCCCGAAGCGGGGTTCGTCACCGGCCACGTGTTGACGGTCGACGGCGGCCTGTTCATGGCGTAGCGGCGGGGGACGTCCCAGACGCAGGAGGGCGGGCACGAACGGTGTGATGGGAGCATCCTGGGGACCGCGGTGGCAGGCAAACGTGGGCCGTATCCGAAGCCATCGACGAATCCGCAAGGACTACGTTTCGAAGCGTTCGCGCTGCAGATTGCCGCGTTCGGTGTTAAGTTCCAGTGGAAGAAAGGGGGCTACGGTAGCGATGGCCGACGCGGCGACGTTGAAGGAACCGTTCGGGCAGCGACCACGCCCGGTGATGTGAGAGGAACGGGCCGGAGCCACCGCGTCGAGTCGCACCCGCCGGCCGCCATCGCCTCGCCGTGGCGGCCGTCTACCTCGCCTACCTCGCCCGCCGCCGCCAAACCGCGGCGACGCCGAGGACGACGGCGAGCACGTCCTCGAGGAGGGCCGGGACCAGATCGGGAAGGCCCGTCACCCGGCCCATCACCGACCGGAACCGGTAGCCCGCGAACGAGCCGAGGCCGGCCCCGGCGCCGCCCAGCGCGGCGGGGATTCCCACCGACCGGCCCGCCTCCGCGGCAACCGCCGCGCCCGCCGCGGCACCGATCGCCAGGCGACCGATCAGCGGACCCGGGGCCAACCGGCTCGGCGTCATCGGCAGCTTGTCGCCGACGAACTCCCCGGCCGCGAGCAGGCCAAACACCGGGAGCACGGCCGGCTTGCGCAGGAC
>CADCWL010000187.1 GCA_902806405.1 uncultured Thermomicrobiales bacterium | reverse complement strand
GGGAGGAGGTTGTCGCTGCCTTCCCGCTGGAAGGTGAGCCAGCAGTCGATGCCGGTCTCGCGGAGGAGCCGCTTGGCCTGGGCGTGCTTCTCAGCGACGAGCTGGCGGCGCTGCTGCTCGGACTCGGTGAGCTCGGTGGTCATGAGGGCGGTGGGTTCCTCTCTGCGGTTCGGGCGGGAGACATCTTCTCCCTCGCCCCCGTCCCCTCTCCCGATCCCGGGAGCGGGGAGAACGACCGGGGCGGATCCTCCCCGGTGGGGAGGGGTGGTCCGGTGCTATCGGCGGCGGCCGCGGCGACGGGCGGTGGTGGCGCCCGAGGGGCTGCTGGGGGCGACGACCTGGACCTCGCCGACCTCCCGCGGGACGCCGGCGGAGTCGTCGCCGCGAACACTCTTGAGGATGACGTCGTTGTAGACGAACGCGGCGACCAGGGCGCCGGCGATCGGGCCGACGATCCAGATCCAGAAGTCGTCGAACTGCGTCTGGACGACGGCGGGGCCGAACCAACGGGCCGGGTTCATGGCCGCGCCGCTGACCGGGCCGCCGGCGAGGATGTCCATCGTGATCGTCAGGCCGATGACGAGGCCGGCGACCGACTTCGAGCTGCGGGGGTCGACGGCGGCGCCGAAGATGACGAAGACCAGGAAGAACGTGAGGATGGCCTCCATCACGAGCGCGTTGGTGTTGGAGTGGCCGACGCCGACGGACGGGACGCCGAGCTGAACCGCGTTCCTCAGCGTCTCGTCGGTGACCAGGCGAACCCCGATCGCACCGCAGAGGCCACCGAGGAGTTGGGCGACGATGTAGGCGACGCCGGTCGCGACGTCGATGCGGCGGGTGGCGATCATGGCGACGGTGACGGCCGGGTTGAAATGGCCGCCCGAGATGTGGCCGGCCGCCATGACCAGGAGGCCGATGGCCAGGCCGTGGGCCAAGGCGATCGCGACGAGGTCACCGCCGCCGGTCATAACGATGGCGCCCGGCCCGGCGAAGCAGAGGGCGAAGGGCCCGATGAACTCCACGATCAGCTTCTGAGCGAGCCCTGTCCGGTCCACGATCCCCTCTCTCCTTGACCCCGTCGCCGGCGCACATCCGGTGTCGGGATCATACCAAGGCAAGCGGGGCAGTAAGCGGTGGCCAGTCAGGAGCCATCGCCCATCGCCATCTCCGCTACTGGATCTGGAAGGTGATGGAACCGATCTCCGTTTGGACGGTGGCGGGCTCGCCCTCTGCGTCGGTGCCGGGGCCCTCGACGAGCACCACGGCCGCGTACTTCCCCGACGGGGCGCCGGCGGCGCCGTCCCACTGGATCGGGATCCAGACCAGCTCGCGGTCGTTCCCGATCGAGACGGAGCCGGAGAAGAGCTCGGTGCCGTCGGCGGCACGGAAGCTGGCAATGACCCGCTGGCCGGGGTGGAGGTCGGCGATCTCGGCGGCGACGTACAGGGGGCCGCTCCGGCCGCAGATGGTGCACTCGTTGGTCGGGCGGTTCTGGTCGCCCACATCGGTCGTCATCCGGATGTTGGCGAGGGCGGGGAGGCGAGTCGGGTACGGGAGCGGGGTGGGGGTCGGCTTGAAGAACTGCCTGACGACGTTGGTGGCCTCAAGGGCGGAGATGACGTTGGTAGCTTGAGCCTCCTCGGTGGCAACGGGGCCGACGTCGTCGGCGTTGCCGGTGGCGCAGCCGGCGAGGAGGGCGACGGCGAGGAGGGAGAGGGCTGCGGTCACGAGGCGTCTCGAAGACCGCGCGGGCGGCGTGAGGAGCCATCCTGATCGTGGCTCGGAGGGGTCAGGTTGACGGTGGCGGTGTGTACTGGCCAAAGGCGTCTTGGTACTCCTCGGCGACCTCGACGGCCGCCTGGTGGACGTAGATCCGGGTCGTCTGCGGGGAAGCGTGACCCAAGATGGTCTGAACCGTCGACTCCCGGACCCGCCGGCGGACCAGCTCAGTCGCGAGGCCGTGCCGGAACGAGTGGGGGGTGACCTCGCTCTCGATCCCGATCACGGTGCAAAGCTCGGCGACGACGTGCTCGACGGTTCGGGGGCTGATGTGGTTCCCCGGCTCGCCGACCTTGTCCCGCCCGCTGAAGGCCGGGAAGGCGCCGGCGCCGCGGACCGCGTCGCCCCGCATCCTCCAATACGCGGTGAGGGCCTGGGCCGTTTCGACGTCGAAGTGAACGGTCCGGCTCTTACCGCCTTTGGCCCGGTAGACGTGCGCGGTGCCGTGGGTGAGGTCGACGTCCCGCTTGCGGAGGGCGCAGAGCTCGGAGACGCGGACGCCGGTCCGGAACATGAAGAGGATCATGGCCCGGACCTTGGCCGCACGGAGGGCCTTGACCTCGTTCTCAGCGGGCTGCGGAGCGCGGACGAAGGCGACGATCCGCTCGAGGTCGGTCAGCTTGACGTCGGGCGGGGGCGGGGTGAAGCGGGGCATCATCGCCGAGATGCGGACGCGGATCTTGTCGGTGGCGATGGACGGGTGGAGATCGTAGGCGGCCAGGTAGGAGCAGAACTTGAGGACGGCCGAGAGGTTGTTCTGGGCGGTCCGCATCCGCGAGACCTCCTCCGGGGTGCGGACGTCCGGGGGAACGAGAAGCGAGGCGAAAGAGGTGACGTGCTCGGAGGTGATGGCGGTGACGGGGGCGACGTCGGGGTCGATGCCCTCGTGGTCGGCGATGTGGCGGAGGAACTTGTCAACGCCGTGGCGGTAGGTGAGCTTCGACCGCGGGGCGAGGCGGAGGTCGGCGAAGAAGATGTCGACCGCCCCGCGCATGGTGGAGGGGTCGTGCTCCGTGGATGCTCCCACCGGCGTGGCGGAGATTTGATCGGCGTCGACGGCCATCGGTGGGCCCTCCGGCTTCCAACAGGGGATGGGGACGAGCCGGCCATCGCGGGCCCGGCGAGGGAGGCGGGGTGTACGGACAGGGTAGGCCGTGCGTACGGACGGAGTCAAGGGACGGCGTGAGCTTCCTCTTCATGCCCTGTCATCCCGAGCAGAGGGAAGGATCTCGACGCGAACGCGGAACGGAGTGAAGCAGCATTGAGCGACGAACGCGGGCCGCCCCCCACGATGGAGACGACCTGGGCCTCTACCGCGGGGACCGTTCGCTTCGCTCCGGATGACCAAGGGGAGGGGCAGGACGAGAGAGGGAGGCGCTGCTCCGCTCCAAGGGCGAGAAGGCGGTCAGGGTAGCTCGTCGGCGTTCGGCGGCTCGAAGAGGGCGATCCAATCGTCGAGCTGGCCGTCCTCGATGTGGAAGGTGTCGGGGGAAGGGCGGCGTTGTGGGCGGCGATACGGCGAAGGAGCTCGTGGCGGCGGACGTCTAGGTAGCGGATCTCGAGCGGGACGCCGGATGCGGCGGCGTAGGCACGGCACCGGTCCCGTTCGGCCCTGGCCCAGACACGCCAGTCGAGGACGACGTCGGCGCCCAGGGCGGCGACGCGGACGGCGATGTCCCATT
>CADCWL010000186.1 GCA_902806405.1 uncultured Thermomicrobiales bacterium | reverse complement strand
CCCCCCCCGCCCCGGCCCCGAACGACCGATGCACGATGCTCCGTCGGGAGTGGGCGCTCGGGCAGCACGACGGCACCGACCGATCCCACCCGCCAGGAGGGGGACCGGGTCAGCGATGAACGGTACCGCCGCCTCGCCGGGGAGGACGGTGCCCACACCCGCAAGCTGCATCACGGTCGGCTGCGGGAGAAGCCGGGAATGGGCGCCGAGCACAGCGACCTGCTCGCCGGGGCGCTGCACGCGCTCCACGCCGGCTCAACCGCAACGAGTACCGGCCGCAGGTTAGGGCGTGTCTGGTTAATGCTCCCGGAGAGGGGTCGGGCATGCCACCTCCGCACCTGGCGGCCGCCGCGGTCGTCCGCGCGCACCCACGACGCGAAGCCGTCCGTCGGGACGACGAAGGTGCGGCCCGCGTTACGGAACGTCACTCAAGGGCCGACTGCGGGCGACGAACACGTACTCCCGGCTGTCGTCGGTGAACGGTTCGCCGCCGAAGCCGCCGTTGAGCACTTCCAGGTCGAGACCGGCAACGTCGAGGAGCCCCAGCCACTCGTTCTTGGTCGCCCACCAGAGGGAGCTCGTCGCGCCGTCGTCCTGGACGATGTCGGTCCGATTGTCACCCACCGAGTACCGAACGGTGTGCGGTACCGGTCCCGTCTGGTGCTCGCCGTCGAGGCGGGCCGCGATGCCGTGGTCGAAGGCGAAGGCGTTCCAGGCGAACCGCCCTTCCGGTCGGAGCGAGGCGGCGACGCGCTCGAAGGTGCGGCGGCGGTCGGCCCAGGTGGGCAGGTGCAGGAGCGCACGGGCCGGGCAGTAGATCAGCGCCGCCGGCTCGTCGAGGGCGAGGTCGCGCATGTCGCCCTCCCGCAGGTCGAGCGCCACGCCCGCCGCGGCGGCGCGGGCGCGCGCCTGCGCGAGCATCGCCGGCGACGAGTCGATGCCGATCACCCGCCGGCCGGTTGCCTTCGCGACCGGGATCGCCACCCGCCCATTCCCGATCGCAAGCTCGACCAACGGTCCCTTCGCCGTGCGTGCAAGATTGACATAGAAGGGGATGTCGGCCGTCATGTGCGCCGACCAGGCCTCGTAGTGGTTCGCGAACGCCTCATCCCAGGTCATCGGCCCATCCTCCCCTGCCGGGCCTGTCCGGCGAATCTCGGGCCGCGCCCGACCATCGCGCCCGGCCCCGGCCGAAGACCTGTAGGCTAGCGGCGGCACGGCCGATTCACGAGACACGCCTTAACCACGGCCGTTTCCGGCGGCGTCCTGACCACTATTACATTCCGGATGCGACCGTCGTCCCCACTGCCCTTCGTGGGGCGCTCCGCCGCCGGCCCGGCACGTCGGACGCGTCCGATCGGCCGCTTTCGCCCATCGTCGAGATCGAGACTCGGTCCACCGGCGGATACGACCTGGCTGAGCAACGACCCAAATCCCAGCGCCGGGGCGGCCAGGGTACCCGGCATCTGCATCCGAACGAGCGCACGCTCCGGAACTCGCGGCCGCTTCCCGATAGGAACTCCGACGGGTCCATGCACACGGGTGGGGTCGTGCCGACGGGCGGCGCGCCGTTGGTCCGGTCCGATCCGGACGCCCTGTTCCAGGGCAGGGCAGCTAGGTGCCGCCGCGTCCGCCGGGGCAGGACACACCGGGGGGCGGCGGCAATCCAGGGTCCCCGGAATGGGCCCGTGCGCGCCCTCGACGTCGGGCAGCGCCGGGTCGGAGGACGGGGACACCTCCCATCATCCTTCCCGTGCGCCACTCTCCGGGCCGCCTCTCGGCCCCTACAGCGCCCGCGTCCGCTCACGCCGCACCAAACGCCCGCTCCCCGGTTTCCCGACCACCTCCCCGTGGCGATAGACGACCTCCCCGCGGCGCAGCGTGACGATCGGCCAGCCGGTCACCTCCCACCCCTCGTAGACGGTGTAGTCGGCGTTGGACTCGAGCATCGACGCCGTCACGGTGCGGGTCAGCTCCGGGTCGAAGACGACGATGTCGGCGTCGCCGCCGACGGCGATCGTCCCCTTCCGCGGGTAGAGGCCGAACAGCTTCGCCGCGTTGGTCGACGTCACCTCGACGAACCGGCTCAAGGAGATCCGACCCCCGCGAACCCCCTCGGAGTAGAGCATCGGGAGCATGGTCTGGAGGTTCTCGACGCCGGGCCGGAGGTCGGCGACCGAGAGCGCCGGATCGAGCTTGGCGGCGAGCGACCAGGGGGCGTGGTCGGTGCAGACCGTCTGCAGCGTTCCCTGCCGGATTGCGGCCCAAAGGGCGTCCAGGTCCTCCCGCTCGCGCAGCGGCGGCTGCCCGACGTACTTGGCCCCTTCCGCTTCCTCGAACCGCTCGCGGGTGAGGTGCAGGTAAAGCGGTCGTGTCTCGACGAAGACGGGGATACCCCGGGCCTGGGCGTCGGCGCAGGCCTCGAGCGCCCGCCGGGACGAGAGATGGACGACGTAGACCGGGGCGCCGGTCGCTTCGGCAAAGGCGATCGCGCGCTGCGTCGCCACCAGCTCGGCGAGCACCGGCCGGCTCTCCGGGTAGTGCCGGAGCGACGTCCGGCCGGCGGCGACGAGGCGCGCCGTGGCGTCCGTTATCAGCGCCCGGTCCTCGCAGTGGATCAGCGTGATCAGCTCGGCAGCGCCGGCCCGTCGCGTCGCCTCCAGGTAGCCGGCGACCGAGGCGTCGAAGTCCGGGAACGACATGAAGAACTTGATGCTGTTGCAGCCTTCGGCGAGGAGGCGGGGGATCTCGTCCAGGACCGGAGCGGTGGTCTCGCCCAGCACCGGGTGGAGGAAGACGTCCGCGATCGCCTGCTCGCGGACGAGCGCGGCTTCCCGGGCGAGCCCGGCCAGCGGCGTCTCGCCGGGGGCGAGGAAGGTCATGTTGCCGAGCGTCGTCACGCCGCCGGCGAGGGCCGCGGCGGAGCCGCTCGCGAAGTCGTCCACCCAGGCCGGCTCCGCGACCTCGCCGGGCGGGTTGGAGAGGTGGACGTGGGCGTCGATGCCGCCCGGGAAGAGGAGCATGCCGCCCGCATCCAGTTCCTGGGCGGCCGCCATCGCGCCGCCGATCTGGACGACCACGCCGTCGGCGATCCCGACGTCGGCCGCCGCGACGGCGCCGGCCGTGACGACGGTTCCCCCGCGGATCACCAAGTCCAGTCGTGACATCGCCGCCCCCTGTGCCGTTTCGCGCCGCGCCCCGGGTCGGCGCGGGCCATAGCGTAGCAATCGGCGCGACGTTCCCGATCCCCCCATCCTGGGTTAAGCTACCGGGCATCCGCGTTCGTCCCCGGTTCTCCGCTCCCCTCTCGCGCGCCTCGTGGTCGAGGGGACGACGGGCACGATGCCTTGGGACGCGGACGGGTAGCCGGTGGGGCCGGCGAGGAGTGGGGTGGACGTGGAGGCACTCCCGACGACCGACGGGCGGCTGGACGGTGAGCGCGGTGAGAGACCGGGTGAGACGGCGCTCCGCGCGACCGGCGTCGGGCGTTCGTTTCGCGGCCTCCACGCCCTTACCGACTACGGACTCGAGCTGCGCCGGGGCGAGATTCTCGGGGTCATCGGACCGAACGGTGCCGGTAAGACGACACTCTTCAACGTGATCACCGGCTTCGTGCCAGCGACGGCGGGTCGGATCGCCCTCGGCGAGCGGGACATCACTGGGCTGCCGCCCGACCGAATCGCCTCGCTCGGTGTCGCCCGCACCTTCCAGAACATCCGCCTCTTCGGCCGGATGTCGGTGCTCGACAACGTCAAGACGGCGCAGCAGTTGAACCGGCGGGCGGGATTCTGGGAGACGCTTGTCACAGCGCCGACCTTCGTCCGCAAGGAGCGGGAGCTGGACTCACGGGCGATGGGCCATCTGGAAAGCCTGGGATTGGGCCGTTTCCAAAGTGCCCTTGCTGCCTCCCTCCCGTATGGATCTCAGCGCAAGCTCGAGATCGCCCGGGCGCTCGCCACCGAGCCACGGATTCTGCTCCTTGACGAGCCGGCGGCCGGCATGAACGCCCAGGAGACGGCCGAACTGACAGAGTTCATCCGCGAGATCCACGGGCGCTTCGGCCTGACCGTCGTCGTGGTCGAGCACGACATGTCGCTGATCATGCGCCTCTGCCAACGGATCCAGGTGTTGAACTACGGACGCGTCATTGCCGAGGGGACGCCCGCCGAGATTCGGACGAACCGAACAGTGATCGAGGCGTACCTAGGGACCGAGTAGGGCCGGTTGCGGCGGGCGAGACGCGGGAGAGGGGTCGGTCCGTGAACGGACGAAAGGATGCCGGCCAAACGCAGGGGCCGTTGCGCGATGGCGGGCCCGGCAGCCCCGCTCCGCCGTTGCTCGCGGTGGAGGAGATCCGCGTCTACTACGGGGCGATCCAGGCCGTGAGGGGGGTCTCGCTCGACGTGCGGGAGCGGGAATTGGTGGCCCTCCTTGGCTCCAACGGTGCGGGGAAAACGACCACGCTCCGGACCATCTCCGGGCTGTTCCGGCCGCGCTCGGGCAAGATCACCTACGACGGCGCGGATCTAACGAAGCTCGCGCCGCACCGGATCGTGGCCGCCGGGATCTCCCAGTCCCCGGAGGGACGGCAGATCTTCGGTTCCTTGACGGTGCGCGAGAACCTGCTGCTCGGGGCGACGCCCCGCAAGGACCGGAAGGGGCTGGGCGGCGATCTCGAGCGCGTCTTCGATCTGTTTCCCGTTCTCAAGGAGCGGCTCGCCCAGGCGGGCGGCACCCTCTCAGGGGGCGAGCAGCAGATGCTGGCGATGGGGCGGGCACTCATGGCCCGCCCCCGCCTGCTCCTGCTCGACGAGCCGTCCCTCGGCCTGGCGCCGTTGATGGTGCGGCGCATCTTCGAGGTCGTCTCCCGGCTCAAGGCCGAGGGCGTGACCATCCTCCTCGTCGAGCAGAACGCCCGCAAGGCGCTCGAGGTCGCCGACCGGGCCTACGTCCTCGAGACCGGCACGGTCGTCCTCAGCGGCACGGGGCTCGAGTTGGCCGCGAATCCGGAGGTCGAACGGGCCTACCTGGGGGCATAGGGGGAGGGGACGTAGGGCGGGCCGGATCTCGTCCGCGGCGGTCCCCGCTCGGCGGTCATCCCTTCCCCTCGCGGGGGACCACCGACGCCGCCCGCCGCTGGGATCGCCGGTCGAGTAACGAAGGGGAAGACTGTCGCATGAGCGCTTCGGAGTTCGGGCAGCAGTTCGTCAATGCGCTGGGCCTCGGCAGCATCTACGCCCTCGTCGCGATCGGGCTGGCGATGGTCTTCGGCATCCTGAGGTTGATCAACTTCGCGCACGGCGAGGTGCTCATGCTCGGTGCCTTCGCGGCGTACTACTTTGCCGCGGCCGGGCTGCCATTCCTCGTCGTGGTCCTCCTCGCCGTCCTGACCACGGTCGCGATCGGGCTCCTGATGGAACGCGTCGCCTACCGCGGAATCCGAGGTGCACCGGACGTCGCCCTCCTCCTCACCTCGCTCGCCGTCTCCATCGCCCTCCAGAACGGCGCGCTGCTCGCGTTCGATGCCCAACCGAAACCGTTCCCGACGCCGGCGGCGATTCAGGAGCAGTTGACGGTCGGGGGCATCCAGATCAGCGTGACCAACCTCGTCACCGTCGGCGTCGCGCTGCTCCTGATGGCGCTACTCACCCTGTTCGTGACGCGGACGCGGCTCGGGACCGCGATGCGGGCGACCGCCGAGAACGCGATGGCGGCCCAGTTGATGGGGATCAACCTCTCCACGGTGATCGTTGCCGCCTTCGCCATCGGCTCGGCGCTCGCCGCAGTCGCCGGCATCCTTTGGGGAGCGCGGGTCGGTCGGATCGAGCCGCTGATGGGCTTCATACCCGTCCTTAAGGCGTTCGTGGCAACGGTAATCGGCGGCTTCGGCTCGATCCCGGGCGCGGTGGTTGGCGCATACCTCCTTGGCTTCGGGGAGATCTACCTCGTCGCGCTGCTGCCGGGGGAGCTGAGCGGCTACCGCGACGCGTTCGTCTTCGCGGCGCTGATCGTGATCCTGCTGTTCCGTCCCCAGGGGATCCTTGGATCGTCGGAGCCGGAGAAGATCTGATGGCTTCTGTCCCCAGCGTCCGGCCGGGCGCGACCGCGTCTCGGCACCGAGGAGCAGTGCCGGCACTCGCCGCCGTTGCCCTCGCCCTCACTCTGTTGGCGGTGTTCCTTGCCTACGCCGATGCGTCGTTCAACGGCTATCGCCTCCAGATCGTCACGCTCGTGGCGATCAACGCGACGATCGCCGTCGCGTTGACGTTGACCAGCGGCTTCACCGGCGTCTTCTCCCTCGGCCAGATCGGCTTCTTGGCGATCGGCGCCTACGTCGGGGCCCTCCTCAACCTCGCGCCGCAGTGGAAGTCGGAGATGTTCCTGCCGGGGCTGCCCGGGTGGCTCGCCGCCTTCGACACGACGGGCTGGCACCCCCAGGTAGCGCTGCTCTTCGCCTGCCTGGTCGGGGGGATCGTCGCGGCCACGGTCGCGACACTGGTCGGCATGCCGCTGATGCGCCTCTCGGGCCACTACGTCGCGGTGGCAACGATGGGTTTTCTGATCATCGTCCACTCGGTGGCCAACAATTGGTCGGGGGTTACCCGCGGTGCCCGCGGGCTATCGCAGATTCCGAGCTATACCAACGTCTGGGCGGCCTATGGCTGCGCGCTCGTGGCTATCTACGCGGCCTGGCGGTTGCGCGTGTCCCCCTACGGCCGGGCGATGATCGCCTCCCGCGAGAACCTGATTGCCGCACGCGCGGTCGGCGTCAACGTCCACCGTTCCCGGATGATCGCGTTCGTCGTTGGCGCGTTCCTGACCGGCGCCGCCGGGCCGCTGCTCGCGCACCAGATCGGCAGCGTCGCCCCGTCCGCCTACTACTTCACGACGACCTTCAACGTCGTCATCATGGTCGTCCTGGGGGGGATGGGCAGCATCAGCGGCGCGGTGCTGGGCGCGGCGATCATGACGCTCGCCCCGGAGTACCTGCGGGGGGTAGAGGACGGCATGGACCTTGGCCCACTCTCGTTCGGCGCGCTCTTCGGCCTGTCGCAGATCATCCTCGCGATCGCCTTCATCCTCGTCATGATCTTTCGTCCGCAGGGATTCTTCGGCGACCGGGAACTCGGCCTCGGCCTGCTCCGGCGACGTGGTCCCCGCCAGGACGGCGACGAGGCCGAGGTGACGCCGACGCTCGCGCCGGGGCTCGACGTCGGCCCAGGGGACGGAGCGAGCCGCTGACGACCGGTGACGGGTCAGCCGATGTCCCGACCGCGGAGGCGGCAGGCGGTTGTGCTCCGAGGCCGATCCGAGCGGCGCCATCAACCGGGTACACTGCGTCCCCTTCCCTTGCCGGGGCGGTCCCATGCGTCGCCGCCGGGGGTGGAAGCGCGGTCGTCCCGCCGAGGGGAACCCGTCCGTGAGTTCGAGGAGGAATGGGTCGTGAGCAAGAGCCCGAACGAGAGCAGCCTCGTTGGCGCGGTGTCTGCACAGGTCCGGGAGGCGCCCGGCGGTCGATTGACGCGCCGCGTCATCCTGCGACGGGGCGCCGCGATCGGCGTTTCCGCGCCGCTGCTTGCGGCGGCGATCTCCCGCGCCCCTCGGGCCGCCGCCCGTCAGGAGACGCCGAACGCCCTCAGCGGGGAGCCCGTCGTCATCGGCGCGCCCTACAACCTCACCGGCGCCCTCGCGTCGCTCGATAACCCGGCACGGGATGGGTCACAGCTTGCGGTCGACGAGTTGAACGCCGGCGGAGGGATTCTCGGTCGGCCGGTCGAATTGCGCATCTACGACGGCAAGAGTGACGTCACCACCGTCACCAACATCGTGCGGCAGTTGGTCGAGGAGGACCAGGTTTCCGCCCTCGTGGGGTTGACGGATACCTCGTACGTCCTTGCCGCGGCCCAGGTCGCGCAGGACAACGGCGTCCCCTACCTCGACGTCGGGGGCACGGCGCCGATCATCACGAGCGTCGGCGATTACGTCTTCATGATCCCGTTCGGCGACAACGTCCAAGCCTCCGTCGCCGCCGAGTTCGCCCAGGAGCAGGGATGGAGCACGTGCGCCCTCCTCCTGAACGAGGGGATGGACTACACGAAGTTCCTCGCCCAGTACTTTGCCGACCGCTTCGACGACGACGACATCGGCGGCGAGATCGTCTCGACCCTCAACTACGGCATGGGTGATACCGACTTCTCGGGCCAGTTGACGGAGTTCAAGAATCTTGCCCCGCAGCCCGACGTCCTGTTCATCTCGGCGGGGCCGGACGAGATCGGGACAATCGTCGCCCAGGCGCGCGCCGCTGGCCTAACCATGCCAATCCTCGGCGGCGACGGTTATGACACGCCGCTTCTTACCGAGCTCGGCGGGCCTGCCGCCAACGGCGTCTTCTTCACCACCCACCAGGGGATCTACGGAGACGACCCGGCGGGCCAGCAGTTCACGGCCGCCTTCCAGGAGAAGACCGGCCAGGCCCCCAATTCGGTCTTCGCGGCACTCGGCTACGACGGCGTTCGGCTCATGGCCGACGCCATCAACCGGGCCGGCGCGCTCGACGGCGACAAGGTCCGCGACGCCCTCGCCGCGACTCAGGGCTACGCCGGCGCCACCGGTCAGATCTCGTACGAGGAGGGGAGCCGCATCCCGTCCAAGTCGGTGGCGATCGTCGAGGTCCGGGACCTGAAACCGACGCTGCTCAAGGTCGTCGTGCCGAAGACGGTCGCGCCGGCTTAGTCTTTCCGTCCGTCGCCGGTTCGGGGGTGCGCCTCCGGGCCGGCGCGTTCGCCGGAGGGCCGGGAATGGCCAGCACCGCGAGCTCCGCGACGATCGCGGAGCGCGACGCCCGTTTCATCGCCAGCGCGATCAAGATCCGGTACACGCCCTTCGTCCTGGCGGGGGGCGACGGCGCCTGGTTGGTCGACGCGGACGGCCGCCGTTTCCTCGACTTCGGCGCCGGGTGGTCCGTCGCCCATCTCGGCTACAGCAATAGGCACGTGCGGCAGGCCGTCGTCGCCCAGTTGGAGCGCACCACGTACGCCGGGCTCAACTCGACGGTCAACCTCCCGGCCGTCGACCTCGCCGAGAAGCTGGTCTCCTTGATTCCGGGCGACGGCCCGAAGAAGGCGTGGTTCGGGCTGTCCGGCTCCGACGCGAACGAGGCGGCCCTGCGGCTTATCCTCCGCGCCACGGGTCGGCGGCGCGTCCTCTCCTTTGTCGGCAGCTGGCACGGCACCACCGAGGCTACGATGGGCCTCTCCGGCCACACCGCGTTCACCGCTGCGCCGGGCGGCGGGCACATCACCAAACTGCCCTACCCCGATCCCTACCGCAATCCGTTCGGCGCCCGGTTCGGCTCGGACCAGGTCGTGGACCAGTGCCTCGACTACGTCGAGGGCTACCTCTTCAAAACGGTCTGTCCGCCCGAGGACGTCGCCGCGGTCTTCGTCGAGGCGGTCCAGGCCGACAGTGGCGACGTCGTGCCGCCGCCCGACTTCATGCCGAAGCTTCGCGCCCTTTGCGACCGGCACGGCATCCTCTTGGTCGCGGACGAGGTCAAGACGGGCCTCGGTCGCACCGGCAGGATGTTCGCGGTCGAGCACACCGAGACCGCAGCGGACGTCGTGCTCCTCGGCAAGTCGCTCGGCGGTGGATTGCCGCTGAGCGCCGTCGTCGCGCCGCCCGAGATCCTCGACTGCGGGTCCGGCATCGCGCTCTTCACCGTGTCCGGCAACGCGACCTCCTGCGCCGCCGGTCTGGCGACCCTCGAGGTGGTCGAGGGGGAGAGCTTGGTCGACCTGTCCGCTCGGAACGGGGACTACCTGCGCGGGCGGCTCGCGGAGGTCCTCGGTAAGCACGAGCCAGTCGGCGACGTGCGCGGCCTTGGCATGATGATCGGGGTCGACCTGGTGCGCGACCGGGTCACCAAGGAGCCGGACCAGCGCCTCGCCGCCAAGGTTGTCTACCGCGCCTGGGAGCTCGGCCTGATCCTCTTCTACGCCGGCAGTTGGGGCAACGTGCTGGAGATCACCCCGCCGCTGATCCTGACCCGGGAGGAGATCGACCACGGGGTCGACCTCCTCGACCGGGCGATCGCCGACGCGCTGGCCGGGAAGGTGAGCGACGAGGCCGTCGCCCCCTTCGCCGGATGGTGACGAGTAGCCACCGCATGACCGACCCGATCGTCGCGTACCTCGAACAGCACCTTGACGATTACCTGGCGGACCTCCGAACGCTGGTCGCCATCGACTCAGGATCCAACGACAAGGGCGGAGTCGACGCCGTCACGGGTTGGCTGGCGGAGCGGTTGGAGGCGCTCGGCTTCACCGTCGAGTGGCGGCGCCAGGAACGGTTCGGCGACGACCTCGTCGCGCGCCGGTCGGGCGCCGGGCGGTCCCGCGTGATGCTCCTGGGCCACGCCGACACCGTCTACCCGGGGGGAACGGCCGCCGCCCGCCCAATGACGGCTGCCGGCGACAAGATCCTCGGTCCCGGCACCTGCGACATGAAGGCGGGTTTGGTCACCGGCCTCTACGCTCTACGGGCGCTCCACCACGTAGGTTGGGCGGGCAACGATGCCACCACCTTCCTCGTCGTCTCCGACGAGGAGATCGGCGAGCGGCATTCTGTTCCCCTACTCAAGGCGGAAGGGCCGGCCCACGACGCGATCCTGACCCTTGAGGCTGCCCGGGACAGCGGCGACATCGTGACGGCGCGCAAGGCGGTCCGCTGGTACACCGTCGAGGCCCGAGGTCGGGCGGCCCATGCCGGCGTCGAGCCGGACAAGGGGCGGAGCGCGACGCTTGCGATCGCCCGCTTCGTCGACGCCGCCTACGCGCTGAACGGGATGCGGGAGGGGATGACCGTAAACCCTGGGCGGGTCTCCGGGGGCGGCTCGCCGAGCATTGTCGCCGACCGGGCAACGGCGCGCTTCGACCTCCGGGCCCGCACCGACGCGCAACTCGACGAACTGGAGGCCGCGTTCAACGACCTCGCGTCCCGACCGTTGGTACCGGGTGTCGCGTTCTCGGCGACCTTGGAGAAGGGATCGGGCTGCCCGGCGATGGAACGAACCGAGGGCGTAGCCCGGTTGGAGGCGTTGGCGATCGGGGTTGCGAGGGACCTCGGATACGACCTCGATGGCGCCGCCACGGGCGGGGGGTCCGACATCTCCTTCGCCGCGCACGCTGGGACGCCCGGCCTCGACGGCCTGGGGCCGATAGGGGGGCTCGACCACGGCCCGGACGAGTACATCCTCCGCGGCAGCATCGTGCCCCGGACGGCGCTTCTGGCCAAGCTGCTGGTGACGATCGAGGCGGAACGGCAACGGGGGGCCGGCAATGGATAACCGGGCGAGCGAAGCCGCGCTGTTGGATCGGCTGGCCGAGGACGGCGTCGAGCAGCTCTGGGTCGTCTTCCACGACTACAGCGGGCGCGCCTGCGCCAAGATCGTCCCGCGCCACGGCTTTGCCGCCGCGCTCGCCGGCAGCGTCGCCTTTGCCAGGGCGAACCTCGACATGGACATCCTCAACGGCCAGGTCCCGGATGCCGCCTTCCTGGCCGACTCCGGCGACTTCCTGGTGGTGCCCGATCCGCGCTCGTACGCCCTCCTGCCGCGCCATCCCGGCGTCGCCCGCGTCCACGGCTGGATGAGACAGGAGGACGGCTCTCCGTGGGACGGCTGCCCGCGGACGCGCCTGCAGGGCGCGGTGGACGCGCTTCGGGACGAGGGCTTCTCCGCCCAGGCCGCCTTCGAGCCGGAGTTCTACGTGCTGACCGAGGAGGGGGGCGCCTACCTGCCGATCACGGGGAGCCGGATGTACTCCCTGCAGGGCCTGGAGGAGCAGCCGGCCCTGCTCGCCGGGTTGATGGAGGAGCTTGCCGGCTCCGGCGTGGCGGTCGACCAACTCTTCCGCGAGTACGGCCCGGCGCAGTTCGAGCTGACGGTCCGCCACGGGGACCCGATCGCCGCCCTCGACGACTACCTCTCCGTCCGGGCCGCCGTCCCCGCCGTCGCCCGTCGGTTCGGCTACCTCGCCACGTTCATGCCGAAGCCCTACGCGACCTGGGCGGGCTGCAGCCTCCACGTCCACCTCAGCGTCTGGGACGCCGCCGGGGAGCGCGACCTGACGCCCTCCGCCGACGACGAGGCGTCGCTCTCGGAGGTGGGACGTTGGTTCCTGGGCGGGCTGATGGCCCACGTCGACGCCCTGACCGCGCTCGGCTCGCCGACCGTCAATTCCTACAAGCGACTCCAACCCGGCTCGTGGGCCCCCGCCAACGCGTACTGGGGGGTTGGCAACCGGTCGGGGGTGGTCCGCGTACCCGGACCGGGCCGAAAGCGCCGGATCGAGTTCCGCTCCGGCGACAACACCTGCCAGCCGGCGCTCTTCCTGACCGGCCTCCTCGCCGCGGGCCGCGACGGCATCCGGCGGCAAATCGAGCCGCCCCCGCCGTTCCAGGGCGACGTCGGCCACCTCACCGCGGCGGAGATCGCACGGCACGACCTCCGTTCCATCCCGCGGACGCTCCACCAGGCCCTGGCGGCGCTCGAGGCCGACCCGACCATCATGTCCGCCCTCGGCCCCACCGTCGGCGAGCATTTTCTCAAGGTGAAGCGGAGCGAGCTGGCCCGCTACGAGACGGAGGTCCACCCCTGGGAGCGGGCCACCTACCTGGAGGTCTTCTAGCCGTGGTCGACGTGCAGGATCTCGCCGTCGTCGATGTCCACTGCCACCCGTTCCTGGATCGAGGGGAGGTCACGACCGAGGAGTTCGTCGACCTCACCGCCTTCGGCGGCGGCTCCCGCTCCTACCTGGAAGAGGCGGGGGTCGCCTTCACCGAGGAGATCCGCGCCGAGCTGCAGCGGGGCAAGCGGAACACGCTCTACTTCCGCCGGATGGTGCGCGACCTGGCCGCCTTCTTCGGGGTCGCGCCGGACCCCGACGCGGTCGTCGCGGCTCGCAACGCCGCCGCCGCCGTCGACTACCGGGACTACGTCGCGCGGCTCTACGCCGACGCGGGGTTGACGACGATGGTGATGGACTTCGGGTTCCCGCAGCCCGGTCTCGACCTCGGAACGGTTCGCTCCCAGCTCCCGGTCGACATCGTGCCGGTCTACCGGATCGAGCCGTTGATCGCCGATCTCCTGCAGGCCGACGTCGGGTGGGGCGAGTTCGCGCGGCGGTACGACGCGGCGATCGCGGGGGCGTTGACGACGGGGGGCTTCAAGGGCGTCAAGTCGATCATCGCCTACCGGACGGGTCTCGAGGTCTCGCCGCTGAGCCGGACCCCCGACCAGGGTCTCCAGGCGCTCGACGCGGTTCGGCGCGGATTGGGCGGCGGCGCCACGAAGAAGCTGCGCGATCACCTCCTCTGCCGGGCGCTGGAGCTCTGCATCGAGCACGACGCGCCGATGCAGATCCACACCGGGATGGGGGACTTCGAGGTGAACCTTCCCCTCTGCCGGCCCGCCTTCCTGATGGACCTGCTCCGCTTCCCCGCCTACCGGGGGTGCCGGGTGCTGCTCGTCCACGGCGGCTACCCGTACCACCGCGAGGCGGCCTACATGGCCCACGTTCTGCCGCGGGTCTACTGCGACGTGAGCGAGGGGATCCCGTTCGCCGGTCCCGGGGCGCGGAGCATCTTCGCCGAGGTGCTGGAGATGGCGCCCCTCTCCAAGGTCGTCTACGGCTCGGACGGCTACACCCTCCCGGAGATCAACTTCACGAGCGCCAAGCTCGCCAAGCAGGCGCTGGGCCAGGTGCTGCAGGACCTCGTCACCGGCGGCTTCCTGGACGACGCCGAGGCGCGGGACGCGGCGCGGATGATCCTCGCCGAGAACGCCCGGGCGCTGTATCGGCTCGACTGACCGGTCGGCGCCGCCGAGACCGTGGAACGCGCCCACCCAAGCCTGCCGCCGCGCGACTGCGACGCAGAACGGGCTACTCCGCCAGGATGGTCGCCGCCTCCCGATCGAAGACCAGGCTCACCGCCTCCCCCGCGATCGGCCCCGGCGCGCCCGCTGCCCGGTTCTGGCGGTGGACGGTGACGGTGGCGCCGCCCGGGAGGGCGACGACGTGCTGGGTGTGCGTGCCGACGTAGACGGCACCGACGAGGGTGCCTTCGAGCCGGTTCCAGCCGGTGGCCGGCTCCGCCGGCGCGTCGGCGGCGAGGGTCAGCTTTTCCGGGCGGACCGACAGCATCACCCGACCGGTGGGCGCGCTCCCTGCCGGCACCCGGGTCCGGAGCCGGCCGGAGCCGGCCACCTCGACCTCCGCCTCCGTCCCGTCCAGGCTCAGCACCCTCGCGTCCAGAAAGTTGGTCTGGCCGACGAAATCGGCGACAAAGCGCGTGCGCGGCCGCTCGTAGATCTCGTCCGGCTCGCCAAGCTGGAGGACGCGGCCGGCGTTCATCACCGCGATCCGGTCCGACATCGTCAACGCCTCCTCCTGGTCGTGGGTGACGTAGACGAAGGTAGCGCCGACCTCCCGGTGCAGCCGCTTCAGTTCCCCCTGCATCGCCTGGCGCAGCTTCAGGTCGAGCGCTCCCAGCGGCTCGTCCAGCAACAGCACGGCCGGCTGGGTGACGAGCGCCCGCGCCAACGCGACCCGCTGCTGCTGTCCCCCGGAGAGCTCGGCCGGCTTCCGCCGCTCGACCCCCGGCAGCCGAACCAGCTCCAGGATCTCGCCCACGCGGCGGTCGCGCTCTCGCTTGGGGACGCCGGCCATCTCCAGCCCATAGGCCACGTTCTGCCCAACCGAGAGGTGCGGGAAGAGGGCGTAGTGCTGAAAAACGGTGTTGACGGGGCGCCGGTGGGGCGGCGTCGCGCCCATGGCCGCGCCGTCGAGGTAGACCTCGCCGCGGGTCGGGAGCTCGAAGCCGCCGATCGTCCGCAGCGTCGTCGTCTTGCCGCAGCCGGACGGCCCGAGCAGCGTCAGGAACTCCCCCCGCTCGACGCGGAGGGAGACGCCGTCGAGCGCCGTCACCGCGTCGAATCGCTTCGTGATCTCCCGCAGCTCGATGCTCGGCGCCGCGGTAACGGCGGCGGTCAGGCCACGTCCCGCCACAGGGGGCGGGTGAGGCAGGTCGGACCGCCGGCGCGGTTCACCGAAATCTCCCCGCCGTCGTAGGCGACGACCTCGCAGCTGGCCGCTTCCAGGCGGGATCGGGTGACCGGGTTGCCGGCGGCGACCAGGCAGCGGCCGGGAGCGAGGGCCAGGACGTTGCAGCCGAGGCTGTCGAACTCATCGTCGGGCACCTCCACGAAGCGCCAGCCCCGGCGCCGCAGCTCCTCGACGAAAGCCGTCGCCATGAGGGGTGGGTAGACGACCGCCAGGTCGGGGGCAACGGGGCTGATCAGCGACATCAGGTGCAGGCACTCCGCCGGCCCCCGCCAGTGGGGCAGCGCGACCGGCATCACGGCGACACCGATGCCGCCGAGGATCGCGGAGAGCTGGGCGATGCCGTCGTCGTTCGTCCGATAACCGCGGCCGACGGCGAGGGTGCGCTCGTCGAGCCAGAGGGTGTCGCCCCCCTCAACCGTGCCCGGAGCCTCGATCCGGCCCAGGATCGGGATCCCGAGCTCGGCGTAGGCGCGCTCGGCGAGCGCCGTCTCTCCCAGACGCTCCGGCTTGCCCATCCGCAGCAGAACCGCACCGGCGTCGGTCACGATCGAGGGGTCGTAGGCGAAGATCGCGTCGAGGAGGCCCGGCGCGTCCGGTCCGGCCTCGATCACCTCCGCCCCGGACCCCGCAAGGAGGGCCCGGAAGGCAGCGTGCTCCCGCTCGGCGCGGGCGTGGTCAACCGGCCGCGGGTAGCCGAGGTCCCGCCATCCCTCCCCCGCCGTCGGCGGTGCCGGCCGGCGGACCATGACCCGCCGCAGCCGCCCGGAGAGGGTGTGCCCCCCGTAGCCGCGGGGTGCGGTCCGCGTGGCAGATGACGGCCGGGTGGCTTGCATCGTCGCTCCAGTCCTTCTCGGCAAGCGGGCAGATTGTCGCGGACCGGCATGCTAGCACGGTGGCTGGGGGCGGGAGGCGGCAAGGCCCCGACGTGGCTCTGGTATGCTCGCCGACGAACGGGACCGGTACCGGCGACCTGTTGGCCGGATCGACGGACCCCTCCGGGTGGCACACGGGAGATCGTCGTCGGGGCCGGCCCCTTACCCTCCCACGGCCCCGCCGGGCTGCGGGGTCCGACACACCGCGACGTGCCGGTCGTCGCCGAATGTCTCGCGGCGCTCGTTTCCCCATCGCCACGGGAGGGCGAGGCGCACTTCCAGACGACGACGTCGAGGATGACCGTCGATCGCCCCGATCCCCCGGACCGTCCGGACCCTCCCAACCCGCCCGGCCCGTCCGGACCGACGCGTAGCGACCGCCGAGCCGTCCACCGGTTCATGGAGCCTGTCCCCGATGCGCATCGCCTTCTTCGACCCGTTCTCCGGCGCCAGCGGCGACATGATCCTCGGCGCCCTGCTCGACGCCGGGCTGCCGCTGCCGGCGCTGCGGGCGGAGCTCGGCAAGCTCGACCTGGCCGGCTATGACCTCCGGGTTGAGTCGGTCGAGCGGCACGGCCTGCGGGGGACGCGGGCGGTCGTCGCCGTCGGCGAGGACGGGGCGTCGCGGGACTGGGCGGCGATCCGCTCACTCCTCCAGGCGTCGGCGCTCGACGCGCCGGTGCGGGAGGCGGCGCTCGCCGTCTTCGGACGGCTGGCGGAGGCGGAGGCGCACGTCCACGGCGTCGACGTCGAGGCCGTCCACTTCCACGAGGTCGGCGGGGTCGACGCCATCGTCGACATTGCCGGCGCCTGCATCGGCCTCGCCCTGCTCGGGGTGGAACGGGTCTACAGCGGTCCGCCGCGCCTCGGTACCGGTTTCGTCGACTCCCAGCACGGATTGATCCCCGTCCCGGCGCCCGCCACCGCCGAGCTGCTGGCCCGCGCCGGCACGCCGACCGCCGGTCCCGACCCCGGCGCCGAGCGGGTCGAGGCGGAGCTGCTGACGCCGACCGGCGCGGCGCTGCTGACGACCCTGGCGGAGTTTCGGCGGCCCGACTTCGCCCCGAGCGCCGTCGGCTACGGCTTCGGCTCGCGGCAGCTCCCCTGGCCGAACGCGCTGCGGGTCTGGATCGGAGCGGTGGCCGACGAGGCGACGGAGGGAGACGGCGATCTCCTCCTGGAGACCAACCTCGACGACATGAACCCGCAGTTCTACGAGCCGTTGCTGGAGCGCCTCTTCGCCGCCGGCGCCCACGACGCTTGGCTGACCCCGATCGCGATGAAGAAAGGTCGGCCGGCAACCCTCGTCTCCGTCCTGGCCGCCGCCGCCCGCCGCGGCGCCCTGGAGGATGTCCTGATCGAGCACAGCACCACCCTCGGCGTCCGGGCCAGCCGGGTCGATCGGGTCAAGGCCGCCCGCCGCGAGGAGACCGCCGTCACCCGCTGGGGGGACGTCCGCGTCAAGCTCCGGGGCTGGAACGGCCGCGTCATCGACGCCGCCCCGGAGTACGACGACTGCCTCGCGGTCGCCCGCGCCCAGAACGTTCCGATCCGCGAGGTATGGAACGAGGCCCACCGGATCGGAGAGACCTACGTCGGGCGTCGTTTCTCGGCCGAGGGCACTCTCGCGCGGGGAGCGTAACCGGCGCCACGATCCCCTCCAATGCCGAGACGTCCCGGTGACCGACTGGCACAGAACGTGCATCTTTTTGGCAGTAGCGTACGTACATCATTTCGAAGGGACCGTCTCTGGGCCCGTGTCGGCTTCGGCGCCCCCCAACGTTCCCTCCGCCGCTCGACCCTGCGACCCTGAAGGAGGTCTCCGGTGCTGCCAGCTGGACAACTTGCCTGCCTCTACGATCAGTACGTTGCGGCGGTTCGCCGCGGCGATGAGGAGATCGCCGACGCCTTCGCCGCCTGGCTCGGGGAGTTCTGGGACGCCGGTCCGGCCGAGCCGAAGTCGCCGCCGAGCGCTATCAGCCTGCTCGGCGGCATCGGGCGCGGGGTGCGGTGGTACCAGACCGAGACGATGGTCCTCGGCTACGTCCGCGGCTGGCCACGCCGCGGCTGCTACCAGGTGCCGGTCGCGGAGCTTGCCGCGAACGCGGCTCGGGTCGCCGTCGCCGCCTAGGTCAGCGTCGGGGTCATGCCACCGCCGGGGGATCGGCCCGATCGTCCGGGGATGCTCGATCGGTCGTCCCGAACGGCACTCGTCCCCGTCAGGCGCGACGGTCTCGGGAGGACGCCACGCCCACCCGATGCGGGATGGGATCGACAGCGCGGGCAGTCGTGGTTCGGCCCCAACGGTGTCGGCTTGGCCGCGGCGTTGGCACCGGCATGGTCGGCTCGGCAGCGCTGGCGGCGGCACAAGCTTCTCATGGCCGACCCGACGCCTTCCCGGCTTGAGCGCCCCGCTGGTCCCCGACGACCCCGAGGTGGCCATCCAGCCGCTCCCGCCCAAAACGTCGCCTCGACCCATGGGCGGCCGGCCCCGAGTTCCGGATCGTGCCGCCCTTGCCGGCATCGTCTTCCAGTTGCGGACGGAATGTCTCTGGCGCTTACTCCCGGCGGAGGTCGCACGAGGAGCGGGGCCGACGCGGGGCCCACGGCGGCGCCGCAGAGGAACAACCACGGCGTCCCGGCTGCGGGAGAGAAGCGCGGGACGCCCCGCCGTTGAGCGGCAGGATCGCCCCCAACAGGCCCGGCACGGCGACGATCGCGAACGTCCCCGCCCAGGTCGGGCCCCCATCCGCGAAGGGACGAGCCCGCCGAATCTCCACGCTCCCGCCCCACCCCGTCCGGCGCGCGCGACCCGCCCGGCCCGATCGCCCCGGTCCGCCCCGTTCGTGCCGGCACGCGTCGTCGTGACATGCGCGCCACGGGTTTGCCCTCAGGGTCGGCAGTCACCGAGACCCCGTGATCGAGCCTCGTCATCGAGTGGTCGACGTCGAGGGGTAGGATCGCTGGCCGAAGCGTCGGTACGGACGTCGGTTTCCCTCCCGCACCATCGCCCGGGCGAGTCGACCTCTCCTCCATCCGGCTGTCGGTTGGGCCGAGCGTCCCGTCGCGTCGCGGTGATCCGAACCAGGTCGTCAACGCGTCGACCAGTTCGGCAACGGTGCCATCCCCCGCCAGTGCGGCCGAGCCGTCGGGTCCGGTAGGCATGGCAGCGGTGACCGCGACCTGGCCCTGGATCGGAAACTCCCCCGCGCCGGCAAACGCGGCGTCGATCGCCGGAACTCGGTCGACCCATGGCCCGATGTCGAAACCGCCGGGTCCATCGAGCTTGAGCAGCAGCCGTCGGGCGTCGTGCAGCAGGCGGAAGACCCGCGGCGAGCCGTCGGCGGTGACCAGATCGCGACCTGGCACGCGGCGCCCGAACAGCGGGAGTCCCGCGCCGAGATCGTACCGAATGCCCAGGCCGGACATCATCACGCCGAAGCGTCTGCGGGGCCCGTCCCTGCGGAGGAGCGCGGACACGGTGTCGCGGGAGGCGTCGCAGCGGTCGTCCGTGCGGAGCAGCGCGCCGTGCGCCATCGCGTTGCGCGACCTAATGGCGGCGATCGGGTGCCACTCGGCATGGCACGTATCGAGGAGGCTCGCTGGCGACGTCCTTCTGACGACGGGGGGCAGCTTCCACCCCAGCTTCACCGCATCCGGCACGCCGGTGTTCGGGCCCTAATCGCCCGTCGGACAAGGTGCGTATACGGCCTTCCCCCCGCCGGCGGAACCCGTCCCGCGCGGTAGGACGCCGCCTGCCGAGTCGCATCGGCGTACCTTGAGATCCGGGCGAGCCCGCAGACCCCGTCATCGGTCGCGTACACGGCGACCAGCGCCGTGCCGAGATCGCGCAGGGAGGACTCGCCGGTCCGGCCGACCCGCCGTTCGGTCACCAGCACCCGCACCGCCCCCCCGTCCTTCAACGTGCTCAAGGCATGGATACCGAGGGCGTCGCGGCGTAAGCCCCATTCCGGCTGTCAGATGGAACGGAGCCGCAGGATCCCCGGCCATCTCCTCGAAGCGCCCCATCTGCTTCGTGGGCAGCCCCTCCCGCCCCGCCCGGAGCGACCGGTAGAAGGTGCTCTCCCCGAGCAGGTGCCCCTCCTCCCGGAGCCGGCGCAGCACCTCCAGCGGCGGAGCCTCCGGGTCCTCCGCGATGAGCGCCCGCATCCGCTCCCGGACCGTGGCCGGCACGGGTCGTCGCCCGCCCCCTCGCTTCCAGCGGGCCCCTGCGTCCTCCGCCCCCAGCCGGCAGCTCCTTTGGCGTGGAATCGGTTCCGTAACCGACCTTCTCGGCAGGGGATCGGCTTGCGCGATTGCGCGAGTGCTCCTTCGGCGGTGTGAGCCCCTAGGCCGGTCGAGTCCAGAAGCAGGTCCTGGGACTCCGCACGCTGCTGGGTGTCGAGAATCTGGCGCTGGCTCCGTCCCAGGGACACGAGTGGCCACGACGGGCCGCGCGACAGAGAAAGAAGGAGAACCACCGTGCAACCGAACGAGATCACCGAGGTGCTGAACCGACCGATCAGCCGGGAACTGTTGGCCCGCGACCTGACCCGCTTGGCCTACGTCGCCAAGGACGGCACCCCCCGCAATGTCCCGATCGCGTTCACCTGGAACGGCGCGGAGATCGTCATGTGCACGGCGAAGAACGCCCCGAAGCTCCCGGCCCTGCGCGAGAACCCGGCGGTTGCCCTGACGATCGACACCGAGGTGCACCCGCCCAAGATCTTGCTCGTCCGCGGTCGGGCCGAGCTGGACGTCGTCGATGGCATCCCGGACGAGTATCTCCAGATGAACGGAACCTACGCGATGACGCCCGAGCAACGGGTCGAGTGGGAGGCGGAGGTGCGTTCGCTCTACGACGGCATGGTCCGGATCGTCGTGACCCCGACGTGGGCGAAGCTGATCGACTTCGAGACGACGCTGCCGAGCGCGGTCGAGGAGTTGGCCCGGCAGCGGGACGAGCGCCGGCGCGCCTGAGCGCTACCAGGTCGCCCGCGTTGGGGGGATCGCCCACGCCGCAACCCTATCGCGGTGCGCGGACGCGGCCGACTCCTGCCGGCCACGCCGGGTGCTGATCGAGCCGCGACGATCCGACGCGGCTGGGCACGGCCCGCCACCGTACCCTTCGCGTCGCGGAGTGCGCGGTGTCCCGAAGTCGGCCAGGAAATGTCGCGGTGGGATGTCGAGAACCCGAGCGCGGCTTCGTCCCCGGAGTGAACACGGCCACAATGGGCCGCACCGCACGAAGGAGAACATGATGGCCAAGTACCTGCTGCTCAAGCACTACCGGGGTGGCCCGGCTCCCGCCGTGGACTGGGCGCCGATGGACCAGTGGACGCCGGATGAGGTCGACGCGCACGTGCAGTTCATGCGCGACTTCGCGGCCCGGCTGGAGGAGACGGGCGAGTTCGTCGACACCCAGGCGCTGGCGCCCGACGGCGCGTTCGTGCGGTACGA
>CADCWL010000185.1 GCA_902806405.1 uncultured Thermomicrobiales bacterium | reverse complement strand
CGCTCGATCCGGACCTCGCACCAGCCGTGCGCGATCAGGTAAATCTCCGTCGTTCGGGCGTGGAGATGCGGCTCGTCGATCCCCGCGTTCGCGTAGCCGACGGCGACGGCCAGGTCGGCGTTCCACGGCCCCGCGTACCACCCCTTCGGCGCCGCCGGGTCGGCGTGCTCAATCCGCATCCCCGTCTCCCCCCGTTCCGCCGCGCCCGGATCGTCTGCACGAAGGGCTCGGCGACCGGTGCGCGGAAGTCGCGGAGGGCGTCGCCGCCGTCCAGCTCCTCGCCCTCGCTGGGCTCCCGCGCCGTCTGCCCGGGAACGGGGATCGCAACGGTTCGCTGCCTTGGGTCGACGATCCACAGCAGGCGGACCCCCACCTCCAACCACGGTGCCATCTTCGCCGCGACCTCCTCCGGCCGATCGACGGGTGGAACGACCTCGACCGCCAGCTCGGGGGCGAGACGCCGGAAGCGGGCACGCTCGGGCGGAAGCAACACGCGTTCGGTCGGCTTGGCCGCTCCCCGTCCGGCCCGTCGCCCGTCGCGTCCGCTCAGTAGCCCCGCCGCTTGTCGACCACGTTCAGCAGCGCCTCGCCGCGGGAGAAGCGGAGCAGGTTGTCCCGCAGAATCTCGACGACGCGGCGCTCCTTCTGGAAGGAGTCGCCGGCCAGGTGGGGGGTCAGGATCACGTTCGGCGCATCCCAGAGCGGGCTGTCCGCCGCCAGCGGCTCCTGCTCGGTGACGTCGATCGCCGCCCCCGCCAGGCGGCCGCCGTGCATCGCCTCCGCCAGCGCCGCCTCGTCGACGATACCGCCGCGGGAGACGACGATCAGGTAGGCGTCCGGCCGCATCAGGGCCAGCATCTCGGCATCGAGGAGGTGGTGCGTCTCCGGCGTCAGCGGCGCGGCGACGACGACCACGTCGGAGCGCTCCAGCAGCTCCGGCAGCCGGCTCGGCGGCCACACCTCGTCGAGGAACGGCTCGCCGTCGACCGCCTGGGCATCGACCGCCAACAGCGGCATCTCGAAGGCGGCCGCGCGTTGCGCGATGCCGCGGCCGATCGCGCCGTAGCCGAGGATCCCCATCGTCGCGCCCATGATCTCGCGGCTGGTGCGGTAGCCCTCGACCCGGCCCCAGTGGCGCTGCCGCTGCCAGTCGAGACAGGTCGGGAGGCGCCGCGTCATCGCCAACAGCAGGGCGAAGGTGTGCTCGCCGATCGAGGGGCCGTGGGCGCCGCGGGTGTTGGTCAGGATCACCTCGCTGGCGACCAGCTCCGGCACCTTCGCGACGTACTCGACCCCCGCGCTCGGCGATTGGATCCAGCGCAGCTTCGGCGCCGCCGCGACCACCTCCGCCGTCGGGAAGCCGAAGAAGACGTCGGCGTCCGCGATCTCCGCCAGGATCTGGTCGGGCGTCTCCGCCCGCGCGATCTCGAGGTCGGGGATCGCCACCTCGTCGAGCAGCCCGTAGTGGTCCGCGCCTTCCCGCGACGCCAGGAGCAGTTTCACCGGGTCCTCCTCTGCATGAGCCGAAAGGGGCAAGGGGCAGGGCCAATCACGTTGGCCCGCCGTTCGTCTCCTTCCCCTGTGGTCGTTCCGCTGTCGGCCCGTCCTACCGGTCGTGGAACACGGCCTCGACATTGTTGCCGTCGGGATCCCAAACGAAGGCGGCGTAGTAGCCCGCGTGGTATTCCGGACGGAGGGCAGGCGCGCTCTTGTCACGCCCGCCGGCGGCACGGGCCGCCGCGTACCACGCGGCGACCGCCTCCCGGCTCTCGGCGACGAAGGCAACGTGGGCGCCCGTGCTCGGCGTCTCGCTCACGTTGATCCAGAAATCGTCCGCCCCCGCGACGCCGAATCCGGCGCCGTCGTCCGTCTCCTTGAGGAGGACGAAGCCGAGCGGCGCCAGCGCCGCCGTGTAGAACCGTTTGCTCGCCTCGAGGTCCCGCACGAGCAGGCCGACGTGGTCGACCACGAGCCGCCGAACGACCACCGCTCCTCCTTGCCGGGGCGCACCCGCGGCAGGCATCCGTTGTCGGGGCGTGGCAAGCAGCGCCCCGACCGAACCCCCGTCCCCGCGGCGAGCGCCGGGTTTGGCTAGTACCGGACCAGCGCCCCCTGGTCGCTCGTTGCCAGCTCCGCCGCCTGGGAGCGCGCCCAGTTCAGCGTCCCCAGGTCCTCCTTCAGACCGCCGAGCAGGTAGCGGAGCTCGCTCGCCATCGCGCAGAAGCGGAACCCCTCGCCGAGGCGGCGGTTGACCCCGGCCGCGTCCGAGCAGTGGACGCCCGGCGCCACGTTGTTGGCGACCGCCGTCTCCCGGACGTGCCGGATCGCGTCGGTCAGCGCCGGGTCATCGCTCTCCAGCGGCACGCCGAGGCCGAGGCCCATCGAGGCCGCCAGGTCGTTCGGCCCGATGAAGCAGGCGTCGACCCCCGGCACGCTCAGGATCTCGTCGGCGCGCTCGACCCCGGCGATGTGCTCGATCTGGAGCACCAGCAGCACCTCGTCGTTGGCGTGCCCGTAGTACTCGCTGGCGCTCGTCTCCCACGAGAGCGCGTGCCGCCCGCCGCCGACGCTCCGGTTCCCCATCGGGTGGTAGCGCGTCGCCTCGACCGCCAGCTCCGCCTGCTCGCGGGAGTTGACCATCGGCACGACCACGCCCCAGGCGCCGGCGTCCAGCACCCGCTTGAAGTGCTCCGGGGTATTCCAGGGGATGCGCACCATCGGCGCCGTCGCCGAGTTCCCCATCGCCACGAACATCTGGGCCAGCGTCCGGATGTCGACCGGGTTGTGCTCCGCGTCGACCACGAGCCAGTCGAACCCAAGCTTGCTGACGTACTCGGCCGCCTCGGGACTTGGCAGGGAGAGCCAGGTCCCGACCGAGGCCTCCCCGGCCGCCAACCGCCGCCGGACATGGTTCGCGCGCATCGTTCCGCCCCTTTGCCGCCGACCTCCGCCGGCTCGTCTCGCCGCCTCTCGTGGTGCGATTGTACCCACCATGCGCACAGATTGTTCGCGACCGCGAACGGGGACGCGGTGGGCGGCAGCACGGCGCGAGCGAGCGGGATGGGCGCCGCCCGATCCTCGGCCTCGGGGAAACGGACGGGTGCCCAGCCCCGATGGGGTCGGCAGCGGGGGAAGCCGTTCAGTTCCGCGGCGGCATGAACGAGGAGCCGGGCGTGGCCGGGGACGGGTGGTGCCGATCTCCCATCCCGAGAAACGAGGGATCTTTCCCATGCCGCGTCGCGGCGGAGGGATCCGTCGTTCCTCGGGCTGAGACAGGGCAGCGGTGGCGCGAAAGCGACCACGCAAGACGGCGGGGTGGCAGCGAGAGGGCGGGAGCGCGCGATGGTGCAAGCGCGGGTCGTGGGCGGCCGCCGCCGGCCGCGCGGGCCTACTCCGCCGCGACGAGCTCGGTCGGCCGCTCGCTCCAGCGCAGCTCCCGCTCCCGCTCGATCTTGGCCGGGTCGATCTCGGTCCCCATCCCCGGCGTCTGCGGCACCGTCACCGCGCCGTTGAC